>CALVVT010000025.1 GCA_944363935.1 uncultured Bacilli bacterium
AACAAAGTGAGTTCATGAAACCCTTGCTTTTTAGATTTCATCGATTATGCTATGACTACAAACAAGGTTTACCTTTGTTTGTTATCCACATTATAAATCGGTATCATTTTAACTAATGTTTAACATACTTTTTTCAAAAATATTTGATAAAAAAACAAACCTTATTTATTGAAATTATAAGGTTTGCTACTAATTATTTTATAAGTTAATTTGTAATTACAAATTATCGGAGATCTCCGATAATATACATTATCGTAGATTTTTAGTTATCGGAGAAAAATAAAGAAACTCTTATAAATTAAAGGCTTATTTTTGCCTTTTCTCCGATAACAATTAAAGTTCTAATAATTGGCACAGGGAAATATAGTAATTGTTAATATTACTAATTTTATAGATTATCTTTGTAAATAAGCTAAATTTTATAAAAAATTAGTCATTTTTATAATAAAACTTATAATTTTAGTTTTTTTATAAACGAATTTATATAACTTTTATGACTTTGATTTTCCATTTCCAGTTATATATTATCAAATTGTTATCGGAGAAATTATATAATAATAACCCTTTAATTGCAAAGTTTGATTCTGTTTTCTCCGATAATATTAATTCTCCGATAATACATAAGGGTCACCAGAAGTTCCTGATCCACTTAAGGTAATATTAGATGTTAGATAAACTACTGGTCGTATTCCGTAAATTCCCGCTGCATATGTTCGACTGCTTTCTCCATTTTCATATACATCGATAACATTATATAAATGTTCTGCCATTGGAGAGATAGTCCACCAGGTTTTATTGTTAAACATCCAATTTGTGTTTTTACATATTGTTTTATTATTATATTGTAAATTTATATTTCCACACAATATTTCGTTACTATTGGCTCTTATATAATCACTGGCACTAATAAGGCCTATATTTCCTTTCCACGTTGTTCCATTTTCGTTTGCTATTTGTGTAGTTAAATTAGTATTATTCCATATTACTGCTCCAATTCCAAAATTATGTAACACTATAATATCTTTTATTGATAAATCTAAAGTGTTATAATATTCACTATTTAAATATGTATTTAAATCCGCTGGTCTATTCCATTCATTAGAACCATGTAATCCACCTTCAATATCAAATGCCCTATTTTCGATGATTTCATTTCTAATCACTTTATATGTTCCATCTGTTTCTTTGGCTATTATTCGCCACATTTCACCGTTATTAAATTCAATGTAATTATTGGGATTAGTTCCTTTATAGACATATCTTCCGGTTTCATATTCATCAGTATATAAACCGTCACCATAATTGACGGTTTCTACTTCTTGCCCACCTAATGATACCGTTTCTGTTGGTAAAACAACTCCATCGTCACCTATTCCTGCTTGAGTATAATTTAAGGTTACAGTGAAGGTACTATTGGTATTTTCTGGCTGGCTTGTCACACTATTACTATAGGTTACTTTTACATATAATTCATCACTTTCCCCTTGTAATAAATTATCTCCTTCTTCTATTCCACTTGTTTCAAACTCTATAGCTGAGTTATTTCCAGTATTTACATCAATACTTGTTAATGTTGCGTCTATTGTTCCTTGATTCTCTACTGTAACCGTATATGTTATACTATCTCCTGGGCTTACTAAATTTGTTTTAAAAGTGGCAGTTGTTGCTGTATGAGTCGGTTCTTCCGCATTACTTGCTCCTCCTACTATACTTCCGCTAGTAATATCAGTTATTAATACTTTCCATTCACTACCTATACTACTTGTCCCATTTATTTTAAGTTGACTCGCAAATGCAGCATAACCAACAGCCATTAATAAGACTATCGCACACAGTCCTCCAATTATGATATTATTTTTCTTTCTTTTACTCATTCTTTTGCTCCTTTCTAAATTTTATATCCATCTTTATGACATCATTATAACACAAAAATCTTATTTTGTAGCACATATTGTATAATTTTGTAGTACATATTGTGTAACTTACTAATTGTATTACATATTTTTATAATTAAATTAGTGAGGTGACACAATGAAAGAATTTAAATTACCTAAAAGTGATGATGAAAAAACTGTTTTAAAAACTATTAGAATTAAGTATGCTACATTAAAGAAGATAGAAGAAGTTTCAAAAGAAAGTGATTTGTCAATTAATAGAGTTATTAACGAATGTATAGAATTCGCACTTAATAATTTAGATAACAAACCTTTCCAAAATAAAAACTGATTTTATAAAGTTAAAAACTAATATTTGGGAAAATAAGGTTTGTTTTTTTATCAAATATTTTTGAAAAAAGTATTGACAAGCAAAACCGAATATGAGAGCCACAACTTACAGTATGGCAAAAAGTTATTCACTAAATATTTAATATAAGACTTGTACTTTTTATTTAATAAATAATTAGTATAAGTCTTTTTTTTTTTTGCTTTTTTATAAGGTGGTGGCGGAAATAGAAGTACAAACGAAAAAGGTTTGTAAGAAATGGCTATTTAGTAACTCTTGTAGATATGGTGAAAGCTATATTAATACTTAGTGATATAATGCCTACTTAATAAGATAGCCAAAACATTTAAAAGAAAGGAAAGATGTTTTATGAAAATATACACCGTAACAGAAGTAGCCGATAGACCTACTATTAAATTAACTGGAAAATGGCTTGAAGAAGTCGGGTTTAAAGTCGGCGATAAAATTGAAGCTGTTATCGAAAATGGAATGCTTATTCTAATTAAAATCACACCTGAAGAAATAAACGAATTAAAAGAAATATGCAAACAATTATAAAAGATAATATAAAGTAGTTAAAACTAACTGACTACCCAACTATTGCAGTTATAAAGTTTTACTTTGTAATAATGCTAATGCTAAGAGTGTCTAGGGTTTTGACCAAATATATTAATCTTTAAAGGAAAGGAACGTGATAAAATGAACTTTTATAATCACCGTAAACTTGGCTTTATCTATGTTGGAATTGATTGTCATAAAGCCACCCATACGGCTGTGATTATTAGTCCGTTTAATGATAAACTAGATACACTAACTTTTAAAAACACTAATGAAGATTTTAATAAACTATTAGATATGGTATCAAAATACACAAGTAAAGATGTAAGTTCTATTTTTGGCTTGGAAGATACAAAACATTTAGGTCATAGTTTATGTGAATTTTTACTTTCTCATAATCAAGTAGTAAAACATGTCAATTCTAACTATACTTACAATGAAAGAAAAAAACATCCTATCATTGATAAAACTGACGAGTTAGATGCCGAATGTATTGCCAAAGTAACTTTAGACGAATTAGATAACCTACCAGATGCAAAAGACGACGAGATATACTGGACATTAAAACAGTTAATCAAAATGAAAAGAACAATAAGTAACAACAATACAAAACTAAAAAACAAACTTCATGCCCAGTTATTACATCATTACCCAAACTACAAAGAATTCTTCTCAAAAATAGATAATGTATCAGCTTTAGACTTTTGGGAAACATACCCTAGTCCTGAAATGATAAAAGACTTATCTCCAGAACAGCTAAAAGAAGGTTTAAACACTAAAGGTAAATTTCCCCTTACTAAAGCAAATACAATACTACATTTAATCAAAGATTATGACTACAAAGAGACAATATATCAAGACAACAGAAATATGTTAATCAAAACCATTGTTAAAAACATCAAGGCAAACAACAAACAGTTAGAAGAGTTTGAGAAAGAAATAATTAAACTTTATGATAAGATAGATATAAAACTACATACCTTTATAGGTTTAACCAAAATAACAAGTGCCGAAATAGTATCAGAAATAGGAAACATCAAAAGATTTTCTAATTCTTCTAAACTAGCCAAATATTGTGGAGTTGCCCCAGTCAACTTTTCAAGTGGTAATCACGATAAAACCGTACGCAACGAATATGGAAATAGACATCTAAACGGTTATATCTATTATTTAGCTTGTCGTAGTATATGTACTGGTAAAGGAAGTAATACACCACATAATCCTATATTTTTAGATTATTATTATAAAAAAATAGAAGAAGGGAAAACAAAAAGACAAGCCCTTACTTGTGTAATGCGAAGAATAATGAACATCATATTTAATATATTATCAAAGGGTGTTCCTTACGAACACCCCGATGAATTAAACAAAAAATGTTTAGACAATATCAAACAAAAAAATGAAGAAAAAACGGACAAAGTATGATACAATGTAATAGAAAGGTTTTAATTCTTGTTAGATAATATAATTTTATTTAGCAAGAGTTATACTAGAGGCTGATTATATGAAGAAAGAAAAGAATTGGGAATGGGTGCTGACTATTGTAATAATGTTAGTTGTTTTTGCTGTCGTAACGCCCTTAATCGTTAAAATTGTTTTTAATTCACAGGTTGATGCGGCCGAAGCTAGTGCTGATGCAGTGGTGAGAGAAGCTAAAACAGTTTATACTGAAAAAAATCTAAATTCTGTTATTTCTTTACCATTTGAAGTAAAATATGAAAATGATGGTAAGAATTATATAGTTTATTCTAATGGTGAAGAGTTAAAAAATATAAAAATAAAACTAAAAGGTAAAGAACCTAAAAGTGGTAGTGTAATTATAAATAAAGATGGAAGTATTAGTATAATTGATTTAAAATTAGGTTTAATTGTTTGTAATAAAGAAGCAAAAGATTCTACTTTAACCTGTGATTGGGCAAAGTAGTTTTTTTTCTTTTCAAAATATGTTATTATATATAAAAGGTGATGTAAATGAAACAAGAAAATATGAGAAATTTTTCCATAATCGCCCATATTGATCATGGTAAAAGTACTATAGCTGATAGAATATTAGAACTAACAGGAGCAATAAGCCCTAGAGAGATGCAAGCTCAATTACTAGATAATATGGATATTGAAAGAGAAAGAGGTATAACGATAAAATTAAATGCTGTTTCTTTAAATTATAATTATCATAATGAAGACTATATTTTGCATTTAATTGATACTCCCGGTCATGTAGATTTTTCTTATGAAGTATCCCGGAGTTTAGCAGCTTGTGAAGGCGCAGTATTAGTTGTCGATGCGGCCCAGGGAATAGAAGCTCAAACATTAGCTAATGTTTATTTAGCTTTAGAAAATGATTTAACGATAATACCTGTTATTAATAAAATAGATTTACCTAATGCTGACACCCCTAAAGTAAAAAAAGAACTTTATGAGACCTTTGGTTTTACAGAAAACGAAATAATTTTAACTAGTGCGAAAACCGGTGAAGGAATAAAAGAATTAGTTGAGGCAATAATCGAAAGAATACCCGCCCCTAAAGGTGATAAAAATAGTAATTTACAAGCATTAGTTTTTGATAGCTATTTTGATGCTTATAAAGGAGCAACTCCATTAGTAAGAATTGTCAATGGTGAAATAAAAAAAGGTGATAAAATAAAATTTATGGCTACTGGAGCTGTTCATGAAGTTGTTTCTTTAGGCGTTCATACTCCTAAAGAAAAGAGTAAAAATATTTTAACTACTGGAGAAGTTGGATATGTTGAAGCTAGTATTAAAAGTGTTAGCGATATTAAAGTAGGTGATACTATTACCTTATCTTCAGATCCTGCTTTAAATAGTCTTCCAGGTTACCGGCCAATGAAGCCAATGGTTTTCTGTGGTATTTATCCATTAGAAGCAAATAAATATAATAGTTTAAGAGAAGCTTTAGAAAAACTAAAATTAAATGATTCAGCTTTAGAATTTGAACCAGAAACTTCCCAAGCTTTAGGCTTTGGTTTTAGATGTGGTTTCCTAGGTCTATTACATTTAGAAGTAACTAACGAAAGAATAGAAAGAGAATTTGGTATTTCTTTAATTACAACAACCCCTTCAGTTGTTTATAAAGTTACTTTAACTGATAATAAAGTAATAGATGTTGATAGTCCAGCCAAAATGCCAGATAGAGCTAAAATAAAAAAAATAGAAGAACCTTATATTAAAACCAATATTCTCGTACCAACTACTTATATTGGTCAAGTAATGGAACTTTGTCAAAATAAAAGAGGTAATTTTGATAAAATGGATTATTTAGATAGTACTAGAGTTAATATTCATTACGATATACCATTGTCAGAAATAGTTTATGATTTCTTTGATAAATTAAAAGGTTCAACTAAAGGCTATGCTTCTTTTGATTATGATTTCATTGGCTTAAAAGAAAGTAATTTAGTTAAAATGGATATTTTATTAAATGGTGAAGTAATTGATGCTTTAAGTGTTATTGTTCATCGGGATTTTGCTTATAATCGTGGTAAAAAATTAGTAGAAAAATTAAAAGATTTAATTCCAAGACAAATGTTTGAAGTTCCAATTCAAGCAGTTATTGGTAGTAAAGTAATAGCTAGAAGTAATATTAAAGCACTGCGCAAAAACGTTTTAGCTAAATGTTATGGTGGTGACATCTCAAGAAAAAGAAAATTATTAGAAAAGCAAAAAGAAGGTAAGAAACGAATGAAAATGGTTGGTAATGTCGAAGTACCTAGTGAAGCCTTTCTAGCAA
>CALVVT010000026.1 GCA_944363935.1 uncultured Bacilli bacterium
AACAAAAACTAGGAGCCATAAAAGTAGCTCCTAGAATTTTTTTTGGAAAACAATGATATAACAATGATATTGTAAAATAAAAACCGCTAAAATAGCGGTTAGATACAAAAATGGTGGAGAATAAGGGTTTTATTTATTAGTTTTAAATAGTTTTAAAAAGATAGTTTTCCTTTTAATTTCAACCTTTTAGTTTATTTTTGTTTAAAAAAGTTTAATGCAAATTTTTAAAAATTAAGGAAAAAGTGATAAAAAAGTGATATTATGCTAGAGCTGGTTTATTGTTTAAAGTACCAAGTTTTTTTACAAAACCATTTTCTTGCTCTTTTTCTTTTTCACCAAATTGTTCGTTTAAAGCTAAAACACTACTTTTATATCTATTGTATGCAAAATCATAGTCGCCATTTTCAATAGCTTTAACACAAGCTTCTACAATATGGTTATAAATATACTCATATATTTTGTCATTGTCATCTATTTCTTCAATATTTTTAATTATTATAGGAGCAACTTTATAATATAGCTCAATATCTTCTTTTGAAACGAAATTATCTCTAAACCATCTTAAAACAGTTAATTCGTAGCAATTATCATCAAACTCATTTTGAAAGTGTCTCATACAGGCAGTAGTTAAATAGCATTGCGTATCAGTTTTTTGCTGATTTGAATGATTAGTTCCGTGTTCCACAATACTTCCTTTTCCAGTTTTTCCATTAATATTTATATGAGTTGCAGAATGATTATCTTTATCTCTATAATCTCCTTGATAAATAGACACTGAAGCATTATCTTTTTTTCCTCCTCCAGTAACTTTAATTGTAGTTCCGTCTTTTAATGTTATTTTGCTTTCTTTTGACATATTAATTTTCCCTCCCTTTAATCAAATCTGATTTTTTCCATAATTCTAAAAACTCATTATACCAAATATCTATTTCTTCAATGTATTCTGTCTCTATTTCTAAACAATTGAATTTAAGGTCAGTTATTAAAGAATCAGTTTCCTTAAAATCATCTTCATTTATAAGTTTTAAGCTATTACCATTATTATAATAGATACCTATCCATTTTGTAAAAATTGATAATAAACGTTTATAATCTTCCCAATACTTTTTATAAGGCTTATATTGTGAAGAAATAATAGTCGGTAATATTAAACGTTGAAACACATAATAAATATTCTTATCATTCGGTTCATTTTCATAAGTAAAAGTATATTGATTATTATTCATATTTTTCTCCTTTCTCACTTATAAATTAAAAGGCGACAAAAATATGTAATTTGCCACCAAAATGAAATAAAATGTAAGTAAATAAGTTGTTTTAGTAGCAAACTTTCTGCTTCCTAATAATTTATAAACTATATTAACACTTTTTGTTATAAAATTCAATGTAGTTTTAACAATTTTAATAAATTTATTACTGAACGTGGGTTTAAATTAGATAGATGTAACATTGGTAATAATGTAGAACATAAAACTAAATTAGAACATCAAATAGAAGAAAATAAGGCAGAACTAGAGGAATTACAGCAAGAAAAAGAAAGAACTAAACAAATAATCGAAGATACAAAAAAAGGCTTGTTAGAGGCACAAAAATCAGTAAATAAAGAAGTATTAAACCCTAGAAAAGGTATTGTTGGTTATAATACTAATGATGTTTTAGAAATAGTAGAATATTCTAAAAATTTGGAAAAAATCAATGTATTACAGCAAACTGAAATAAACAATAAAAATGCACTTATAGGTAAATTATCTAATGAAAATGAAACCTTTAAACAAAATAGAGAATTAATCAAAAGAAATAAAATTATTGAAGAACAAAAAGACACCATTAAAGAGCAAAAAAAGGAAATTACTAGGCTAAAAAATATAGTCAATGTTTTAGAAAACAACATTGATAATTTAAAACAAAAATTTGAAAGAGAAATTGATAAATGGAAAAATTTATTTTCTAAGATGTGTAAAGCTATTGATAAAGTATTAAAACGAGAGCCTAAAAAATATATTGAAGATTATGAAGATTTGGCTGATAGTATTAATTATGATTACTATGATAAAGAAAAAGACAAAAGTGATGATTTTGATATAAGTTTATAGAAAGGAAGATGATTTTGTGAAAATGGAAGTAGTTATTAATCAAAATGAAACAATAAAAGACATTGAATTAAGTATCGCTTGCTTAAAATCGACCATTAAGGAAGATAAAAACAATAATGATATAAAAGTTTAAAATATCATACTATGGCATTAATTGAATATGAAAAAAGGTTAGCAGAATTAAAATGTAATGATGGTGGTAAGTTAGATGGCACTTTATCGAGACAAAAAGACCAAGAAATGGTGTTATAGGTTATCTTCCTATGATGAAACTGGAAAGAGAAATCAAAAACATTCAAAATGGTATGATTTAAAAAAAGAAGCAAAGGCAGCAGAAAAAGAATATTTAGAATCCATTGACAAAAACAATGTGGAAGATGAAGAAATAACCTTTAAAGAAGTGTGGGAAAGTTATATTGATTTTAAGAAAGATAAATTAAAAATAACGAGTTATAATTCAATATTGAATAAAGGTATACACTATGAAAGATTATATAATACTAAAATGATAGATTTTGATATTACTGTTTTTAATAAGTGGAAAAAGTATATAAATTCAAAAGATTTTTCTACTACACATAAAAATAATCTATACAAGTGTTTGAGGTCAATTTTAAGATATAGTGAAAAATATCTTGATATTAAAGTAAACAAATTACTTAATAAAATGACTAATTTTAATAACCCTAATGAATTAAAAAAAGAAATGAACTTTTTTACTTATGAAGAATTTAAAAGTTTTATAAGTGTTGAAGAAGATTTAACTTATAAATTTTTTTTGAGGTCTTATATTATTGTGGTTTAAGGCAAGGCGAAATACAAGCCTTAACTTGGAAAGACATTACATTTGTAAATGATAATGAAGTATTAGTAAAAATAAATAAAACTTTAACGTCAAAAATCAAGGGCAAAAAATATGTAATTTTACCGCCAAAGACCAAGAACAGTTATAGAACATTACCAGTAAAAAATAAACAATTAATTAGTGATTTAAAGTTATTAAAAGAAAGATGTCAAAAATAATATGGTTTTTCAGAAGAGTGGTTTGTATTTGGAAATGTGTACCCTTTAGCTGATACTACTATTCAAACTAGAAAGAACAAGAATTGTAAGTCAGCAGGTGTAAAAAGAATAAGAATACATGATTTTAGGCATAGTTGTGCAAGTTTATTAATAAATAAAGGTGCAAGCGTTGCTTTAGTTTCAAAATATTTAGGCCATAGTGATATAGCTACAACATTAAATATATATTCGCATATGTTTAAAAGTGAATTACAAGATATAGCTGAAGAATTAAAAGATTTATAACAAAAACTAGGAGCCATAAAAGTAGCTCCTAGAATTTTTTTTGGAAAACAATGATATAACAATGATATTGTAAAATAAAAACCGCTAAAATAGCGGTTAGATACAAAAATGGTGGAGAATAAGGG
>CALVVT010000027.1 GCA_944363935.1 uncultured Bacilli bacterium
TATCACTAAAGGATTTTTTGATACTATTTTTTTCTATTATTTTAACATTTATACATATATAAATTATCTAGCAATTTCATTACTTATTTCTTTATTAAAAAGATACCTGATAGGTATCTTTTTGCTGCCATCTGGGCGAACTTTTACCATTTATATCCCCTTATTTTTCAAGGAATTACTCAAAACTGTCCACTAATAAGATTAGGTTTATCTAAAGAAAAAAATATAACTAAAAAATTCTAGATTAATTTCTAGAATTTTTATGATAAGCACTATAAACAATATTTTTAGGAACATTTCTTTCTTTAGCAACCATTTTAATAGCTTCTTTACTATCATAACCTAAATCTACATACATTTTTACATGATCTTCATATGAAAGATTTATTTCCTCTTTAGGTAAGTTTTCCACAATAATAACCATTTCTCCTTTTAATTCATTAGTTAAAGGAATAACATTAGTTATTTTATCTCTAATTATTTCTTCAAACTTTTTACTTATTTCTCGAGCAATAACTATATTAACATTTCCAAGTATTTCTTTAATATTATTTAAAGTTTCTGCTAATCTATGTGGAGCTTCATAAAAAATAATAGGAACGGTTATATTTTTTAAATATTCTAATTCTTTTTTTTGTTTACTATTTTTACTATTTAAAAATCCATAAAAGAAAAATCTATCAGGACTAAAACCACTCATGATTAAAGCCGGTACAAAAGCAGTTGCTCCAGGTAAACAAACAACATTAAAGCCTTCTTTTATTACTTCCTTTATTAAAGCATAACCAGGGTCACTTATTCCTGGAGTTCCTCTATCACTAACTAATGAAACTTTTTTAGCTTCTTTTAAATAATCAATAACTTTAGTTTGATTATTATTTTCATTAAATTTATGACTAGATATTAATTTAGGTTTTTCTATTTCAAAATATTTAAGTAATTTTGAAGTTTCTCTGGTATCTTCGGCGAATATGACATCAGAATTTTTTAATATATTTAAAGCTCTAATGGTAATATCTTCCATATTGCCAATAGGCGTTGGTACAATATAAAGTGTTTCTTTATTATCATAACTTTTTTGCCGCATTATATCACCTACTCAAAATATTTTTTTATTTCATTAGTATAACTTCCATCACTATTATGAGTATAAAGTGGTGGGAGAATTTTTAAGCCTTTCTTACCATTTTTAACGCCTTCTATTAACAAGATATTAGCTTCTTTTTCTTTTTTCGGATAAACTAACCTTAATTTTTTAGGTTCAATATTATTACTCCGCATTAAAGTTAAAATATCAACTAATCTTTCAGGGCGGTGAACAAGGCCAATTACTCCATCATTTTTTAAAAGTTTACGAGCAATTACTAAAACTTGCTCCAAATTTAATTTAATTTCATGTCGGGCAATAGTTTTATAATCACTATCGTTTAATTTTGAAGTATCTTTTAAAGGAAAAAATGGTGGATTACAAGTTATTACATCAAAACTATCACTTTCTAATTCATTTTTTAACTGATTAATATCAGCATTAATTATTTTTATTTGGTCTTCTTTATGATTAATAAGAACTGATTTTTGAGCTAAAACACTAACATCTTTTTGTAATTCAACCCCCATTATTTTAGCTTTAGTTTTAGTCGATAAAATTAAAGGAATAGGTCCATTACCTGTACCTATATCTAATATGTTTTTGATATTTTTATTTAAGGTAATGAAATTAGGAAGCAAGACAGAATCTAATGAAAAATTAAACATGGTATTATCTTGGATTATTTTTAAATTTTTATAACCAAGTAAATAATTAGTGACTTCCACTTTTTTCAACCTCAATTATATTATTATTAACTTCAACTTTATATTTCTGATTTAGGATATCTAAACCAACTACTTTTCCAATTCCTTCACTGGTTTCTATTTCGTCACCTATTTTTAACATTTTACTCCGGCATTCTTGATAACATTCATTTTCATATTTAAGACAACAAAGTAATCTACCACATAAGCCATTTATTTTATTAGGATTTAGAGCGATATTTTGATTTTTAGCCATATTAATTGAAACTGTATCTAGTTCTTTTAAAAATCTAGTACAACAAAGTTTTTGGCCACAAAGACCATAGCCACCGATTTCTTTAGCTTTATCACGTGCGCCTATTTGCCGAAGTTCGATTCTAACTTTATATATAGCCGCTAAATCTTTAGCTAGCTTTCGAAAATCTATCCGACTATCAGCGGTAAATTGAAAGATTAATTTATCTCTATCAAAGGTATATTCAGCTGAAATAATGTTCATTTTTAAGTTTTCTTTTAAAACAAGTTCACGGCATTTTTTTAACGCTAAAGTGGAATCTTTAAGATTTTTTAAATGTTTATTATAATCTGTTTTACTAGCTATTTTTAATATTTTATTTAAATTTTTTTTATCGTTATTTTCTTTTAATTTTACATTTGTATTAACAACTTTTCCAAACTTTAAACCTTGAGAAGTTGATACTATTACTGTAACATTTTTCTTTAATTTATAACCATTAGCCAAATAATAATAAACACGGCCATGTTTTTTAAAAGATATTCCAACAATATCTGACATTTTTTCCCTCCTCTCATTTTTATCTTTGTTCTAGCGCGATAACAAGCCTGTCCATAAGTAAAGCTGTATTAACATTAAATTTTATTTTTTCTTTATATTCTAACAGTATTTTTAATTTATGGCAAATGCTATCTAATGTATTTTTTTCAGCTATTTCGTTTATATCTTTTTCATATGTTTGAAAATAATCTAATTTTATGTTTAATAATTTATTTAAAACATCTTTATAGTACATTATTAATATTTCAAAAGATGTTAGTAATTCGTCTTTGGTTTTTATATAATCGTGCCATAACGGGGTCATATATACTATAGTTTCTAAATGATGTTTTTCATAATATTTAGGAAAATTAATTACTTTTTTTATTTTTTCTAGTTCTTCTGATTCTAGCTCTTTTTTATTAAATAAGATAAGTCCTAGTTTTGTTTCGGTATTTTCTTCTTTTAAAATATTTTTTGTATTTTTTAGACTTATTTTTTGACATCTAGAAATAATTGTACTTAACATTTGAAAAATATTATTAGTAACAAGTATTGCTATAATATTTTCTTCAGGTTCTTCTAAAAATTTTAAAATTGAATTAGCTGAAGCTCCATTTAATTTTTCGGCTTCTAAAATTATATAAACTTTTTTACTACCAACAAGGGCTTTTTGATTAAATTCTTCTTTTAAATTAATTAGTTGTTCTTTTTTTATCCAAAGGCCATCTGGTTTTATTATCTGAAGTTCTGGATAATTATGACTATCAATCATCTGACATATTGGGCATGGCTCTTGATGGTCGCCATGGACAGGACACAATATTGTTTTAACAAAAGAAAATACTAAAGGAATACTATTATAATAACCATTAGTTTCAAACAAATAGGCATGTGAATACTTATTATTAATGGTAGTATTTTTTAGTATTTTATAAGCGATTGGTTGTTCTTGTTTAAAATCTTCTAACATATTACTAATACTATGATTTATTTCACTAGTTGTAAGAGAGATATTACAATTATCTAGTTTAAATAATCACGTCCTTTTATATTTCTCTCAAAAAACGAATAAGCGAATTACTATTAAAAATAACAAACCGGGAATTTCAAATACGGTCAATGTTAAAACGGTAAAAAGATTAATTGGAATTAAAGCAACGGACGGAGTTAAAAGGTTATAGCCATATAACATGAAAAAACTAAAGACTATACGTTTAAATATTTTAAATATTTTTGAAAACATATTTCACCTCTATTAAAGTATATAGAGATTTTGTTTAGTTATGAAATTTTCATTCGACCTTCCATTGCAATACTTAAGGTCATTGGGTCAATATAGTCTATATCGGCACCAAGCGGGATACCATATGCGATTTTAGTTATTACAACATCAGTATCCTCTAACATTTTCTTTATATAAAGAGCTGTAGTTTCGCCTTCAACACTAGGTTTTATAGCGAGAATTATTTCTTTAATATTTTCTTCTTTTATTCTTTTTGGTAAAGTGGCTAGATTTAAGTCTTCGGGATTAATTCCATCAAGTGGAGAAATTAAGCCACCTAATACATGATATAGTCCTTTAAAAGTACCTATTTTTTCAAACAAAATTATATTTTGACTTTCTTCGACGATACAAAGTACACTATGATCGCGAGTTTGATTTTGACAAATAATACATGGCTGTGTTTCGGTTAAATTGCCACATTTTTCACATTTAGTTATTTTGGTTTGACTATCTTTTAAAGAATTTACAAACAAGTTGATAGTTTCCTCATTTAAATCTAAAACTGAAAGAGCTAATCTTTCAGCGGTTTTTTCACCAATTCCTGGTAATTTTTTAAAACATTCTATTAAGTTATTAATAGTTGGTGGGTATTTCATTAAAATAACCCTGGCATTCCATTAGTATATTTGCCCATTTTATTTTCTGTTTCTCTATCAACTTTTTTACTAGCTTCATTAATTGCTACTAAAATCATATCTTCCAACATTTCGATTTCGTCTTTATCTATACTATCAGCATCTATTTTAACTTTAGTTACTTCTTTTGTGCCTTTCATTTCAACACTAACAAAAGAAGATGCTCCAGTAAAGGTCATATTATCTATTTCTTCTTTTTCTTTCAACATATTTTTTTGTAATTTTTGAGCTTGTTTCATCATTGCTTGAATATTCATTTTTATCAATTCCTTTCTCTATTTCTTTTTGTATTTTTATATTTTTATTTTTTTAATCATATTCTATTATATCACCAAATAATTCTTTAATTTCATTTTTTTTACTTTGAAATATTTCTTTTAAATCTAGTTTTTCTGGTTGATAAGTGAATTGGCGCTGTTTACCATTAAATTCAGTCTTTATTTGCTCCCACTCGTCCTGATTAACAGCTATTACTTTATAATGTTTTTCACAAACTATTTCAATTATTTTTTCCACTTCAATTAAATTTTCATTAAACATATTAGCGAGAGCAGAAGTTTTATACATAAATATGATGTTTTCGTCACTAGCGGCTTTTAAAAGACCATCTAATACAATTGAAGCACTTTTACTATATATTGGAGTAAGCAGGTAATCATTTAGTTTATCTAGTTGGGTTTTTATGGGCATCATGCTTCTTTTATTAAATTTAGCAAGGGTATTATCTATTCTTATTTGTTTTAACTGATTTAGGTTTTGTTGTAGTTCTAACTGGTCTGGTGCTGGGGTTGGTTTTTCTGTTATGTTGTTTACTTTTTCCACAGTTTTAGAAGAGTTTTCCACATTTTCTCCTATCTGATTATTATTATTTTTTATTAAACCATCTTGTTTTTGTGGAAAACTATTGATTTTCAAGGGTGCTTGCATGGCTGGGGAAACTATTTCACTTTGTTTATCTGGTTTTACTGGTTCCTCATTAACTGGGTTTTCCACAGATGACAATGGTTTTTGATTATTAATTTTTTGGGAGTTATTAGGTGCAGCTGATAAATTATTTCCTATTTCCCTAGTTGTTTCAGCTGATGCATTTAATTTAGAATTAGTTTTATCAGTTTCTGACAACATTTTTATTATTACTAATTCAAACATTAATTTAGGGTTATTAGTATTTTTTGTATCAATCAAGCACTCATTTAATAGTTCAATATACTTTATTAATGTTGGAACTGAAAAATCTACATCTTTATAATTATCTAGATTATAATTTAATGTGGAAAAATAGTTAGGTGCTTTTTTATATATTAACAAGTTACGCATATACAAAATAATTTCTTCAATCAATTTAACAAAGTTTTTCCCCTTTTCATTATATTGGTCTAACAACTTAAAAAGGTTTTCTATATCATTATTTAACAAAAAGGTCGTAAAGGTTTTTAAATCTTTTGTTGTCAAGGTTCCATTTATATCGTGAATATCTTGTTCAGATATTTTTCCACAGGTATAAGCGGCGGCCTCGTCTAACATACCAAGAGAATCACGCATTCCACCATCGGCTAAAACAGCAATTTCCATAAGTGCTTCGTCAGTTATTTCAATATTTTCAGTTTGCGCTATAACTTTTAGACGATTAACTATAGCTTCTAGACTAATTTTTTTAAAATCTAATCTTTGACAACGGGAAATTATTGTTTCAGGAATTTTATGGGGATCAGTAGTTGCTAAAATAAAGATTATATGAGCAGGCGGCTCTTCTAATGTTTTTAACAAGGCATTAAAGGCGCCTGTGGTTAGCATATGAACTTCGTCTATTATATAAACTTTATATTTTCCATAAGCAGGAACTAAATTTACTTTAGAACGAAGTTCTCTAATTTCGTCAACTCCGTTATTACTAGCTGCATCTATTTCAATTATATCAGTATTATTAGTTTGTGTACAATTTACACAAACTCCACAAGGCGTGCAATCATGCGGGTTTTCACAATTAATAATTTTAGAAAACACTTTAGCTAGACTTGTTTTGCCCGTTCCTCTAGGGCCAGCAAACAAATAAGCATGACTAATTTTATTATTTATGATAGAGTTTTTTATAATCTTTACAATTGCTTCTTGTCCACATATATCTTCTAATGTTTGGGGACGATATTTTCTATATAATGCTTGATACATATTTCACCTTCTAACTACTACTCTAATTATAACATTTATTAAAAATAAAAGGAAATAACTTTAAATTTATTTCCTACTTTTTATTCTTTTTGCTTTAAAAAAATTACTCAATAACTGTTGGGCTTCTTTTGTTCCGGCACACTGCTCTTTTATTGGTTCTTTTACGTGTTCTATTTTATCACGTGCCGTCAAATAATATATTTTACTAATTCGAGCTTGCGCTAAAGCGTTTAAGCACATTGGGCAAGGTTCTAAAGTAACATATATTTCACAATCATTTAAGTACCAATCTTTCTTTTTTTTACAAGCTTGTTCTAAAGCATTTATTTCGGCATGCCTCGTTACGAGTTTTTCTTTTTCTCGAGTATTATGCCCCCTACCAATTATTTTGCCATTTTGAACTATAACGGCACCTATTGGCACATCATCTGTTTTTAATGATTTTTTTGCTTCTTTTAAACATTCTTCAATATATTTATCCACAGTATCACCTACACATAATAAAAGGTACACACATTTAGTGGCTTTTAAGGCTGCTGTTTTCCAACTCTGACCTGGTTCAAGCATAAATGTTGTACCGCTATAAATATATACTAAAAAGCAGTTAAAAGCAAGGTTTTTCTCATTATATTCATTTTTTTATTATATTTAGTCTTGGGCATTACTTGGTTTATTCTCTTTTATTTAAATTATATACGGGGTTTTTACTTTTCACTTTCTATTTGGTCTTTGACTTGTACTTCGGCGATGCACTTGGTACTTCTGGATATATGTTTCACGTGGAACATAGTTCTTCGTGCCTATTTTGTTCTTCGCTACAACCTATTTTTTGCCTATTAAACAAGGGATTAAGGGAATTTGCTATATTTGGCCTTGGGCTTTACTTGGCTTATTCCCTTTTATTTAAACTATATACCAGGTTTTTGCTTTTCACTTTCTATTTTGTCTTTGACTTGTACTCTGGTGACGCACTCGGTACTTATGGATATATGTTTCACGTGGAACATTGGAATGTTCCAGGTGAAACATAGTTCTTCGTGCCTATTTTGTTCTTCGCTACAACTCGTTTTTTACCTATTAAACAAGGAATTAAGGGAATTTGTCATATTTGTCTTTGGCGTTACTTGGTTTATTCCTTTTTATTTAAACTATATACCAGGTTTTTGCTTTTCACTTTCTATTCTGTCTTTGACTTGTACTTTGGTGATATCTTCATACAAGTCCAAGTCCGAGTGGGACTCATAATAGGAAAAATTATATATTAAGATTGTTTTAAATATCACGAAAAAATTGTATAAAAAAAGAATGTCCCACGTAGGACTTGGAATACCAGTTTATTAAAGTAAAATACTAAAATCAATAAACTTGGTACCTGCTTTATCTTACAATAAAGCTTTTCTACTTCGTTGAAACTAAAAAGTTTCTCCATAGACCATTATAGGATGGTCGTCACCCTAAATGTAGTAATATTATATAAAAAATATAATAAATATACAAGTTATTTTAATTGTTTTATATATTTTTTTACCCCTTCAAACATAATATTAATAGCTGCATTTATATCCCTATCATGCTCATTATGACACGCTGGGCATGTCCAATTACGAATGTGCATATCTTTTAAAAGAGGATTCTGATAACCACAAACACTACATATTTGGCTACTTGGGTAATATCTTCCTATCTGCATTAATTGTTTCCCTTGCCATTCACATTTATATTTTAAAACTCTAACAACTTCATACATTGATGTTTCGTTAAAAGATGCAGAAACTTCTTTATTACTTTTCATACTATCAATATCTAAATTTTCCACAACTATTATATCATTATCAGCAAGAATTTCATTTGTTATTTTATCCACCATATATTTTCTTTTATTTCGTTCTTTTTGATATAGTTTTTGGATTTTTAATTTAATTTTTTGACTATTCTTACTATTCTTCTGACATCGTGATAATCCTTTTAGCAATCCTTTTAACCTTTTTTTGTTTAAAAAGCTTTCGTTTTTATATTTTTGACCTTGAGAAGTAGTTATAAAATCTTTTAATCCTAAATCTATACCAATAATACTAGAAACAGGAGTTACTACTGGTGTAATATCTTCGGCAACGTTTATACTAACGTAATATTTACCAGCATCTTTTTTTATTACTGCTCTTTTTATTTCCCCGGAAATAGATTGTTTATTTTTATATCCACTTATTTTTACCTTATTTAATTTAGGCAAGATAATATTCTGATTTTTAATATCTATTTTTATCGTATCATATGCTTTTCCACCATAAACACGATGAAAATTATTAATCGAATATCTTTCATTTATACCTTTTCTTTTAAATTTAGGTAATTCTTGTTTATTTCTTCTTTGGTTTTTCCGTTTATTAGCATCAGCTAGGTTAAAAATACTTACTCTTAAAGCACATTTATCTACCTCTCTTAACCAAGGATACTTATTTATTAAATTGCCCATAGCGAACAATTGTTCTTTTATCGTCTTTTGCTTTTTATTTTCATTAATTAACTGAAGTTGTTCGGTTAAAAAATAATTATAAATAAATCTTGTTGCGGCAAATGTTTTGTTTATAAGTGCTTCTTGCTCTTCTGTTGGATATAACCTAAAGACATAGCCTCTTAATATTTTTATACATCTCACCTCCTTCGCTTTTATTTATATTTCAGCCCCTTTATTATATAATATACGACAAAAATTTAAAAAATCCTTCTTTTTTTTGGAAAAAAGATTAATTTTTAAAAAAAAGATATACCTATTTCGATAGATATACCTTTATTTTGCATTTTTATATAACATTTTGTTATCTGAAGCTATTCTTTATCACTGTCTAAATTACTGTCTACAATGTTTTCATTATCAACACTACTAGTAATTTCTTCGTTAGTGTCGTCGGCTGATAAGTTTTCCACAGCATTATCTATTTTTGTGGTGTTTTCACCAGTTTGAACTTCAGATTCAGCTTCAGTTTCTAAATCCTCTTCTTTATCAAGTAAAGCTACACTACTAACATGTTGATTATCTTTTAAATTAATTAACCTTACACCTTGTGCGATTCGACCATTAACAGGAACCTGGCTTACTGATAATCTAATAATCATACCACTATCAGTAATTATCATTAAATCTTCGTCTCCATTTACTATCTTAAATGATACCATATTACCATTTTTTTCAGTAACACTTAATGATCTAACACCTTTACTACCACGATGTGTCATCCGATATTCGCTAACAGGAGTTCTTTTACCATAACCATTAGCAGTTACAACTAATACTTGATCATTTTCAGTAGCAACTTCAAGACCTACACAAATACTACCATTTAAATTAATACCTCTAACACCACTAGCAGTTCGGCCCATTACTCTAATTTCGTTTTCATTTACTCTTATCATTTGACCATTAGTAGCGGCTATCATAATTTCATTATTACCATTAGTTTTTTTAACAGAAATAAGTTGATCATCTTCACGTAAATTAATAGCTAATTTACCATTGGCTCTTATTTGCTCAAACTCTTTTATGGCTGTTCTTTTTACTAAACCATTTTGCGTACAGAATACAATATTTTGACAATCGTCATCTTGAGCGATTTTAAGCATTGATTTAACGTTTTCGTCTTTATCTAATGGTAATAAATTTACAATAGGAATTCCTTTAGATTGACGACTAAACTGCGGTATTTCATAACCTTTTAACCGATATACTTTACCTTTATTAGTAAAGAATAATAAATAATCATGAGTTGTCATAGCAGTTAATTTTTCCACAAAATCGTCTTCATTAGTACTCATTCCTTTTATACCAACTCCACCACGATTTTGCGTCCGATAAGTTTCACTAGTCATACGTTTAATATATCCTTTATCAGTTAAAGTAATAACAACGTTTTCCACAGGAATTAATGACTCGTCTTCAATATAATCAATTGCTGTCATATCAATATTAGTCATTCTTGGTGTTGCATATTTATCTTTTATTTCTAACAATTCTGTTTTAATAACATTTAATATTTTATCTTCACTACTTAAAATATCTTTTAACTGTTCAATTAATTCTAATAAATTATCAAGTTCTTCTAAAACTTTAGCTTTTTCTAAACCAGTTAACTTACGAAGTCTCATTTCTAATATTGCTTCAGTTTGAACATCGTCTAAAGCAAATCTTGAAGTTAATTGTTCTTTGGCTTCGGCATCAGTTTTAGATTCTCTAATAATTTTTATTACTTCGTCAATATTATCTAAAGCTATTTTTAATCCTTCTAAAATATGCGCGCGTTTTTCCGCTTTATCTAAATCAAATTTAGTTCTCCTATAAATAACTTCTTTTTGGAAATCAATATAATTACTTATAATTTCTTTTAAACCCATTATTTGTGGTTTGCCTTGATATAACATAAGCATATTAATACCATAAGACGACTGAAGCTGGGTATGTTTATAAAGATTATTTAATACAACATTAGGATTAGCATCTTTTTTTAATTCGATTACTATTTTTAAACCATCTTTATAAGAAGTTTCTTCTCTTAAATCAGCAATTCCTTCAATTACTTTATCTCGAACAAGTTCGGCAATTTTAGTAATAAGCGCGGAAGTGTTTACTTGATAAGGGACT
The DNA here is from genome assembly GCA_944363935.1 of uncultured Bacilli bacterium. Classification (GTDB taxonomy): domain Bacteria; phylum Bacillota_I; class Bacilli_A; order RF39; family UBA660; genus Coprosoma. The sequence goes on from CALVVT010000027.1 coordinate 11,295, forward strand.
TCCTTAATTACAAGCTCATAACGGTTTTTATTTTCTATAACATCAACTTTACCACGAATTGAAATACTTCCTTTACCTGTTTCATAAGCTTTTTTTATTCCACTATTTCCTAAAATGCTCCCACCAGTTGGGAAGTCTGGACCTTTAATATACTGCATTAAGTCAATTACATCAATATCTCTATTATCAATATAAGCGACGCAACCATCAATTACTTCACCTAAATTATGCGGTGGAATATTAGTGGCCATCCCAACAGCGATTCCCATTGTTCCATTAACTAAAATATTAGGAAATCTTGAAGGTAAAACTTCTGGTTCTTTTCGCGAAGCATCAAAATTATCGACAAAATCAACGGTATTTTTATTGATATCTCGCAAAAGTTCCATAGCAATCTTACTGATTCTAGATTCAGTATAACGATATGCGGCGGCGGTACTACCATCGATAGCTCCAAAGTTACCATGACCATCTATTAATGGATGCCGATAACTAAAATCTTGAGCCATTCTAACCATTGCATCATAAACAGCAGTATCACCATGTGGGTGATAGTTACCAATAACCGCTCCAACTGTTTTAGCACATTTTACATAGCCTTTATCGGGAGTAAATCCTGATTCTAGCATTGTATATAAAATCCTTCGGTGAACCGGTTTTAGCCCATCTCTTAAATCAGGTATAGCTCTAGCGATTATAACACTCATCGAGTATTCAAGAAAAGATTTTTGCATTTCGCTGACTATATTACTATTTTCTAATCTATCCATTTTTTATACCTCCCTCTTAAATATCCAAATTTTCCACATATTGAGCGTTATCTTCAATAAATTTTCTTCTTGGTTCTACCTCTTCACCCATTAATGTTTCAAATACTTGATCTGCTAGCATAGCATCTTCAATTGTGATTTTTCTTAAAGTACGATGTTCAATATTCATTGTTGTATCACAAAGTTCTTCCTTATCCATTTCTCCTAAACCTTTATTTCGTTGGATAACATATTTCGTTGTTTCTGGTAGTGAAGCAATATATTCGTCTTTTTCTTCGTCAGTTAAAACGAATTTAAATGTTTTTCCATGCGTTATTTTATATAAAGGAGGCTGGGCAACAAAGACATGACCTTGTTCAATAATTGGTCTAAAAAATCTATAAAACAAAGTTAAAAGTAACGTTCTAATATGTGAACCATCAACATCGGCATCAGTCATAATAATTATTTTATGATAACGAAGTTTATTAATATTAAAGTCTTCCCCGATTCCTGTTCCAAATGCTGTAATCATGCTTCTAATTTCTTCATTACCTAAAATTCGGTCTAAACGAGCTTTTTCCACATTTAAAATTTTACCACGAAGTGGAAGAATTGCTTGGGTTTTAGCATCTCGTCCCTGTTTAGCTTGGCCCCCAGCTGAATCTCCTTCGACGATAAAAATTTCTGATTCTTCTGGATTTTTTGAAGAACAATCAGCTAGTTTTCCCCACTGATTAGTAAGTTCAAGGCCACCTTTACGTCTCGTAAGTTCACGAGCTCTTTTAGCGGCTACTCGCGCGCGGGCAGCTGTTAAGTTTTTTTCAATAATTATTTTTGCTTCTTCAGGATTTTCTAACAAATAACGTTCAAACCCTTCAGAAAAGACTTTATCAGCTAGTTTTCTAACTTCAGAATTTCCAAGTCTTCCTTTAGTTTGACCTTCAAATTGGGGATTAGGATGTTTACAAGAAACAATCATTGTAAGTCCTTCTTTAACATCCTCGCCACTTAAAGAAGCGTCTTTTTCTTTTAATATATTATTCTTTCTAGCATAGTTATTAATCACTCTTGTTAAGGCTCTTCTAACGCCTTCTTCATGTGTACCACCATCATGGGTATTGATGTTATTAACAAAGGAATAAATACTTTCCGTGTAGCCTGTATTATACTGAAGGGCTACTTCAAATATAATTCCATCTTCCTCCCCTTCTAAATGAATAATATCTTTACTAATAGGGGTTTTATTTTGATTTAAATAACGAACATACTCACTAATGCCCCCTTCATAATGAAAAGTTTCACCAGTTGTATCTTCTTCGTCACGGTCGTCTCTTAAAGTTAACATTAAGCCTTTATTTAAAAAAGCGAGTTCTCTAGTTCTTACTTTTAAAGTTTCATAATCATATATATCAGTATCAAAAATATCAGGATTAGGTTTAAAAGTTACTGTAGTTCCAGTTCTATCTGATTCGCACTCACCTATTACAGTTAATTTTTGTTTAGTTTTTCCGCCATCTTCAAACTTTGCTTCATATATTTTACCTTCTTTATAAACTGTAACTGTAACCCAGCTAGATAAAGCATTAACCACCGAAGCACCAACTCCGTGAAGTCCGCCTGATACTTTATAACCGCCGCCCCCAAATTTACCACCAGCATGTAACACTGTATAAACAGTTTCTACTGTGGATAAACCAGTTTTAGGGTGAACACCAACGGGAATTCCGCGGCCATTATCTTTAACGGTAATTGAATTATCTTTATTAATAATAATTTCAATATTATTACAGTAACCAGCTAAAGCTTCGTCGATACTATTATCGACAATTTCCCATACTAAATGGTGAAGACCTTTAACATCGGTTGTTCCTATATACATTCCTGGTCTTTTACGAACGGCTTCTAATCCTTCTAAAACCTGAATATCTGATGCATCATAATGTTCATTATTCATTTATCTCAACTCCTTTTACTATTTTTCCCTTGTCAATATTAATTAGTTTCGCATTTATTAGTAAACTTTTATCGATACTTTCTAAATCAGTTGTTGTAATAATTACTTGATAATCGTGATTTATATAAGCAAGTAACCGTTCACGTTTAGTAATATCTAATTCACTAAAAACATCGTCTAATAAGACAATAGGACTTGTTTCTTTATAATCTTTTAATATTTCTATTTCCGCTAATTTTAAAGTAATAACCGCAATTCTTTGTTGGCCTTGCGAACCATAATTTTTAAGGCTTTGGCCATTTAAAACAAAATCAAAATCGTCACGATGCGGGCCGTACAAAGTAGTTTTAAATTTTAACTCTTTATCAAAATTATCTTCTAAAACTTTAGTAAGTTCTTTTTTTAATATTTCAGACTCTTTACTTGTAAAATTAACTGATGGTTGGTTTTCTATTTTAAATCCTTTATTTCCCGTTATTTGATAATATATTTCTGGACATATTTCGTTTAATCTAGTAATATATTTATCACGCATTTGATAAAGAAAAATGCTTTTGGTAACAAAATATTCGGTTAAAATATCAAAATAGTTTAAATCAACTTTTTCACCATCACTAATTTTTTTTAAATAATCATTACGCATTTTTAACAATTTATTAAAATCAGCTAGTGCATTAAAGTAATTCATTGATATTTGCATAAGTTCAGTATTTAAATATTTGCGTCTTACTGAAGGTATACCTTTAATAAGTTCTAAATCTTCAGTATAAAAAACTACTATATTAGTTTTATTGATATAGTCCCCTATTTTTCGCACTTCATTATTATCGATTTTTACTTCTTTATTACTTTTATTTAATATTACTTCCAAATTATAAGAAATATTATTTAGTATAGTTCCTTTTATTACTGCCGCGTTTGTTCCGTCCTTGATTAAATTATTATTTATGGAAAAACGATGAGATTTAGTAAAAGCTAAAACGTAAATACTTTCTAATAAGTTGGTTTTCCCTGAACCATTAACGCCATAAATTATATTTATGTTTTCGTCAAAGTTAAGTTGCAACGTTTCATAATTGCGAAAATTTTTAATTTCAATGTTTTTTATTTTCATTACCTAGCCTCTTTTCGCTTAAATTACCATTTTTTAGAAAAAAACATATTTAGCAGTACTCCTATACCTATGTATAATTATACCATAAAATTAGGAAAAATAATAACAAAAAAAGACTAAAATAAACAAATTTAGTCCTTTTTTCGCATTTTTAAAGTTAACAATAATTTTGAAGCACGAAGAAATTGATTTTCAAAAGAGAAAATTGATATTGGTAATTCTCTTTTTAATCCACCATAAAAGGTTACAATTACATTATTATCTTTAGCTTCATATTCTTTAACGTTAGCGATATTAACCCAGGCACAATTTTTATGTTCAAAAGATGTTGTTGGCATAAAGATAATTTCTTTACTTTCTTCAACTATTATAGGTAATTTATAGCCCATTTTCAGCATATTTTTACTTCCAACTAATCTTCCTAGTAATGAACTACCATAATATTCACAACTATAACTAATAATATTAGTTGGATTAGCTAAAATATAATAGGTTTTATCGCCTTCAATTATTTCAGACTTACTTCCATCATAGGAAATAAGACAAGTATTAACGTTAACTTCATAATCATTTAATATAATACTTCCCCCCCTTAAGGGAATTTTAGCATACCTATTTTGTCAACAATTGTCATATTATGTCGATTAAGGTAATTTTTTTGCTTAATAAGTTCTAATTGGTAAAATTAACTGAATTAAATCGTCACTCTCTGGATTTTTAATAATAATTGGTTTTAATTCACCATTGAAAAATAATTTCATATCTGTAGATTCTAAAACCCGAAGGGCATCAAGCATAAATTTAGAAGAAAAAGCAATTTTAATTTCAGTTTCGTTATCTTTTTCCACCATAATTGTTTCTTCAACATTACCTATTTCTGGAATATTTGACGAAATAACAATTATATTTTCTTTACTTTCTAATTTTATGGTATTTTTATCACTTTCATTAGTAAGTAATGAAGCTCTATCTATAGCATTATAAAAATCAGTTAAATTTACTTTAATACCAAGTTCAAAAGTTTCTGGAATTAATTTAGAAGTATCAGGATAAGTTCCATTTATTAATCTAGTTAACATTGTTATTTGATTAAATTTGAAGATTACTTTATTAGTAAATATATGAATTTCCATATCTTCTTCGTCTTCAGTTAGTAATTTTACTAATTCATTTAAATGTTTGGTTGGAATAATTATATTGATGTTTTCATTGACTGACTCATTTAAAGTTATTTTTTTAATAGCTAGTCTATAAGAATCAGTAGCTGTACACTGCATAATATTTTCACTTATTTTAAAGTTTATACCAGTTAATACTGGTCTTGATTCACCAGTACTAGTAGCAAAAGCTGTTTGATTTATCATTGTTTTAAATAATTTTTGATTTAAAATTATTGGATTTTTATTATATTCAAGTTCTAAATCAGGAAATTCTAAAGGATTACTACAATTAAGGGTAAAAGCTGTATTAGGAGTGGTAATATAAAGTTTAGAGCCTATTACTTCTTCTAAAGAAATAATTTCATGAGGAAGTTTTTTAATAATATCGTATATATATTTACCAGCTACAACTATTTCCCCAGTATTTTCTATTTTTTCAATATCTTTTTTATCGATAAATGTTTTTATCGCTATTTCATTATCCGTACTCATTAAATATAAACCATTATCGTCTAATACGAATTTAATACAGTTTAAAATTGGTCTTAAGTTTTTATTGGATATTCCTTTTATTACGTAATTTAAATGTTCGATTAAAGTTTCTTGTTTTATTTCTAATTTCATGTTTTTACCTCCTATTTTTATTAATTTAAATATATTTTTATTATTGATGTGGAAAAAGTGGAAAACTAGGAAAATTGTTTATTTTAAAGGCTAAAATGGTTAAAAGTTTTCCTTTTTTTCTTGTGGATAATTATAAGTTTTCCCCTACTTTATTTGATTGATTATTTTTGAAATTTCGATTTCTAAATTTTTATCTTTTTTAAGTTCGTCTTTTATTTTATTAACCGAATGCATTACAGTAGTATGGTCTTTGCCTCCAAAAGCACTACCAATTTTGGGTAATGATTCTTTTAAATGATAGCGGCAAATGTACATAGCTATTTGTCTTGGTACGGCAATTTTTTTTAATCTTTTTTTACTTATTATATCTTCAGGGGTTATATTATAGTTATTAGCTACTAAAGCAATGACTTGTTCGATTTTATTTTTAGTTAATACGGCTTTACCAATATAATCTTTTAAAGCTTCAATAGCGAGTTCAATAGTTATTTCCGAACCATTCATGATGGTGGCATAAGCAAAAACTCTAGTTAAGGCCCCTTCTAGCTTTCTTATATCGGTTGTACAATTACTAGCGATATATTCTTTAACTTCATTTGGAACCATATTACTAATTCCTTGAGCTTCGACTTTTTTATCTAATATCGCCATTCGAAGGTTAAAATCAGGGGGTAAAATATCGATAGTTAAACCCCAATTAAATCTAGTCCGCAGTCTTTCTTCTAGTTTTTTTAAATCGTCAGGCGATCTATCTGAAGAAATAATAATTTGTTTATTATTAGTATGTAGTTCATTAAAGGTGTTGAAAAATTCTTGTTGGGTTTTACTAGCAATTTCTAAATACTGGATATCGTCAATCATTAAGACATCGATATTTCGATATTTATTTTTAAAGTTTTCCACAGCTTTAAAATTACTATTCTCCCCTTTGCGGTAAATATTTAGAAAATCGTCGACAAACTTTTCACTAGTAACGTATAGGACTTTTTTATTGGATGTTGAAGTAATATAATTCCCTATCGCATGCATTAAATGGGTTTTCCCCAGTCCACTATTACCATAGATAAATAAAGGATTATACATACTACCTGGTTTTTCGGCCACAGCTACCCCTATTGCTTTAGCGAATTTATTACTTTCACCAGATATAAAATTTTCAAAAGTATATTTTGTATCAAGTCCGCTTTCAAATATAGCTTCGTTATTTTCTGTATTAATTACCGGTTCTCTATTTTCTTCTTCAGTTACATATTCGAAGTTAAATATTGAACCACTAACTTCCATAAAAGTTTCTTTGATTAAATCGTTATAGTTTTCTTTTAAATGTTTTTTATGCACATCAAGTGGTACTTCGACAACGGCATAATCGTCAGTTAGTTTAATTAATTTTGTGTCTTGAAACCAAGTTTGAAACAAAACGGGTTTGACTTTTAATTTTACCTTTTCGAGAAAGGCTTTCCAAATATTATTATATTCCATAAACATCCCCCATTAATATAGAGGTAGTGTGAATAGTTTATTACACTACCCATGCTTTTCTCTTTATATTTAAAGGCTTTTTCTAACATTTTACTAATGACTCCCTTTTTGAAGTGATTTTTTTTTTTTTAAATTTTCTTTTTACTCTATCAAAAAATGACAAATATCTCTATAATAATTTTAGAACATATAGAAACGAGGTATCTGTCATGTCTAAAATTATATCAGTTTTTATTGGATTTTTAAATAGAATTAATAAAATTATTTGGAAATTTATCATTTTCTTATCTAAATTTATCAAAGTCGACGATGTTGTTATTAATAATAAGCCTACTAATGAACGTTATAAACAATTTAAAGTTGACGAATCCCCTTTAATTGAACCTTTTATTAAAATAGAACATAAAGATTATAAAAAACTTATTAAAGAAAATAATATCCAGCCTATTAAGCGCCGTGGTAAATCTAAAATTCCAGATAACGTCAAATGTCCTTGTTGCGATGCGCCTAAAGATTATCTCTATGATAATACTGGTAAACAAACTCAATTTGAATGTAAAGTTTGTCGCCATATATTTTCAAATAATCCTCATAAACAGAAAGATGTTCTTTTAAAATGTCCTCACTGTGAACATCAGCTTACTTTAAGAAAGCAAAGAGCTGATTATGATGTTTATGTCTGTAAAAATAATAAATGTAGATACTATTTAAATAATTTGGCTACTTTAACTTTATCTAATAAGAAAAAGTTTGAAGAAAATCCTACATTATTTAAACTTCATTACATATACCGTAAATTTCATATCTCCTTACCTGCCATAACTAAAGACTATCGTGATTTTATCAAACAACCTGTTGACCTTTCTAAAATTCATTCTTCTGATTATGTTTTAGGTCTATGCCTAACTTATCATGTTAATTATGGCCTTTCTTATAGACAAACTGCTTCCATTTTAAAAGATATTCATGAAGTCTATATTTCTTATAAAACTGTTGAAAATTACTGTAAATCTGTTTCTCCTACTATTCAGGCCTTACTTGAGTTTTATCCTTATGAACTTTCTGACACTATTGCTGCCGATGAAACTTATATCAAGATATTAGGTAAAACAGCTTATATTTTTTTCTACTTTGATGCCATTAAGAAAATTGTTACTTCATATAGAGTTTTTGATAAAAGAGATTCCTTATCTTCTATCAAAGCTGCTTATTCTACTTTATCTAAATATGATAAACTTCCTGATAGTTTAAAAGTAATTTCTGATGGTAATCCTATTTATAATGTTGCCGTTCAGTATTGGTGCCAAAATGGGTTACCATTTAAATTACATCAGGTTATTGGGCTTACAAATCTTGACGAAACTTCCAAAGAATACCGCTCTCAAAAGCAAATTATTGAAAGATTTAATAGAACCTTAAAGTATTATTACAAACCAAAAGGTGGTTTTTCGTCTTTAGATAATGCCAATAATTATATGGTTTTATTTGCTACTTACAACAATTTTTTAAGGCCTAATAAAGCTTTAAATTATAAAACTCCAGTAGAACTTGAAAAACTAGAAAATATTTCTAATATGCCAAATAAGTGGATTGAACTAATTAGGCTTGCTTGTAAGTTCGCTGCACCATATTCTGAATAATTTTTAAAAAATTACCTTAAATACTTGTTTTCAGCATGCCTTTTTTTATTAATTCTATTGTCATAGATCATTTTTTTATATTTTCTTGATAGATTTATATCAAGATTTTCGTCTTAATATCTTTTTCTTTTTGTATGTCTAGTTTTCCATAAAACTTTTCACACTATCAATATAGAAATCTCTGATAACATTGTACCCTATTTTTTGGGTTTTGGCTAGAAAAAACTGTGGAAAAGTAAAAAAAAAATTATCCACAGGCAAAAAATGTCGATTTTTGGTACTTTTTTAGAGTTTTCCACGATATTTGTGGATAAATAATTTATCCACTTTTGTTATTTAAAGTAAGTTATACACATATGTTTAAAAGTAGTTTTTTGATTATAAAATAAACGTTTTTTGGTGGTGGATAAGTATGTGTAAATAAGTGTTAGAACATAATTTCGTGTTGAAAAATAAGGGAAAATTTAAATGTAAAAAATACAGAAATTTATTTTTTAGAAATAATATTTGACAAAATGGCTTTTTATCTATATAATTAATTAAGCAAGAAAAAAAAACGGAAGGAGTGAATATAAATGAAAAGAACTTTTCAACCAAATAATCGTCGTAGAAGTAAGAAAATGGGCTTTTTTGCTAGAATGCAAACTAACGTAATAAAAAGAAGAAGAAAAAAAGGACGCAAAGTCTTAGCTCATTAAAATAGTCACTGCGCGTGCAGTGGCTTTTACTTTAGGTGATAGTATGAAAAAAATAAACATTCTTAAAAACAGTCGTGATTTTACGCGAATTATTAAAAGTTTTAAATCTGTTAAATATAAAGATTATATTATTTATGTGGAAAAAAAAGAGCCTGATGTTTATAAGTTTGGATTTTCAGTAGGTAAAAAGATAGGTAATGCTGTTACTCGTAATAAAATAAAAAGACAATTAAAGAATATACTTGATAAAAAAAGGTTTAAAAATAACTTTAATTGTGTTATTATTGTTGGTAGAGGAATATTAGAGCGTTCCTTTGCTGAAAGAGAAGAGAATTTAATAAAAATTTTAACAAAATTAGATTTAATAAAGGAGCATGATGATGAATAAGAAAATATTACTTATATTAGTTTTATTAATTACTTCTTTGACTTTAACTGGTTGTACAACTTGGTTAAAAGACGATAAAGGAGCAATTGTTCAGGAACCTTCAACTGGGCAAAATTTAGCGGAAAACATTTTATGTCAGCCGCAAGATAAAAATGTTATCAAAACATATGAAAAAAATGATGTTAAAGTAGAGGATTTACCTAGTTGTTCTGAATTTACTCCAGCTGATGGTGGCTATGAAGGCATTTGGAGTACTGTTTTTATTAAACCTTTAAGCTGGCTGATAATTCAAATAGGGGAGATTCTTAAAAATTATGGCCTTGCGATTATTGTTGTTACTTTAATTATTCGGTTAATTATTTTTCCAATCAGTAAAAAATCAGCAATGCAATCTGAAAATATGCAGGCTGCCCAGAAAGATTTACAAAAATTAGAAAGTAAATATCGAAACAAACAATCTCAAGAAGAACAGATGTTAAAAGCTCAAGAAATGTTAGCTATTTATAAAAAATACAATATAAATCCAATGTCAGGTTGTTTATTTGCCTTTATTCAAATGCCATTATTCTTTGCCTTTTTAGAGAGTTTAAACAGAATTCCTGCGGTATTTGAAGGTACTTTATTAGGCTTTAATTTAGGAACAAGTCCATTTAATGCGATATTTGGCGATGGTTTTAGTTTTAGTAATTTTACAGCTTCATTTAGTAGTGGTGATATTTTATACTTATTATTACCAATTATGGTTGGGGCTGCGACATTTTTCTCATTTAAGCTTAATTCGGGTTTAAATCAAACAGTTCCAGATCAAGCTAAACAAATGAAAATGATGATGAATATTCTTTTAGTATTTATTATTATCGCATCATTTACGATGTCAACAAGTATTATTATATACTGGATAACTGGTAGTTTATTTACAATTATCCAAAGTGCGTTGTTAAGGAGGCATAAACATGCAGGTAGTAACAAAGGAAGCAAAAAATAAGGAGGAAGCTTTAAATAAAGCTTTAGCAGAATTAAATGCTCGAGAACAAGAAGTATTTTATACTTTTTTAGAGCCAGAAGGACATTTATTTAAAAAAGAAAAAGTAACTGCGATAACTAAATACGGGGTTAAAGAGTTTATAAAAGATTATTTAACAAATCTTGCTCATTTAATGAGTACGAAGTTTGAAATTGAGTTTAAAGAAAATGATTATGGTTTTAATGTTATGATTATGACGGACGATAATGGTATATTTATTGGAAAAAATGGTAAAAATTTAGAATGTTTACAACTTTTATTAAGACAAACTGTTAATAATATCGGACCTTTTAATCTGAAAGTAAATTTAGATATATCTGATTATAAAGCGCATAAAGAACGGCAGTTCGAAGGTGAAATAAAACATATTGCTAGTGTAGTTAACCGAACTAAAGTAGATGCGAAATTAGATCCTATGAATTCTTATAAACGAAGACTTGTACATAATGTTGTTTCTAAATTTCCTAATTTAATTACTCAAAGTGAAGGGGAAGAACCTAATCGTTATGTAGTTATCCAATATCACAAAAATTAAAAAAGATACCCAAACGTATCTTTTTTAGTATTTAAATTAGAGGAAAAATATGTTATGAGAAATAAGTATAGTATATAGTATTTATTATAATAATAGATAAAGGAGTAATGAACTTGAAGTTCAATGATATATATATGATATAATTTATGTGGAAAAAAATTCGTACACATAGTTAACATATCTTTCCTCGTAATTAAAATATCATATTTTTTATTTTTTTTCAAGGACATTTAAATTGGAATTTATTAGTTAAAAACATTTTAATAATAGGGTATTTACGCTATCATTTATATTTTTTCTTGACTAATTTATCTTCATTTATTAAAATATGTTTAGAAATGAGGCGTTTATGAAAAAAGATATAACTAAAGAGGTAATAAATGATAAGGAATATATGGATATTGTATTAGATATTCTTTATAGTCCAGAATTTAAAGCCAGAAAAAAATGGCAACATCATGAAAATTGTTCTTTATATGAAAATTGTTTAGCGGTTTCTTATTTAGCTTACAAAACAGCCAAAAAAAGAGGATGGCGCTATAAAGATGCCGCAATTGGTGGACTTCTCCATGATTTTTATTATCAGCCTTGGCAAGATAATTTAGATAAGAAAGTTCCTTTTTTTAAACAACATGGTTTTGTTCATGCGAAAGAAGCATTAGAAAATTCGCGGAAACATTTTCCCCAGTATCTTAATCCAGTAGTGGAAAACATAATTTTAAGACATATGTTTCCGTTAAATATAGTTCCGCCTAAATATAAAGAAGGCTGGCTTATAACTTATATTGATAAAAAAGTATCAATGGATGTTGTCGTTAATATAAAAGCTTTACCTAAATATTTAGGACTCGCAAGATTTTTTAATAAATTTAAAAAGAAGGTGAAATAATGGATACAACTATAGCGGCAATTTCAACTGCCCAAGGAATAGGGGCGATATCAATAATTAGAGTAAGTGGTAAAGATGCTTTTAAAATTGTTTCAAAAATATTTAGTAATAAAAATTTTAAAGATGCTCCCAGTCATACTATTCATTATGGATATATTGTGGATAATGGCGAAAAAATAGACGAAGTTTTAGTGACAAAAATGTGTAGTCCTAAAACCTTTACTACCGAAGATATTGCGGAAATAAATGCTCATGGTGGGATAACAACAACTAATAAAATATTAGAATTATTATTAACTAATGGCTGTGAACTTGCTACTCCTGGTGAATTTACTAAAAGAGCTTTTTTAAACGGGAGAATTGATTTAACAGAAGCCGAGGGAATAATGGATTTAATTAACTCTAAAACGCCTGAAGCAAGAGAGATGGCTTTAAATCAAGTTCAAGGTAAAGTATCTAATTTAATTACTGATTTAAGAGACGATTTAGCTAGTATAATTGCCAATATTGAAGTTAATATTGATTATCCTGAATATGAAGATATTGAAGAAATGACAACGTTAAAAATCAAAGAAAAATTAGGTTTATTAAAGACTAAAATAAATAAAATATTAAAACAAAGTAATACTGGAGAAATATTAAAAACAGGAATTAAAACGGCAATAATTGGCCGGCCAAATGTTGGGAAGAGTAGTATTTTAAATTGTTTAGTAGGGGAAGAAAAAGCTATTGTAACTTCTATTCAGGGAACAACTAGAGATAGTATTGAAGCTAGTGTAGTTATTGATAATATTATTTTAAATTTAATTGATACTGCGGGTATTAGAGAAACTGAAGATTTAGTTGAAAGTATTGGGGCTAAAAAAAGTTTAAAAATAATAGACGAAGTTGATTTAGTTTTATTTGTTGTCAATTATAATGAAAAATTAACTTTAGAAGATAAAAAAATATTAGCTAAATTACAAGATAAAAACTATATTACTATTGTCAATAAAGCTGATTTAGAAAAACATATCGACGATGAGAATTTAAAAAACAAAGTATATGTTAGTGCCTTAAAAGACGAAAATATTGAAGGAATAGGAGAAAAGGTTAAAGAATTATTTAATCTAGAACAAATAGAAACAAGTGATTTAACTTATTTAACCGGGGCGAGAAATAAAGCTATATTAAATAAAGTTCTTAAAAGTATTAGTGATGTTGAAACAGGAGTTAAAAATAATTATCCAATCGATATGATTGAAATAGATTTAAGAAATATTTGGAATTTACTTGGTGAAATTACCGGTGAAACTTATGACGAAGAATTACTAGATCAATTATTTTCAAGATTTTGTGTTGGTAAATAAAAACTTCTAAAATCTTTATAAAACAAGATTAAGGAGTTTTTTTGTCTTTAAAACTAAATTCCTAGAATTTTACTTGCTGATAGCGAGTAGGTATGATATAATTTAATCAAGGAGGTTAGTATGGTTAAGGAGAGAAATATTGTTTTATGCATTATCTTCAGTATTATTACTTGCGGAATATATTATATATATTGGTTTGTAAGTTTAACTGACGATGTACGAGTTATTAATAAAAATTCTACTCTTTCCGGTGTTAAGTCATTTTTATTTTCATTAATTACTTGTGGTATTTATGGATTTTATTGGGCTTATAAAATGGGGAAAAACGTTTCAGAAATTCAAGTTAGCCGTGGTAGAGTAGCATCAGATAATTCAGTTTTATATGTTGTTCTAGCAATATTTGGATTACAAATTGTTAATGTGTGCATTATTCAGTCTGAAGTAAATGAAGCCACTAAAATAGAAAGTGTATAATTTTTAATTATATTCTTTTTTTCTATGGCTTATAAATTAATTATTGTTATTCTTTTTATTTTATATTTGATATTTTATAAAATAACAGGCTTCGCGGTATTTTGTCCTTTTCATGAACTAACTTCTTTATATTGTCCGGGATGTGGGATAACAAGAATGTTTACTTCTATTCTAGGACTAGATTTTTATAGTGCTTTTCGGTATAATAGTTTAGTCTTTATTTTACTTATTTTAACTATTTTATTTAATATTATTAAATTTATAAGTTTAAAATTAAATAAAGAAAATTTTTTTACCAAAAAAATCGATAATAAAATATGGATATTTATTTTAATAATAGTTTTAATATATGGCGTTTTAAGAAATATTTTTCCTATTTTAGGTCCATATATTGTTTAGGAAGTGATAAAGTGGATTATGAAATTATTGTTGTTGGAGCTGGTCATGCTGGTTGTGAAGCGGCTTTAGGAGCCTCTCGAAAAGGGCATAAAACATTATTAATAACAGGTAACATTAATAATGTTGCGGATATGCCTTGTAATCCTTCAATCGGTGGTAGTGCGAAAGGAATTGTTGTTCGGGAAATAGATGCTTTAGGTGGTGAAATGGGCCGTAATGCGGATAAAAGTTTATTACAGATAAAGATGCTTAATGGTTCTAAAGGACCGGCTGTAAGGGCTCTTCGGGCACAAGCGGATAAAATAACTTATCCTAAAAACATGCTTAAAACTTTAAAAGAAACGGTTAATTTAACTTTATACGAAGGATTAGTTGCTGATATTCTTACCGAAAATAATAAAGTAAAAGGTGTTTCTTTAGAAGATGGAACGATGTTTACTAGTGAAATAGTTATTTTAACGACAGGAACTTATTTAAATAGTGATATTTTAGTTGGTAGTACTAGAAGAAGAGAAGGACCACATGAGGAAAGACCTTCTAATAAGTTAAGTGATAATTTAGCTAAAAAAGGATTTCCAATTATAAGATTAAAAACAGGAACTCCGCCAAGAATTGCTAAAGACAGTATTAATTACAGTGAAACTAAACTCGAGCCTGGTGACGATAAATATTATACTTTTAGTTTTGACAATAAAATATATTATGATATTGATAAGCAAGAACCTTGTTATTTAATTTATACAACTAAAGAAACTCATAAAATTATTTTAGATAATTTAAATAAATCAAGTATGTATGGTGGCCTTAATGATATTAAAGGTATTGGTCCAAGATACTGTCCTTCAATTGAGGATAAGGTTACAAGATTTAGAGATAAAGAGCGCCATCAATTATTTTTAGAACCTGAAAGTTTATATTATGACGACATTTATATTCAAGGTTTTTCTTCTAGTATGCCTTATGATGTTCAAGAAAAAATGGTTCATAGTTTGCCAGGTTTAAAAAATGCGAAAATTCTTAAATATGCTTATGCGATTGAGTACGATGCGATTTATCCAACTTGTATGAAAGCTTCTTTAGAAAGTAAGATTTTAGAAAATTTATATACGGCTGGGCAAATAAATGGAACTAGTGGTTATGAGGAAGCAGCTGGTCAAGGATTAATTGCGGGAATAAATGCTTCTTTAAAGTTAGAAGGAAAAGAGCCTTTAATTTTAAAGAGAAATGAAAGTTATATTGGTGTTTTAATTGACGATTTAATTACTAAAGGCATAAAAGATCCTTATAGACTTCTTACTTCAAGAGCTGAATATAGACTACTTTTAAGAAGTGATAATGCAGATTTAAGACTTCGCGAATATGGTTATAAAGTTGGATTAGTTAGTGAAGAAGATTATCAAAAATTACTTCGAAAAAAAGAAGAAATAAACAAATTAATTAGGGAACTTAAAACAGTTAAACTAACGCCTAAAGATAATGCTTATTTAGAAAAAGTAACGGTTCCTTTAAAAGATGGTATTAGTTTATACAATTTACTTAAAAGACCAGAAATTGATATTAATTATTTAAAAAAATATTTTAGTAATTATGAGGAAGAAATTTTAAGTATTGTTAATACCGAAATAAAATATGAAGGTTATATTAAAAAAGCAACTTTAGAAGCTGAAAAAATGTTAGAGATGGAAAGTAAAAAAATACCGGAAGATATTGATTACGATAAAATTCATAATCTGGCCAGTGAAGCTAAAGAAAAATTAAAAGAAGTAAGACCAACTTCTCTAGGACAAGCTCTTCGAATAAGTGGGGTAAATCCGGCTGATGTTTCTATTTTAATGATTTATTTAAAGAAGGAGCACAAATAAATGGATAAAAATGATTTTATTTTAAAAGCTAAAGAATTAGGTCTTGAATTAGACGAAGATAAACTTAATAAATTAGAAATTTACTATAATTTATTAGTTACTTGGAATGAAAAAATGAATTTAACCGCTATTACTGATAAGAAAGATGTTTATTTAAAACATTTTTACGATAGTCTAACAATATTAAAAGTTATTGATTTAAATAACATTGATACTTTATGTGATATTGGAACTGGTGCGGGTTTTCCTGGATTAGTGCTTAAAATATGTTATCCACATTTAAAAGTTACTTTACTTGATTCTTTAAATAAAAGATTATTATTTTTAAAAGAAGTTATCGATGTATTAAAGTTAAAAGATGTTACTTTAGTTCATGAAAGGGCTGAAGAATATGCTTTAAAAAATAGGGAAGTTTTTGATTTAGTAACCGCTAGAGCGGTAGCACCTTTAAATATTTTACTTGAGTATAGTCTTCCGTTAGTTAAAAAGAATAAGTATTTTATTGCTTTAAAAGGTAAAAATGAAGATAATTATTTTAATGCTTTAAATATTTTAAAAGGTAAGGAAATAGATAAAAAGATTTTTACTTTACCTTATGAAGAAAGTATGAGAACTATTATTAAAATTGAAAAAGAAGATATTACGCCTTTAAAATATCCGCGGAAGTATTCTGATATAAAGAAGAAATCTTTGTAAAAAGAACTAGTAATTTTATAATTTATTAGTTTTTTTTTAATTTATGTTGAAATATTTTCCGAAAAATAGTATGATAATATTGGAAGAGTAGAAGGGAGGGGCGCCCTGTGTTTGAAAGTGGTAAGTTAGTAGAGTTAAATATTAACGATATTTTACCTAATAGGTTTCAACCACGTATTTATTTTAATGAAAATAAACTTAATCAACTAGCGGAATCCATTCATAAATATGGAGTAATTCAGCCAATAGTTGTTAGAGAGGTTAATAATAAATATGAAATAATCGCGGGAGAAAGAAGATACAAAGCTAGTAAACTTGCGAATAGACAAAGTATTCCTGCGATAATAGTTAATTTAACGGATCGTGAAAGTGAAGAAATTGCTTTACTTGAAAATATTCAAAGGCAAGAACTAACGCCAATTGAAGAAGCAGTTTCTTATAAAAGAATATTAGATATGGGCTATATCACGGAAGAAGGTTTAGCTAAAAAAATTGGTAAATCACAGATGGCGATATCTAATAAAGTTAAATTATTAAATTTAGACGACGAGGTTCAAGAAGCTTTATTATATGGAAAAATATCCGAAAGACATGCTCGTAGTTTACTTAAAATTAATAATCGTAGTTTGCAAAAAGAAATGCTTAAACGAATAATTAATGAAAGATTAACAGTTAAAAGAACTGACGAAGAAATTGCGAAATTACTTAATAATGCCCCAGTAATTTCTAATGCTAGTAGTAATGTAGTTACACCTGCAACTAATGTTGAAAATTTATTTGATAATAATGAAATTTCTGTTAATAATAATATTAGAAAGGAAGATAACATGGATATTGATAGAATAATGAGGGAAGCTAAAGATATAAATGTTCCTGAAGCGCAAAATGATGTAAGTAAATTAATGCAAAATCCTAATGCTCCTGTTTATAATACTCCGGCCCCATCCCCAGTTCCAACTCCAGAGCCAACTGATGCTTTAAGTGGTAATAAGTTTGTTCATTATGCTCCAGAAGAACCAACTCCAGCGCCGGTGCAAACAGTAGATCATACTAATTTTAACAATATGTTTCATCCGACAGCAAGTTCATTACAAAATAGCGCTCCCGCGCCTAGTGTTACTGAAATGCCTACGGTTATGCCAACCCCTTCTCCGGCACCCGTAGCTACCTCACCAATCGCAACAGCTGTTAATGAAGCATTTAATGCTCGTGACAATATTGGGTCAGTTAATAGTGCCTCTAATTATCAAGAGCAACCTTATCAAACTAATCCAGTAAATAGTATTCCGGAAGTAAGTCCTTATCCAGAAGCTAGTATTTATCAAGCTAAACCAGTAAATAATATACCAGAAGCAAATCCTTATCAAAATGTTAATAATTATAATGCAGTTAATCAAAACCCTGTTCCTTCAGCTGATATTTACGAAGAACCAGTGACGCAGGCTAGTATGGTAAGTGAGCCGGTAAAAACAGTAAGTACTCCTAATTTAATGGAAGCTATTCATTTAATTAGAAATTGTGCTTCGCAAATAGAGGCTTTAGGAATTAAAATAAATGTTGACGAAATGGATTTAGAAGGTAATTATAAAGTTACTTTTGATATTACAAAATAAACTGCTTTGGGCAGTTTTTTCTTAAAAGGAGTTTTCTATGGATAAAGTATTAAATGAGTTTCAAGTTATTTTAGTAAAGATAAGTCCTAGTTTAGAAAATTATCAAAGAAATGTTAAAACTTTGAAAATAGAAACTAGTGATTTTAAAGGAGCTAGAATTAATAATGCTGCTAGTTATAATGAGCGCGAAAATAAAATATATTTAAGAGATTTATTTGCTAGTGAAAGCCTTTATCATGAATTATTTCATGTAGCGAGTACTAAAGTAGAAGATAATAATGTTTATAGTAGTATTAGTTTAAACAATTATAATGTTGGTTTAAATGAAGGAATTACGCAGTTTTTAACGGAAAAATATTTTAAAAAAAATGAGGGAATTATAACTTATCCTTATGAAACTATAATCGCCCATTTATTATATAAAATTATGGATAAAGAATTAATTACTAGTTATTTTAAGGCTGATATAAAAAGTTTTTTTATTAATTTAAGTAAATATTTAAAAATAGAAGAAATTGAAGATTTAATTAACAGTTTAGATTTTATCCACCATAATAATTATCAAAATGAACGTGAAGTTAAACAAGAAATAGAAGTTATTTCTTTAATATTAGCTAAAGCTTATAAGGCTAAAGGTTTACTATTAACTGACTTTATAAGTGATTTAGATTGTACTTTTAAAATAAATGAAGTAGAGTATGATTTTTTACCAAATATTGAGGAGGTTAAAAATGAGTATCGAAAAAGTAATTGTCGGTAAATTAGAAACAAACTGTTATATTTTAGAAAAAGATGGAAAAGTTTTAGTAATTGATCCTGGAGACGAATTTGAAAAAATTATGAATCAAATAAATAATAGAGAAGTAATAGGTGTTATAATAACGCATTATCATTTTGATCATATAGGAGCTTTACCTTATTTTAAAGCAGCAGTATATGATTATAGTAATTTAAACGAAGGAATTAATACTATCGGACCTTTTACTTTTGAAATGCTTAAAACTCCTGGTCATAAAGAAGATTTAATAAGTATATATTTTAAAGAAGAAAACATTATGTTTGTTGGTGACTTTATTTTTAAAGGTAGTATAGGCCGGACTGATTTAGAAGGTGGTAGTAAGGAAGAAATGGTTAAGTCTTTAGAAAAGTTAAAAAAATATTCAGATAATATGATTATATATCCTGGACATGGGCCAGAAACTACTTTAAAAGCTGAAAAAGAAAATAATATATTATTATAAAATAGGTTTATATTGACCTATTTTTTCTATTGTTTTCTCTTTTAATTAATGATAAAATATTTTTAAATTAAAAAAGGGAGGAATTTATGTTTAAAATTCATTCAAAATATAAACCTAGTGGTGATCAACCTGAAGCTATAAAGGAATTAGTAGATGGAATTAAAGAAGGTAAAAAAAATCAAGTATTATTAGGAGCTACTGGAACGGGTAAAACTTTTACGATTGCTAATGTTATTGAAAAAATAAATAAACCAACTTTAGTCCTCGCGCATAATAAAACTTTAGCTGGACAATTATATGGAGAACTTAAAGAATTATTTCCAGATAATCATGTATGCTATTTCGTTAGTTATTATGATTATTATCAACCTGAAGCTTATGTTGCAAAAACAGATACTTACATTGAAAAAGATGCTTCAATAAATGACGAAATCGACGAGCTTCGGCATTATGCAACAGCTAGTTTAATTAATAATAAAGATGTTATTGTTGTTGCTTCTGTTTCTTGTATTTATGGAATTGGAGAAATTGAAGAATATGAGAAAAAAATGCTTGTTTTAAGTCAAGGTGAAGAAATAGATAGAGATAAAGTTATTGAAAAATTAATTGATATGCTTTATGAAAGAAATGATATTGATTTAAAAAGAGGAACTTTTAGAGTAAGAGGTGATACTTTAGAAATAATTCCAATTGCTTTTCATAATAAAGGTTACCGAATTGAATTTTTTGGCGACGAAGTAGATAGAATAAGTGAGTTTGATTTAGTAACTGGAGCGATTTTAACTGATAAAAAAAGTATTACTATTTTTCCAGCTAGTCACTTTGTTACTAGTGAAGATAAATTAAAAATAGCTATTAAAAATATTAGAGAAGAATTAGAAGAAAGACTCGAATATTTTAAAAAGGAAAATAAATTACTCGAATATCAAAGATTAAAAGAAAGAACTAATTATGATTTAGAAATGCTTTCAGAAACAGGTTTTTGCAGGGGTGTTGAAAATTATTCAAGACATATTGCTTTAAGAAAAGAAGGAGAAACCCCGACAACTTTAATTGATTTTTTTAAAAAGGATTTTTTATTAGTTATTGACGAATCTCATGTTACTTTACCGCAAGTAAGAGCTATGTATAATGGTGATAGAGCTAGAAAACAAATGCTTGTTGACTATGGTTTTCGTCTTCCTAGTGCTTTAGATAACAGACCACTTAAGTTTGAGGAGTTTGAAAATAAACTTGATAATGTTATTTATGTATCAGCGACTCCTGGTGATTATGAACTTGAAAAATGTAATCATAAGGTTGTTGAACAGATTATTAGACCAACTGGTTTATTAGATCCTAATATTACGGTTAAACCAACTAAAAATCAGATTGACGATTTAGTATCAGAAATTAACAAGCAAATAGCTAAAAACGAAAGAACTTTAATTACTACTTTAACAATTAGAATGGCGGAAGAACTTACTAACTATTTAAAGAATTTAGATATTAAAGTAGCTTACTTGCACAATGAAATAAAAACTTTAGAAAGAATGCAAATAATTCATGATTTAAGATGTGGTAAATATGATGTTGTTGTCGGCATAAATTTACTTCGTGAAGGAATAGATGTTCCGGAAGTTAGTTTAATAGCTATTATGGATGCTGACAAACAAGGTTTCTTAAGAAGTGAAAGAAGTCTTATTCAAACAATTGGCCGGGCGGCTCGTAATGCTGAAGGACGAGTTATTATGTATGCTGATAAAGTAAGTGATGCTATGAAATATGCTATTAATGAGACTAAAAGAAGAAGAACAATTCAAGAGGCTTATAATCAAAAACATGGAATTGTTCCGAAAACAATTGTAAAAGAAATTAGAGAAGTTATTACTAATAATAAAGAGGTATTAGATAGTAAACCACAAAAATTAAGTAAAAGTGAAAAACAAAAATTAATGGTTAATTTAGAAAATGAAATGAAATTAGCGGCGAAAAACCTTGATTTTGAAAGAGCTATGGAACTTCGTGATGCTTTATTTGAATTACAAAGTGAGTAAAAATGTTAAAATGAAAAGTCATAACTTTAATAAAAATTTATGACTTTTTTAATATATTTAATAAAAAAATGTAAAATTATATTACGCGAATCGCGTAATATCGACCTTTTTTATTTTAACATTTATAAAAATAAAATTAAAAATTGTGACATTTTTGTGATATTTGATGTTGATATTTACAAAAATGTGAAACTTTAACTGATTTCAACGCAAAAAAATGTGAAATAGTAGCTGTATTTTATCTATAAAACGTGAAATGCAGTTGTTTTTTTTTATAAAAAACGTGAAATAACTTGTAATTTAAATAAAAATTTTATATAATTAATTAAGAAAGGAATTTATTATATGGAAAGAAAATTTATAAAAGAATTAAAATGGTGGAAAGATAATGACATTTTAAAACCCTTAATGATTGTTGGTGCTAGACAAATAGGAAAAACATATTTGATAAACAATTTTTGTTTAAATAATTTTTCCGATTATATTTATATTAATTTAATGGAAAGAGAAGATATTATTAAAATTTTTGAAGAACCAATAAATATTAGTGAAAAAGTTGAAAAATTAAAATATGCACTCAATAGAGAAATCTATGAAAATACAGTAATTTTTATTGACGAAATTCAGGAATCTGAAAGTTTAATTTCTTCTTTAAAATATTTTTGTGAAGATAAGTTTCCTTATAAAATAATATGTGCTGGTTCTTTATTAGGCGTAAAGTTAAAAAGATTTTCTAAATCTTTTCCCGTTGGCAAAGTTACGATTTTAAAAATGTATCCTATGGATTTTGAAGAATTTTTAATAGCTACAGATAATAAAATGATTATTAAAGAAATAAAAAGTTGTTTTCAAACTAATAATAAAATTAATGAACAAATGCATCAAAAATTATTGAAATTTTATCGGTATTATTTAATTACTGGTGGTATGCCAGAAGTAGTTCAAAAATTTATAACTAATGATTTATCTATTTTATCTTTAGATACTAAACTTTTAGATTCTATTATTGATAGTTATATTGTTGATATGAAAAAATATACTTACAATAATTTTGAGACTGTTAAAATAGAAAAAGTATATAAAAATATTCCTAGTCAACTTGCTAAAGAAAACAAGAAATTTCAATATGGAAAACTTGAAAAAAATGCTCGTAAAAGAGATTATGAAACAAGTGTTGATTGGCTTATTAGTAGTAATTTAATTTTACCTTGTTATTATGTTAATAAATTTGAAACACCACTTAAAGGTTTTGCTAATGAAGATAATTTTAAGTTATATTTAAATGATGTAGGAATTCTTACTAGGATATTAGAAATTCCTTATAATAAAATAATGCTTGACGATAATTTTATGTATAAAGGTGTACTTGCCGAAAATTATGTAGCTGAAAATTTAATAGCTAATGGTTATAGTATTTATTATTGGTCTGTGCCTAGTCAAACTGAAATAGATTTTTTAATTGATACTCATATGGGTATAATTCCAATAGAAGTAAAAGCAAGTAGTAATGTTAGTTCTAAAAGTTTAAACAAGTATGTAGATAAATATAAACCTAATTATGCAATTAGAATTTCAACTAAAAATTTTGGCTTTGAAAATAATATAAAATCAGTACCTTTATATGCAGTATTTTGTATTAACGAAAACTATCTATGATAGTTTTTATTGTGAAGAATAAAAGAGTAGAAATTTTTTCTGCAGAGATTTGGATATTTTCTGCAGAGATGTATATAATATGTTTTTAAAATTTATAAAAATTAAGAAGAAAAAGTAAAAAAGCCTAAACTGTGTATAAACAATTTCAATTTTTTCTTTCTATGAAAAATAGGTTAATTGTGGTATAATTTGTATAAAGTTTATTAAAGAAAAATATAATTAAAAGAAAGGAATACTATGAAAAAAATATTAACAAAAGAAAATTTTTATCGATTTTTAGATTGGCTAATTAAAATGATTGGTTATTCGTTAATTTTAATTATAACTTCATTATTATTTAAACATACTTTATACATTGATAAAGATTGGTTTGGTTTATGGAGTTTTTTAGCAGCTATAATTATTTATTTACTTAATAAAACAGTAAAACCAATTTTATTTAAATTAACTATTCCAATTACTGGAATTACGCTTGGTTTATTTTATCCATTTATAAATTTAATTATTTTAAAACTTGTTAGTATTATTTTAGGTGATCATTTTGAAATATATGGAATTATTTATGCTGTATGTGCTTCTATTTTAATTTCAATATTAAATATTATTATGGATAATTTTTTAGATAAACTATTAAGGAAGGAGCATAAACATGAATCCTAATCTTGATTTAGGTTTTATATCGGTTCATTTATATTCTATATGTATCTTTATAGGAATGCTTATTGGCTCTTTTTTAGTATTAAGAGAAGCTAAAAAACAAAATATAAATGAAGACGATATTGTTAATTTACTATTTTATGCGATTATTATTGGGATAATAGGCGCAAGAGTATATTTTGTATTATTCCACCTTGATTACTATTTAAATAATCCTTTAAGTATTTTAAAAATATGGGAAGGCGGACTCGCGATTCATGGAGGAATAATCTTTGCTTTAATTTTTATTTATTTTTATACTAAAAAAAAGAATTTAAAATTATTAAAAATTTTAGATATATTAGTTCCAGCACTAATTCTTGCGCAAGCAATAGGACGTTGGGGAAATTTCTTTAATGGAGAAGCTTATGGACCTGTTGTTAGTTTAAATGAATTAAATAATTTATTTATTCCACCATTTATAATAGATGGTATGTATATAGATGGAAATTATCATTTACCGATGTTTTATTTTGAAAGTATATTATGTTTAATTGGTTTTATTATAATGATGTTTATTAAAAATAAAAGTAAAACAGGTTATTTAACAGCATTTTATTTATTATGGTATGGAATAGTTAGATTTTTTATCGAAAGTTTTAGAACTGATAGTTTAATGCTTTTTGATTTTAAAATCGCGCAAATAGTATCAATTATTATGATTGTTATTAGTATAATTATATTTGTGAAGGAGAAGAAAAATGTATAATACAATTATTATAGGTAGTGGACCAGCAGGAATGGCAGCTGCTTTATATTTACAAAGAAGTGGTTTAAAAACTTTAATTATTGATAAAGATGCTCCTGGTGGTCAGATGTTAAAAACTGATAAAATAGAAAATTATTTAGGGTTTAAAAGTATAAGTGGTTTTGAACTAGCGGCAAAAATGAATAATCAATTAGAAGTTGATAAAGCTTTTGGCGAAGTTACCGAAATAACTAAAGATAATTATTTTACGGTAAAAACTAATAATGATACTTTTACTAGTAAAAATGTTGTTATCGCGACAGGTAAAGTTAACAATAAACTAAATCTTCCTTTAGAAGATAAAATAAAAGGTATTAGTTATTGTGCTGTATGTGATGGAGCTTTTTATAAAGATAAAACTGTCGCAATTGTAGGGGCGGGTAATAGTGCTTTTACTGAAGCTTTATATTTATCTAATATATGTCTTAACGTATATATTATTAACCGAAGTGAAAATATTAAAGCTGATAATGAATTACAAACAAGAGTAAAAAATAAAGAAAATATTATTTATATTAGTAATAGTGTTGTTACTTCTTTAAAAGAAGAAGATAATATTTTAACAGGTATTGTTTTAAATAATAAAGAAGAACTTCCCATTAATGGATTATTTTTAGCTATTGGTGGAAAACCTAAATTAGATTTTATTAAAAACGTTAAAAATGATAATGGTTATTTAATTGTTAATGAAAAAAAAGAAACAAATATACCTGGTTTATATGGAGCTGGTGATGTTATTAAAAAAGATTATTATCAAATAATAACGGCTTTAAACGATGGCGTTTGTGCAGCTTTAAGTATAAAGGAGCGTGAATAATATGAGACTTGCGGTTTTAGGTGGCGGTACGGGTATGAGTACTTTATTAAATGGGCTTAAAAAAATGCCTTTTGATATTTCTGCTATTGTAACTGTTGCTGATAATGGTAGTAGTACTGGTAAACTTCGAAGAGAATTTAATACAATTGCTGTTGGAGATTTAAGAAGAATATTAGCTAGTCTTTCTCATGACTCAAAAACTGTTAGAAAATTATTTGATTACCGGTTTGAAAGTTCTAGTAGTTTAGATGGTCATGCATTAGGTAATTTACTATTAATAGGGGCTAGTAAAATAACTGGTAATATGTCTGATGCCATTGAATTGTTAAATTCCTTATTAAATTTAGAAGGAGAAGTTATTCCTTTAACTGAAGATAATGTTACTTTAGTTGGAAAAATGGAAGATGGAACTTTAATAAAAGGGGAAGAGCAAATAACTAAAGATAGTAGATTAATAACTGATGTTTTTTATGAAAATAAACCTGTAGTAACTCCTAATGTTTTAAAAGCTATTAAAAAAGCTGATGCGATTATATTAAGTATGGGAAGTGTTTTTACTAGTATTATTCCTAATTTAATTTGTAAAGAAGTTATTAATGAAATAGATAAGAGTAATGCGAAAATAATTTATGTTTGTAATTTAATGACTCAACCTGGAGAAACTGACGATTTTTCTGTTAGTCACCATATTAAATTATTAAATAATTATTTAGGTAAAAGAAAAATAGATGCGGTAGTTGTTAATACTGGAGTTATTGAAAGTGAAATAATTAAAAAATATGAAAGTAAAGAAGATAAAGATTTAGTAAAAGTTGATTACGATAATTTAAAAAAATTAAAAGTTGATATAATTAAAGGTGATTATGTTTTATTAGATAAAAATAGAATTAGACATAATTCTTTAAGAGTAGCTATTGATATTTTATCTTATTTATTGGAGTGATTATATGTCGTTTACAAGTGAAGCTAAAAATGAAGTTTGTCATATAGAGTTACCAGAAATAGAAGAAATTTCTTTATTATCAGCTATTATCAGTAGTAATGCTTTAATAACTGATAAAATTACTTTAGTAACAGAAAATAGTAATGTAGCTAGAAAAATATATACTTTATTAAAAAAAATATTTAATATAAATCCTAAAATAACTATTAGAAAAGGTTATAATTATAATAAAAAAATGCATTATATTTTAGAAGTAAAAGATAAATCTATTTTAAAAACTTTAGGAATTAATAAATTGCCAGAAGAGTTTATTATCGGTGACGAAGCGTTAATAAGAGCTTATCTAGCGGGAATATTTTTAATGACTGGTAGTATTAATGATCCTAAAACTTCGAGATATCATTTAGAGTTTAATTTAAATGATAAAGATTATGCTTTATTTATTTCTAATTTACTTAATAAATTTAATTTAAATAGTAAAGTATTAACTAGAGAAAATAGATATATGGTTTATATTAAAGAAGCTGAAAAAATAAGTGATTTTTTAAGGTTAATTAATGCTTATAATGCAGTTTTATATTATGAGGATATAAGAATATATAGGGATCATAAAAATATGACTAATAGGCTTAATAACTGTGAACAAGCTAATGTTGATAAGATTATTGATACAGCTAGTAAACAGTTAAAGGATATCGCAGTTATTAGAAGTAAAAATATTATTTTAAGTGATAAAGAAGAAGAAGCTGCTTTGTATAGGGAAAAGTATCCTGAAGCTTCTTTAAGTGAATTAAGTGAAATTATTTCTTTAGAAACAAATAGTAAAATAAGTAAATCTGGTTTATATCATAGATTTAGAAAAATAAGTAGTATTGCTGATAAATTTAAAGATATATAATTAGTATATAGTATATACTAGTAAATACTATATACTTATATATACTATATAAATAAAAAAAATAAAATTTCATAAAAAAAACAAAAACTACGCGATACGCGTAGTTTTCCTAATAAAATCAAGGGTTTATAAAAAAATAAGCATTGAATTAAAAAGAAAGTTCCCATAAA
>CALVVT010000028.1 GCA_944363935.1 uncultured Bacilli bacterium
AGCACTTAAATATTCAGAGAGATAGCCAATATCATTTGTTTTTGAAAATGTCATCACATTATTGTTTTTATCTCTTAAAACATAAGACGATGCAAGATCTTCAACAGACATATTTAAGTTATCTTCATCAATGTATATACCATTATTTTCCACAAAATAATGAATTGTTCCATCATCATCAAAGTATTCTAAATAATTAACTTGACCGATTTTTACTTTTTTTATCGTTTGTTGTAAACTTAACTTATATCCCAACCCATAACCATGATTATTACCTAAAATAACATCATTAGAATTATATATCAGTCCTAAACTAATAGCACCCTGTCCACCAATAGTATGGCCTATTTGAAATAATGCTGTAACATTGCCATTATAAATGTTTTCGTATACTATCCCATTATTAAATGTCTGAGACTGATAATACATATAATCTTCCAATCCACTTAAATTACGATAAAAAATTTGAAGAGTAGGAATTAATTGTTCTTGATGATCTCCTTTATTATCTTTAGAATAAAATTCTGGATCATTATAACCAACAGAAACTTCATTGTGAGATTTCAACATGACCCCATAGTTCGGAGTATCTGAATACCATTTTTTTACAAGACTAGTAATATCCCAATATGATGGAACAGGAACAATCTGACTGTTTTCATTATAATAACTTCTTGTACAAAATGATACTGCCTCAATTTTACTATCATATTTATCATGCATATTAGCCCATTTGGCATTTTTTTCTGTCCAATCTTGAGTCACTCTGTGAACGTCAATACATTTTGGCTCAAAATCTTCTCGATTAGAGGGATAATTAACCATTACCAAGAAAGCTTGAGAAATTTGACACCCCGTTCCTAAAGTTGGCAAGTCAAATTTTACAAGGGTTCTATTTTTTGTATATTTATACTCTTTCCCATTCCAATATTCATAAACCCCAGCCTTTAACACATATCGTGTAGAATTATCTTCAAGATCATCATCAGAAATATATGTATCATATACACTTGTATTATTTTGGGTTGATATTGTCGGATCTACTATAATTGGAAAATTCACATTTCGATTAGATAACTCTTCTTTATTAAAAATTAGTTGCAAAACATAATTGTCTTCCTTTCCTTCTCTCAATTTATAACTAACGTTTTTATTAACTTTATTATTAGAATCAATGATATAAGGAGCCTCAAAGCAAAATAACTTTTTATTTTGTTTAAACGCACCAATAACACCGTCATCTAATTCTTTCAATTTTAAATTTGTATTTAATGTAAAACTAATCTCATCTAAAATTTTTGAAGCATCAGAAATAATAATATTTTCTTTTATCTTTGTTGGGGTAATATGATATTCAAAATCTATGCCATCAAAAATATTTTCATACCTAATTGTTTGAAAAAACTTTGAATTATTATCAACAATTTGTAATGGAACATTTTTACAATTATCGAGTTCAAAGCTTATATATCCGCTTGATAATTCATATCCGAAAAATCTACCATTACTATTTTCCTTAAAATAGGAATTAAAGGAGTTATTTTTGTTTCTATAATAAGAACCATTTTTTTCTAGACGGTTATCAATTTCCTCATATTTATTACCTTTTTTAAAATGAATATCATCAGAATACATTTGAGCAATAATAGAACCGTCTTTTTGTAAAAAATGTTTCTCTCGTTTCCCTCTTTTTGACACTATTTCTATACCAGGTATTTTATTTAAATCATTGATTTTTAAATTTTGATTTTCATTTTTCATACATCACTCTCCATAGTCATTTTTTATACTTTATAAAAATCGCTTCTTCATAACATTATTTTTTTTCTAAACATTTATAATTATGATACTCTTTTCCATACATAAACAGTTAAATATGGTGGCATGTTTCCGCCATCACCATTTCCAGTAGTTCCTGTATTGCTAGCATTAGTAGTTATGTTATGCGTGTGTGCACCACTATTTTCAGTATTACTTACTTGATTATAATCTCCATTTGCTGATGATGGAGCAGTAATACATCTCCAGTTTGCTTGCATTCCAGAACCATAAGTAGAAGTTCTTCTTGAAGTAACATGGTTATGATTGCCACTACTTTGTGCAGTTCCACTTAATGAAGGAATAACATGTGAATGTTCTTGTAACTCAGCATGTCCACCTGTCGATCCTGCAACATAACTATCTCCAGCAGCTAATAAAAATCTATCTTTAATTTGTTCCCAAATACCTCCAAATAGTGTACTAGGATTAATATTATTTACTGACATATAAATACTTCCAACGGGATACATAATACCCATTTTTGATTCAATCAGATCTTCAATATCATCAACAGTCATAGTACCACCAGCTACACCAGGATCTCCTTGATCTCCTTTTGGCAATACTAGATTTAATACTTGATTTGGACTTTCTCCTGATAGTGTTGCACTAGCTACATCTCCACTAGTAACAGTTCCTATAGTTAATGTATTTGCTGGGCCAACATTACCTTGAACACCTTGGACACCTTGTTCTCCTTGATCTCCTTTTGGTAATACTAAATTTAATACTTGGTTTGGGCTTTCTCCAGTTATATTTGCACTAGCTTCATCACCTTTTGTTACAGAACCTATAGTTAATGTATTTGCTGGGCCAACATCACCAGTTTCACCCTTATCACCTTTAGCTCCTTTTATAGGGTTAAATACAGTAAGTCTAGATCCTTTTGCAAATTTAATTGCTGTATTTGATAGTGATAAACTTAAAGAATTTATATTAGCAAAATCTTTAGAAATAACACCACCATACATACCAATAACTTGTGCGCCTTGAATATTTCTATAAAATCTTGCAGTATAACTTACTCTTTTTTCACCATCGGAATTTTCTGAAATATACACTCTTCCTTCTAACACAACTGGATAGGATTTTAATCCACCATTAGTTTGAAGCCATTCATAAAGCGGCTGACTATTTTGAACATAATTTGCTCTAGTAGTTAATGTACCACTAGAAGTTAGAGACCCTGTTGCATTCAAATAATTATGATGATAGCCAGCTTCTTCTTCATTTATTTTAAATTTCATATCAGTAGTAGTATCAGAATTTGTATAACATATACCTACAAATTCATATATTCCACCATCATTTAATGCATCTAGGTTATTAATCTTTAATTCTGAAGCTTCTTCTTCTAAAATTACTTCTCCTACAACATTAGTTTGAATTCCATTACATGTAATACTATTTACAATTAAATTACCATCTTCATCTAAACTAAATTTATTATTGCGTGAAGTTAAACAATCAATATTAGCAATATTTACTTCTAAATTTAATTTATCTTCTGTTTTTGTAAAAGCATCTTTAAAATAAATATCATCTAAACTAAATACATCATTAGAATTTTCTCTATGACCAGCATAAATTGCGTTGTTTAAATATGTTCTATTAAATTCATCATCTTTTGGATAAAAGATTTCAATGTCAGCATTTGTATAATTTGTATAAATATAGTTTTCACCTTCAAATAGAGTTAAAGGATAAGCATCTATTGTTTCAGTAACTGGTTCATCTAATAAATAGTCTCCTGTATCATTAGTACCAATCTTTCTATTTATTAAAGATTTTATAACTATATCATTATTTTCTACACCGATTTTGACTAAAAATTCATCACTTGTATTGTTTAAATATTTTAGGTGGTTACTTAGGTTAAAAAGATATTGTTTTCTATTTTCTGTCGGTGTTGTACTAGGAGCTGTATCTACATAGATAAACAAGTCTGAAGTTTCTGGAATTATTGTATTTTCATTAGTTTTTATTTTTAATGCTAAAAGTGCAGCATTTAAGGAATCAGTTATATGGATTTCATTAGTCCCTGATATTTTTTGATTTTCTAAATTCATTATTTCACACCTTTCTTTGTTTTATTAAAGTGTTATGAATAAATTATTTTATAAAGTATTTTCTAATAATCAGACGATTGATAGCTAATCAATTCCATAGGGCTTTCACCTTCCTATCTTTGTAGGACTACTTTTTGTAGAAGTATCATTATACCTATTACACTTCATCGCATTATTAAGAGCTACTTAACATTTATAACCAAGTATTGATCGCAAGCGTACTTGTTAACGTGCTTAGTGTAATAGAATGTATCTGATTATTTTATTATTAAATTGTCAAAGAACTCATATTCCACAAAAAAAGCGAGGAATATGTGAAGGAGAAAATTCCCCTTCACTATATACCTCACTAAAAAGCAATTTTTAAAGGATAAAATTTAATTAATTTTTTTTATTTAACAAATCATATAATTTTTTTACTGAAATATCAATACTTTGTTTTACCGCTTGTGGTGAACAATTTTCTATAATCGCTATTTCAGCCAATGTCATGTCATAAAAAAAATACAAAACTAGTCTACGTCTTTGTATTTCCGGTAATTCAGATACTCTATTTTTAAGCTCTTCTGCTAATATATTATTAACCGCCTCTTCTTCAACACTAACTGGCTTATTACTAATAAGAAAATAAGGTAACTCTTCTATATCGATATTAGATATATGTCTATCATATTCATTAAGTTCAGATAAATCTTCAAGTTCAAACATATCAAATAGTTCATATACTTCTGGACTTATTTCTGCTGAATAAAGTTCGCTATTTGCACCAACAAACATAACTTTAGGTAAAACACCATCAATAACTAATGTATATGGATTATCTTTCTTTTTACGTCTTTTTGGCATTCTTTTCATCATTTCACCTCCTATCAACTTAGTTTTAATAAGTTAATAAAAGGCGGTCCTCTACAAAAAAACACATAAAAAAAGAAGAACATATAAATTTGATTATTTTGTTCTTCTAATCTTATTAAATAAATTTCCCTAATTAATTCTTTTATTGTCCTAGCAATAAAATCATACATATTAACTCACCTATATAAAAATACATGAATTAATTTAGCACCAGCGATATGTTCTAATCAAAGTCTTCTTCTATAACATCTGCAGCTTCCCACCAAATTTTTATCAAACAGCTTGGCCTTATTTTATCTCTTAAATAATTTCTACTTACAAATAATTTTTTACTAATAGCTTCTTCACTCATTTTATAAAAAAATCTATCAACAAAATAAACGACTTCAAAATGAGTAAGTTTTGGAGCTACGTTTAGTAAAGTACTATATACCTTTTTAGCCCACATTTTTCTATCATTATACTTTCTTACAATTTCACAAACCGAATCTACAATATGATTACTTTTGACAAAATTAGTATAACTAGATGTAATTTTAATGTTATCAGCAGCAGAAGAATTAGAACGTTCAAAAAGATATCTAGCATCTTGAAAATTGATAATACATTTTTTTACTTTTAATTCTAATGCAACATAATCATATTTTTTGATTATATTATTACTTAAAAGTCCATTCAAATCACTATATTTGTTTGATTCTTGTTTTAATATATCTGGAAAGTCTAACATTTGTTCAAAATTTAAATCAATCTCCACATAATCCACCTACTTTTATTTTTATTTCTTCTACCACAAAATAAAATTTGTTTTTTATTCTAGTAGAATTTATAGTATCTGTCAATACTATTTACCAATTTATGGAAAATAAAAAGAGTTATTGCTGGCACACAATTAACTCATTATATACTATTATATAGGTTTATTGTTCTCTGTCTAGATTAGTAGTTGTACTATTTTTGTTTTCTAATTGTTCTTATATTGTTCACAAACATTATTTTGAAGTTCTATTTAACCATCTAGCCACCTTTTTAATATCTCTGTGATTAGCCAAATGACTTAATAATAAATAATATATTGTAGCTAGAACATTACTTTTAAATGTTTTATAAAATAATGGACTAACAATTTTTTTCCCATCTTCAACATAGAAGTATATTTCATATTTTCCGTCATCAATTAAAGAATTCATAATTACACCAAAGTCATAATCATCACTATCAACAACATAATGGTTTAAGTTGGTTTTATTATTTGTTTTATTTTCTACTCTCACATATTTTTCTAAATCTCTAAGTTTCACCGGAACATTATATTTTGTTTTTATATTTATTTTTTGAACCTTTTCATTATGATCATAATAGTTTTTAATTCCTAAAGCACAACTATATAAAATTTCAATTCCTAATGCTTGATTTTTAATGTCGCCCTTTTCACTTTTTCCATTTAAAAAATTATTTAAATATATTTCTCTTGACAATTCATTATATCCTAAAAATTTTTTCTTTTCTTTTTCTGTATATAAATCTCCTAATTTTATTCTTTCATAAGGCTTTCCACCTATCACATCAACATTTCTATATATATCAATATCAAAATGTTCTAATCCACCTACTTGTTCTTCTATATTATTATCTAATCTATCACATATTTGTTTAGACTGATAACTATGAATTTGAATATTTAAAAGTGGTCCAACTTGTATATTAATTCTTTCATGACGAATTCGGCCATTTTTTTTATAATAATCACGACTTTCAATCCATCCTCTTCTAGAAAATCCGTAATGTAATAAATTTAAATTAGCTGTTGTTATTGTTTGATTATGCTTGTTAGTAAATTTCAATAATCCGTAAAAATTTTTTTCTCCAAATTTATTAAAATTAGGTTTTGTATTTTCGTAATAATAATCAGGAATATCTTGTTTAGCAAATATTCTTTTATAATCATCAATGCTGAAAACTGCTAATTCATCATTCGGAGTAAAACAGTTGCTATATATTTCACCATTTGTTATTTTTTTATTTCCGATTAATTGATCATTTATTTTAATAAATTCACTTAATAAATCTATAAAATGATACCCACTATGAAATAATTTTCCATAGCCAAATTTATAAGGGTGATTTTCCTTTAATAAATCATGAGGCATTTCCCAGTTTCCATCACAATGATAAATATCAATATAGGTGATTGGCACATTATATTTTTTTACCACTTCATTTAACACTTTTTTTATGTATTCATATCCTCTATGATATTGTCTTTGACACATTACATTACATTTAGCCTTAGACTCGTTTGCAAGTTTAAGTAGATTATAATATTGTTTTCTAATTTGGTTAATATTTTTTATACTTGTCATATTTTTTGTAACAGTTATTGGTTTATCTGTTAAAACATCAATATCGTTTTTAAGTGCAAATTCTAAATACATATTATGGGCTTTTGGTTCAGTTGAAATTATTATATGCGTAATCTCTAATGTCTTACAAACTGCTAATAAGTTATCAGCAATTTGTTTAGGTAAATGATTATTATCTTTATATTTATCATCAACAGAAAATATCTTTGTGTTTTTAAATCCGTTTTCATTCAAATATTGTCTAGTTTCTTCATGTTTATAATTTAATTCTACAACTAATTCTAAATTAGATTTATGTTTTTTAAAATAATTTAAATAAATTCTTTTTGCATGTGGTCCTAAACCAATTAAAGCAATATTTTTCTTTTTAACCATATAATATGCCTCCATCACTAATGGAACTTATTATATTTGTTAATCCACAAAAGTAAAATATATTTTTTTTATATCACTATGCAAAAATGCATAACAAAAAAATCAGTTTATCTCAAAGCTTTTAATTTCGCAATTAGAAAAACTGTTTGTTTCTATTAAGGATTTTTCAGGAATTTTATTATCAAAGTAACATAAAGCAGATAGTCCTACCCCACTGTGTGTAACTATTAAAACGTTTTTGTTCCAATATTTTTTTATTATTTCATCAAAAAACTCATAAATTCGAGCAAAAAAATCTCTAATGTTTTCGGCATACTTATATTTTTTATTATCATAATAATTCCAATATGACAGAAAATCAAAATCATTTATATTTAATCCTTCAAACTCTCCATAACATCTTTCAGATATTCTGTCATCATATATAATTTTAACTGAGTGATTTTCATTAATTATTTCTGCTGTTTGTCTTGCTCTTAGCAATGGTGAACAAACAATTAAATCAATTTGTAATTGTTTTACTTTTTCTTTTAATTTTCCTGATTGTTCAAGTCCTATTTTACTTAAAGGTATATCAACCTTTCCCATTACTTTATTTTTTTCATTCCATTCTGTTTGTCCATGACGTGTTATATAAATCATACTACTTTTCTCCCCATTTTATCTTTTAATAATAGTTCTTCTACTATTATCTTATAAGATTATATCACAAAAAAAATAGCTCTAGCAATTATCTAGAACCATTTTAACAAAATTTTTAGTTATAATATTCATTGTATTTTTACGATATATTAATCCTATTAAATTTACTGGTAATTGATCTTCCAAATTCAATTTTACAAGATTATAATTTTTAACTTCTTCCTCAATAAAATATCCTATGTAATCATTATTATTAATTAAATCTGCCATTAGTTTAGAATCTGGCATTTCCATAATTGGAAAAAGCTGTATATTATTTGATTGTAATACCATATCTAGCATTTGCCTTCTTCTTGAACTTCCAGGGATTAAAAGTTTATAGTCTTTTAATTCTGAAAGATTTCTTATACCTTTAGCAACTCTTTCATAAAAATCTTTAGAACAAGCAAAACAAGTATTAAACTGTCCAATTGCTTTAATGTCTAAATTCAAATTTTCCGAAAAATTTATGTTAGGTAAGTAATCGACTAAAATATCTACTTGATGTTGAATAAACATTTCATTTAAATTAGATGCATTATCGATTAAAATTTTTATTTTTACCTTTGGATACATTTTATTAAATAATAATAAATATTTTGACAATTTATTATCCGCTATATTTCTAGTAGTACCTATGGTTATTGTTCCAGTAATATCTTCACCATCATAAATATTATAATTTTCAATATTTGAAAACATATTATCTAATTTTTTATAAAGTTCGATTCCGTCATTTGTTAAACTTATTCCTTTATTATTACGAATAATTAATTCAAGATTTAAAGTGTTTTCAAGATTTTTTATACTACGACTTAAGTTTGGTTGCGAAACATAATTTTCTTCTGCCGCCTTAGAATAACTACCTGCCTTAGCTACTATATAAAAATCATATAACATAGGAAGATTATTTCTTAAATAATTCATAAACTCGCTCCTTTTAAATCACTCATATATTACCGTATTATTGAAAAAAAGTCAATAAATTTTAAATAAACAATTTATGATAATACATATGAAAAATATTAATTTTAAAATTAATTTACTATATTTAAATAAACTATATCTTATTATACTTTTTAATTAATTTTACTTAATTTATAAATAACAAAAAAAACAAATATTATTTCAATAAAAAATAAAATTAATATGACTTCAACAAAAAATCCAGGACTCATTACTGTTAAA
Source organism: uncultured Bacilli bacterium (assembly GCA_944363935.1). Classification (GTDB taxonomy): domain Bacteria; phylum Bacillota_I; class Bacilli_A; order RF39; family UBA660; genus Coprosoma. Next base: position 9,353 of record CALVVT010000028.1, read on the forward strand.
GTTAAATTTTTAGGAATGTTTAAATAATTACATAATGAATTTCCAATAATGTAGTTAATCTTTGTCAAAAAAAATATCAATGGAATTAGCAAAGACATCAATAAGGATTTAATAAAACATATCAAATAGTCATTAAAGTTTAAATACATAAAATTCCTCCTTGTTTCAATTATAACACATTTTTAGGTAATAACCCGACACTTTTTAAATTATTTACTTTTAAATGAGAAAATTAATAATGAGGTGTACTTTATGATATATAAAAGAATGCAAAATATAAGAGAAAGTTTTGATAAAACACAGGCGGAGTTGGCTAATATTCTAGGTGTTAGTAGATCTACCTATGCTGGATGGGAAAATGGCATTGATTTAATTCCACTTTTAAAATTAAATGAATTTTGTAATCACTTTGGACTAAGTATTGATTATATATGCGGATTAACAAATACAAAACAATATGAAATATTTAATAATAATATAGATAAAAATGTAGTTGGCAATAATTTAAAAGAAATAAGAATTAAAAATAATGATACCCAAGAAAATATTGCAAATGTTATTGGCGTGGATCAATCAAATTATTCTAAATATGAATTAGGAAAAATATTAATACCTACTTATCCATTAATTGAATTTGCCAAAAATTATAACATTTCCATTGACTGGTTATGTGGTAAAACAAAAGACTTGGTAATTAAATAACCAAGTCTTTTATTTATATATTAACTATTATAATTAATCCCACACATTGTTTAAAATAAGAAAATCTTTAGATTGTTTTGCATTAAATAAATTAGTATTATCAGTAGCATAATTATTTGAAAGCCCATATAACAAAAATCCATAACCAAATAAATAATTTTTGTTTTCTAATATAATCTCTTTTGTTTTATCAATATTCCAATATAATTCCGATGAGTCAGCAAAAACATATATATATTTATATTTGTTAGAAATAAATTTCTTATATAGTCTTCTTCCTTCCTTCTTGTAATCATCACATTCTCCATAAAATCGCTTTATAAATGCATTACCATAAAAGAAAGATTTTAATTCTTTATCATCAGGAATGCAAATTTCTTGTTTCATTAAATATTCTATAATATCATTTAACACTTCTTTTGGGATTTTACAATTATTACCAATGTATTTTACTAATTCACTTTTAATATAATTAATATCATTACCAGCAATTAAAATTTCAGCATCACGTATTTTAAATTTATCATTTATTAACCTTATGTAACCATTATAATAATGATAAACTTTTGTATTAAATCCATTATATTCTGAAATTCCGCCTTTATCCCCAAAAAAACATTGATATTCTCCGCCATAATATTGTTTTAAAAAAGTATATTCTGGATCTTCAACTTTAATAATATTATATAAAATTCTATATAAATTTTTTAAAACTTCATCTTGCTCATTGCAATACAAATAATCAATATTGTTTATATATATCTTGTGTGCTGGTTCAGTTCTCAAATCCCGTATTTTATCAAGTTTTTCAAAAGATAATTTGTTGAATAATTCATATTGACTAAAATATGTTTTAAATGCCTTAAATTCTCTAAAATTTTCTTTTTTTAAATCTTCTAATGTAAAGTCCTTATTATTAGACATATGATTATAATTTTTCTTAATTAACTTTTTTAAACTTTTTCCATTAATATTATCAAGAAATATCTTTGACAATTCAAGCAGAAAATTAAACCAATTTATTTTAGTCGGAAAAAATAACGGCTTATAAAATTGTAATTGACTTATTTCATATTCATTTTTGTATAACTTAAACCCATATTTATTACTAAAAATATAATTAATTATTTTAATACCATCTAAAAGGACTGTATATATATCTAATTCGTTTGTTTCTAAGTACTGGGCTAATATTAAATTTTTATAATTATAATAATGGAATTCATATCTTTCATCTTCTTTTTCAAGTATATATGGTTCTAGAACAGTTTGAGATATTTTATTACAATCAATTAGATCAACAATAAAAGCTCCTAATACTATTTTATTTTCTTCAAGATCATGACATAAACATAAATTCTTTATGTATATATCAACTTTAGAATTTTCATTTGAACATACATATCCTCTATACCCACTCCAAGTAAAATGAAAATTGGGATTATTTAAAAACATATGCATAACTTCACCATCAAAATAAATTACATTTATGGCATAATATTTTTTTAATAATTCAATTTCAATTTTAGTGAAATTTAGGCTATTAATTTCTTCTTCATAGTCTTTATAAAAAGATTCTTTTAAAAAAAAATATTCAGAATCTTTTTGTCTTCTACCGATATATTCGTTTTTTATCAAATATGATATAATTTTTTTACTTAAGTTTAATCTACAACCATAACCTCTTCCTTTAATGAAATTACTTCCTATTTGATATACCTCTTCATTAGTTAATCTTCTTTTCATATAAAACCTCCTAACAAAAAAAGAAGAAGATTATTAAAACCGTAATAATAATAGTCTTTAAACACTTTCCTTCGTCTATTTTCATAATAAAATATTCTTCATAACTTAAAATAATTATATCATAAAATAAATTCATATTTCAAACTCATTATTACCTTCTTCATACAAGTTATCCAAATCTACAGACAATTTCTTAATATTATTTAAAATTGCATTTTGAAAATAGCCAAACTTATTTTCAATATAATTTCCATCCTCATCTAAATAATTATTTTCTTCAATTCTAGAAACAATATAATGTATAATAATCACTAAATCTTTATATGAATTGTCTTCTAATAATTTTTCAAATAATTTATCATAGTAAAATATTTGACTATCATCTTCATTTATGTATTTTTTATATAACAATTCTAGAGTCAGCCTATTGTGTTCTTCTGAAACAAAAAAAAACGATTTTGTTTTATCGTCTTTATCTATTTGTTTTTTAATATTTTGTTTATTAGTATTTATTTCCGTTGGTTCTTCCACATCTGGATAATCCAGATGTGGCTTTTCCATACCTGGACTGTTTTTTTCGTTTTTGTGTTCAATAAAATATGGTATTTCATATATTAAATAATTATATTCAAAATGACCTTTTTCACCTCTAACCTTTTCAATTTTTACATAATGATATTTCTGTAACTCTTTTAATATTGATCTAATACCATCCCTACTCTCTTTACTAATGGCACATAATCCAGCCAATGAATAATCCCAATCATCCGGCAAACTAAGCATAAACGATAATAACCCTTTTGCTTTGTATGATAAATTTTTATCTTTCAAATGGTAGTTAGACATTACCGTATAATTTCTTGTTTTTTCTATTTTAAAAACAGACATTTTTCACCCCCATAATTCAATAAAAAAGAATATAAAAATCATTTTATATCCATTTTTTTAATTACATAATTTTTCTAAGCCTTATATTTTTACTATATTTATAATATAAAAATTTGTATTTAATAATATCTACAGTCATTTTCGTTTTAGGGTTTCTTCGGTACTAGGACATGGAGGCACTGATCCAGGTGCAGTTAGTGGGAATGTCTATGAAAAAAATTTAACTTTAATGATTTCCCAGTATATGTATGAACAATTTCAAAAAAAAGGTATTCCCGTAACTTTAATTAGAAATACTGACGAAACTTTATCGCCAGATGAAAGGGTTAAAAGAATTTTAGATGCTTATGGAGATAATCCTAATGTTGTAATTATTTCTAACCATATTAATTCAGCAGCTAATTCGGCGGCCGAAGGGGCGGAAGTTATTTATGCTTTAAGAAATAATAGTACTTTAGCAGAAAACGTTTTACAAGCGTTAGAAAATAGTGGCCAGGTTGTTCGTAAATTCTATCAAAGAAGACTTCCTAGTGATACTTCTAAAGATTACTATTTTATCCATCGAAATACAGGTTCTAAAACCCAGCCTATTATTATCGAATATGGCTTTATCAATAATCCTACCGATTTAGCGCGTATTCAAAACAATTATAAAACTTATGTTGATAATATTGTCGATGCTGTTATCGCTACTGCTGAAGGAGAAACTGTTTTGCCTGATGGTGAAGATGTTTATATTGTTAAAGCGGGTGATACTCTATACAATATTGCCAGTAAGTTTAATACAACTGTAGAAGCGATTAAAAAATTAAATAACTTAACTAGTAACAATCTTTCTATCGGCCAGGTCCTTCGTATTCCTAGTAGTAATTCCGGTGATAATACTGAAGATAATACAGGAAACATTATTACTTATACTGTTAAAGCCGGAGACACTTTATACAGTCTGGCTAATAAATATGGAACAACGGTTGAGGCTATTAAATCTTTAAACAATCTTTCTAGTAATACTCTTTCAATTGGCCAGGTCCTTCGTATTCCTAGTAGTAATTCTAGTAATGATACTGAAGATAATACAGGAGGAAATACTGGAAATACTAATACTATCACTTATACCATTAAAGCTGGAGACACTTTATACAGCCTTGCTAATAGATACGGAACGACTGTTGAGGCTATTAAATCTTTAAACAATCTTTCTAGCAATACTCTTTCTATCGGTCAGGTTCTTCGTATTCCTAGTAGTAATTCTAGTGGTAGTACTGGAGGAAATACTGGAAGTACTAATACTATCACTTATACCGTTAAAGCCGGCGATACTTTATGGAATATTGCAAATAGATATGGAACAACTGTTGATGCTATTAAATCTTTAAACAATCTTTCTAGTAATACCCTTTCTATTGGTCAGGTTCTTCGTATCCCTAGTAGTAATTCTAATAATACTACAACTTATACCGTTAAAGCTGGAGATAGTTTATGGTCAATTTCTAGAAAATTTAATACTACCGTTAATGATATTAAAAGATTAAATAATTTAACTAGTGATATTTTATCGATTGGGCAAGTACTAAAAATTCCAAGCTAAAAAAAGATTCTTCTTTATAGAAGAACTTTTTTATTCTGTTTTTGCTGTTACTAGAACAGAAACACCTAATAAGACAGCAACTAAATCAAAAATACTAAATGTGTCAGCTGATAACTGATTACTAATTAACGATACTAAACTGATAACAGCAAAAATAATTCCAAAAACTTTTGCTAAAACAAGTTTTTTAGCTAAACAAGCGATTCCAAGAATTAAAGATATTAAAGCCATACCATAAGCTATTACAATAATTATAGTTACAGCATCTTCATAGTCTGGTAAAAGATTATTAGCTTCACCAGCTAAAAGTAAAGAACCAACTATTGCATAAAGTATTGCAAATAATATTGCTATAATACCCCAAAATTTTAAAAGTCCTGGATATTTAGGCATAAATACAACTCTCTTCTCAAATATATATTTTTTCGCAAATACATACAAATAAAAACTAATGATAGTTTAAACTAAAATATCAATAGTTTTACAAAATACACTATTATCTTTTTTTACCAGAATTAGAAACATATAAATTTTCTTTTTTAGAATAATCAATATCATGATAAATTATTTTAAAATATAATATGTGTTTCTGCCACTACCTTGCTTTATAATAATTGTTTCTTCTACCATTTTTGATAATATTTCTTTAGCTCGAGATGGCGCAATATTTAGTAACTCTTCAACAACATCTCTTTTTATTTTGTTATTTTTCTTTAAATAATTAATAATTATTTCTTCTTGCGATAAAGAATCTGTATTAATTTCAAATACATTAGGTTTATAATTTACATTTGGCAATATAACTTTAAAACTATTATCCGTTGTAATAAAATTAGGTTTTAAGTCAAATTCCTTATAAACATCTATCATTCTTCCAATACCTGTCCCATAATTTTCTACATATTCTAATCTATAAAATATGTTAGCTAAATTTTTATTTCGAGCTTGTGATACCCCAGCAACAATATCGTCTATAGATAGTCCTGTCATTAATCCACCAAGTGAAGTTACTTCTATTCTATTGTCAAACACTGACACTAAAATGCTACCAGAAAAATTATAATTTCTATGAACTATCGCATTTAAAATTGTTTCTCTTAACGCAAATTCTGGATAGTCTCTAACATCAACTCTTTTATAATTTATAATCTTTCCACTAATTTTATTAATAATATTTAAGTAACTCAAAGTATCTTCAAGTTGTTTTACTAAAGACCCTGTAAATTCTTTTCTATCTTTAAAAGACACTTTATTATTTCCATTAAAAACCGCACACTTTATTGTAAATGGGCATTCATCAGATAATAACAATCCTAAATTTGTATAAAGATTATCGTTATTCATAATATTTAACAGTTTATATTTAGTAGCATTTAACTCTTTGCGTTTATCAGAAAACACACTATTTAAATATGAAAAATTTAAATTTTGATTATGCGATATATTGTTTTCAAAAGTATCATGATTTTCAACTATTAATTTTCTTATCATTTCTTCAGTAGCCGGAGCTGATACATTACCATGCCTAATAAATACTCCTGACGTCTTCAAACCTTTATCAGCTAAATAATACGGCTTGTTAGAACCACTCATTACCTTTAAAATTATAATTTCTTTACCGTCTACATTATCAATAATAATATTAGTATATAAAGTTAAATCTGATTTTATCCCTTCTCTAATCATACCGCTTAAAGCTTCTGCATCTTTATTACAATTTTTAAGACCTATTACTTCACCATTATCATTAATTCCTATATAAATCGTACCACCTTTACTATTTGCAAATGCAATTATTTCCTTTTTTATATCCTTTGTTAGTTCTCTTTTTAACTCAACAAATTCATTTTCTGTATACATTTCTTCACCCTCCTAAATTTATTATATACATTATATTTCAAATTATCAAGCTTTTCGGCCGGTTTTCGGCCGGTTTTCGGCCGGTTTTCAGTCATCCATATAAAAATAACAAAATAAATTAGGAGACATTCAACATTTATATCTTTTCTCATTTTTTTATCAGCTCCTTCTATTATGAGATAATATAAGTATATCAAAAAATCATAAATATCTACTAAAGTTATGACTTTTTAACTTTAACATATTTATGACTTTTTATTTTAACATTTATAAATATATCAAAAAATCAAAAACAATTGAAGCTATTAATAAATTTAATAATAAAAATTGAAAAAAATAAGGGGTAAATATTTTTAGACATACAAAAACCATTGAAAAATCAACGGTTATTTACTTATTGGTGCGAGGAACGGGAGTTGAACCCGCACAGGACTATTCCCACTACCCCCTCAAAGTAGCGCGTCTACCGATTCCGCCATCCTCGCAAGTTAGTTATCAAAAGATAACTAATCAAAATTACCAGGCCAACTATTAATTGAACCTAAATCATAAACCTTTTGATAACCCATATTAATCAGTTTATTAGCAGCTTCCTTTGATCTTTTACCACTTCGGCAATAAACTATTATTTCTTTATCTTTATCTAATGTAATAGTTGCAATATTATCAAGTGGTAAATTACTAGCGCCTTCAATATGTTTATCCATATATTCTTCATTAGTTCTAACATCAACTATTTCCGCTCCATTTTCGCGTAAAGTAAGAGCTTCATTACCAGTTACTTTAATGTAATTAGCTTTACCTTTATCTCCACTAATAATAGTAATTATAAGAATTGCTAAAACAATAACAACAATTGTTATAATATAAATCATTTTATTATTCATTTTAGTTTCCCCTTAAAGCTTTAAACATCTTTTTCCATAAATCTTTTGAAGAATAATTCAAAATACCTACTTTATATATTTTAAGTCCATATTTAATAAGTAAAATAACGACTAAAACCATAATAATGATAGCAATTATAAACTCAAATATACCAATCTGACCTAAAACTAAAAGTGATGGAGCTAGTATTGCGGAAATAAATGGGAAGAAAGCAAGTATTTTAATAAATAAAGAACCTTCAAAAACTCCCGCCATAATAGCTAAATAATAACCAATTAAAGAAATAATCATAATAGGTGTCTGTAATTGTTGAAAATCTTCAATATTGGTTGTCATTGATGCTAGAACACCAGCTAATAAAGAATAAGCAAGGAAGGTTACTAACATTAAAATAACTGCTAGTGGAATAATATAAACTAAATTATTTGCAATATCACTAGATAAAAGAGAATCAATAATTTTACCAATATCAAAACCATTTGCCGAAGCTACTTCCGTAACTGAAGAAGCTCCAAGTAACATTCTACTTAAAAGACCTAACCCTGCAAATATTACTAATAATAAACCTTGAATTAAAACAAATAAATTACTAGCTATTACTTTAGAAAAGAAATGAACTTTAGGTGAAACACTAGAAATAATTATTTCCATTCCTCTAGTTGATTTTTCGTCATTTACTTCAGCCCCTACCATTTGGACTAAAAATAACGATAAAATGAAGAACGGTAAAATAATAAATGGAAAAACAGTTGACATAATCATTTGCGTTCCTTCTTCTTCACCTTTTTTACTTTCGTCTAAAATAACTCTTTCAATTTCTATGTTTTCCGATATTTTCGCAAGTTCAGCTGGATCAATATTACTATATGATAAAGCAATACTTTGTTTTGTACTATTAACAATTCCATTTAACTGGGCAAAATCATAACTATTAATATAACCTTCTGAAACAAGTTTAGCTTTTATAGTCTTATCGGCATCATTATCAATTATTAAATACCAAGCATCTTTATTTTTTTTATCGGCAAAGATTTCTTTTTGTGTTTTTGTCGTCTTTTTCAATTCAAAAGACTCTTCATCACCATCTAAAATTTTCGTATAATTTTCATTTTGGGCTTTTAAAACTTCAAAAGTTTGATTACTTTTATCATTAACATAAATAACTTGATTTTCGTTAAAATCGCCACCAAATAATTTAATAATACTATCAATATTAAATAAACATAAAATAACAATAAAAATAAGAATATTAGCAATCACAAACCATTTAGTTTTTACTTTTCTTTTTAAACTTTCCAAAGTTAAAAATTTTAATTTACTAGTCATAAGTTTCACCAACTTTCGCGATAAATATTTCATTTAAGCTTGGTTCTTCAACACTAAATTTAGTAATATTTTCACCCTTACTAACAACAGCAAATACTTGGTCGGCCACACTTAAATCAGCTATTTTTATTTCATATTCTAAACCCTTTTTATTTATACTAACTACGCCTTCAATATTTTTAATTTTATCGATATCGATATTACCTTTAACAATAATATTTTTTTTACGATATTCTCTTTTAATATCAGCTAAATTACCGCTTAATACATCTTTACCATTTTTTAAAATTAATAATTTTTTACAAAATAATTCAACATGCTCCATCCGGTGTGAAGAAAAAATAATAATACTTCCCTTTTCCGCCATTTCGGTTATTTGTTTTTTAAAAAGTTCAACATTAAATGGATCTAACCCAGAAAAAGGTTCGTCTAAAATTAATAATTTAGGATCGTTTAGAATTGAAACAATAAACTGAATTTTTTGTTGATTACCTTTAGAAAGTTCTTTTATTTTTTTATCTTTATAATTACTAATACCAAACTTTTCTAATAAAGTATCTAGTTTACTTAAAATTTCTTCTTTTTTCATTCCTTTTAAAGTCCCATAATAAATAGCTTGTTCTTTAACTGTCATTTTAGTTAATAAACTTCTTTCTTCAGTTAAAAAACCTATTTTATCGGTTACGTTATAATCTATTTTTTGACCATCTAAAGTAACAGTTCCGCTAGTTGGTTCTAAAAGACCAATAATCATTCTAAAAGTTGTTGTTTTTCCGGCTCCATTTACACCTAATAAGCCAAAGATTTCTCCTTCTTTAACATCAAAGGATAAATCATTAACTGCTAAAAAATCACCATAATATTTAACAATATTTTTTACTTCAAGCACTTTATCACCCTATCAATCTAATTATATCATTGTATGTTATTAAAATCATTAACGCCATTAAAAGGAAAAAGCCAATAGAATGAATTGTATTTTCAAATTTTGGATCGACTGGTTTTCCTTTAATTTTTTCGATTATTAAAAATAATATTCTACCACCATCAAAAGCTGGTATTGGTAAAAAGTTAATAAAACCAACATTTATACTAATAAAAGCTGTTAAATAAACTAAATTAATAAAACCGGCACTAGCAGCCTCACCAACTACACTATAAATACCAACCGGTCCAGCTAAAGAGCTAACTGATAGCTGACCAGTTATTAAATAGAAAATTACAAATATCATTTGGTGAACTAAACTAAAAGTTTTCGTAAAAGCATATTCGATAGCTGGCAATATTCCTCTTTCAATTTCGTCAGTTATTTGGAAACCATATTTATAACTTTCTTGACCGTCTTCTTTTACTATTTTTGGCGAAAAAGTAATTTTTTTAATTTCTCCTTGCCTGTTTACTTCAGCAGTTATTTCTTCACCAATATTAGCTTGTAGTTGCAAGGTTAACTTATCACTAGTATTAGCACTTTTTCCATTAATGGTAACAAATTCGTCTCCTGGCATTAATCCTGATTCACTAGCCGGATAACCTTCTTCGACTTCACCAACAATAGCTTTATTTTGCGGAGCTCCACTTACTAAAGCCACAATAAAAAGTAAAACAATAGCTAAAATAAAGTTCATCATTATACCTGCGATAACCGTCATAAATTTTTGACCGAAGGTTTTACTACTAAATCTTTTATCTTTAGGAATACTTGTATCTTCTTCTATTTCCTCACCAGCCATTTGCACAAAACCACCGATAGGAAATAATCTAATTGAATAATCTGTTTCGTCATTTTTTCGGTTCCATTTAAAAAGTCTTGGCCCCATACCAATTGAAAATTCATAGACGTAAATACCAGACTTTTTCGCAAATATAAAATGACCTAGTTCATGAATAAATACAATAACTCCTAGAATAATTATAAAGTAAATAATTGTCATATAAGCCTCCTATAATATTGTTATAAAGAACATAAAGCTAAGCATTACAAATATCATACTATCTAATCTATCTAAAACTCCCCCATGTCCAGGAATTAAGTTAGAAAAATCTTTTTTACCAAAATATCTTTTAATAGCAGAAAATACTAAATCACCAAACTGACCCATAAGTGATAAGAATAAAGTTACAATTACTAATAATTTTTTAGAAACTTCAGGGTCAACACAAGTAACATAAAACATTGAAGCGGCGAAAACAGCTAGAACCGTACCACCAATTAACCCTTCCCAAGTTTTTTTCGGTGATATTTCAGGAATAAGTTTATGTTTACCAATTAAAAGACCAGTTACATAAGCAAATATATCAGTAATAATTGGAATCATTATTAAATAAACAAAAACATCTAATCCCATTTTTCTAATAGTTATAAATAATGATAGAGAAATTCCTAAAAATAATAACCCACCTATCAAATAAAAGGCATCATTCGCACTATATTTTTTAATATCATGATATAAAACTGTTGGTAGTAAAAATAAAATAACTAATGCTGTTAATAAATGATAATCTAACGTATACGCAGAAAGTGACATTTCGGTATTAATACCATTTAAAACTAAAAGGGTCATAAAAATATAAGCAATCAATCTTATAAAAGATGGAATTGTTTTTTTACTTGCTTTAATATCTAAAAATTCTTTTAAACCAAGCATAGCTACTATATAAAGTCCAACATTAAAGAAAGCTCCACCTTTAATAATTAAAGGGACTAATATTACAATTAAAACAATTGCGCTTAATATTCTAGTCTTCATAATTTATTCCTCCAAATCTTCTATCGCGGCTACTATATTCGTAAATAGCTTTATCAAAATCTTCTTCTTTAAAATCAGGAAAATAAGTTTTAGTAAAATATAATTCGGCATATGAAAGTTGCCACAACATAAAATTACTCAATCTTTGTTCGCCGCCAGTTCTAATTAATAAATCAATTGGGGGCAATTCCTGATATAAGTATCTATTAAAAATGCTTTCATCTATTTCATTAATATTTAGCACGTTATTATTAACATCATTAACTATCTTTTTAGTAGCATCAATTATTTCTGCATGAGAACCATATCCAAAGCAAATATTAAAAGTTTTTCCTTCATAATTTTTAGTTTCTTCCGTTAGTTTTTCCATGGTTTTTATTACCTTATCACTCATATGTGTAACTCTGCCTGAAAAAACGGCTTTTATTTTTTCCTCATGACAAAATTCAAGTATTTCATTTAATTTATCAGTAAGTAAATTCATAATATAAGCAACTTCAACTTTACTTCTTTTAAAGTTCTCTGTTGAAAATAAATATGCACTAATATAAGATACGCCTTTGTTAAAAATATATTTAGTTAATTTTTTTAAATTTAAAAATCCCTCTTTATGACCAGCACTTCTATTTAAACCTTGATTAGTCGCCCAACGACCATTACCATCGACAATAATTGCTACATGTGTAGGCAATTTTACTTTTGTATAATCCATCCTAAATCCTCACTATTCTAAAACATATTTTTTTATACAATTATCTTGAGTAATACTCTCAACCTCATTATCAACTATTGTTACTTCTTTAGCACTAGTGCTTTTATAAGCACACATTTCTAAATCATTATCCCAAACGGCTAAAGCAATTTTACCATTTTTGTTAATACCCACTTTACCAAACAAATTATCATAACTGCCATCCAATTTTAATTCTTCTATTTTACCTTGGTCTTCAGAAAAATCTACTTCTTTTTCAACTCCAAAGGTATCATTATTATTTTGTAAATTTCGAACTGCTGTAACAATACTATCTGCTGTTTGTTCAAAAGAATCTTTTCTGACATCGTTAATTATATTTAAAACAATTGGTGTGGTTACTAAAGCAATAATGGCTAATATAGCTAAAATAGCTAATAATTCGATTAAAGTAAATCCTTTTTTCATGTTATCACTACCCTCTATTCCATTATAAAGGATATAATGAAATATGTAAAGAAGCTTTAAAAAATTTTAGAAAAAAAAGAGCTTTTAAAGCCCTCTATTTCATTTGTTTAGCAACTTCTTCAGCGAAGTTTTCTTCTCTTTTTTGCATTCCCTCGCCAACTTCAAAACGGTACATAGCTTTTATTTCGCCACCGTTATTTTTAACAAACGTTTTAACATTTAAATCACTATCTTTAACAAATGGTTGTTCTTCAAGACAAATTTCTTTATAGAATTTTTGAATTCTACCTTGAACCATTTTTTCAGCTATTTCAGCTGGTTTTCCTTCGTTAACTGCTTGTTCTTTTAAAATTTCTTTTTCTCTTTCAATTTCTGAAGCTGGTACATCACTAATTTTTACATAAGTAGGACGCATAGCAGCTGCATGCATTGCAACATCTTTAGCAATTTCTTCACTAGTTCCTGTTAAAACTGTTAAAACGGCAATTTTACCACCCATATGGATATATTCGCCAAATACTTCATTATCTTCTTTTTGAACTCTAGCAAATCTTCTTAAACTTAATTTTTCACCAATTTTAGCTGTTTTTTGAGTAATTAAATCAGCAACAGTTCCATCAGCTGTTTTTAATTCCATAGCTTCTTCTAAAGTATTAGCTTCACTAGTAATAATTACATTTAAAAGTTCATTAACTAAATCTTTAAATTCAGCATTTTTAGCAACAAAATCAGTTTCTGAATTTACTTCTAAAATTACAGCATTATTATCTTTAATTAAGATAGCAGCTGTTCCTTCAGCAGCAATTCTATCGGCTTTTTTAGCGGCTTTAGAAATACCTTTTTCACGTAGCCAATCACTAGCTTCGTCAATATTTCCATTAGTCGCTTCTAGAGCTTTTTTACAGTCCATCATACCGGCTCCAGTTTTTTCTCTTAATTCTTTTACTAAACTTGCACTTATCATAAGTACCCTCCTTCTATAAATAAAAGGTGATTAAATCACCTTAATTTAACGCTTCTATAAGTTCAGCTTTTTTCATAGTACTATAGCCTTTAATATTTTTATCTTTAGCTAATTCACGTAGTTCAGCAACAGTTTTTGTAGATAAATCTACAGTGGCTTTTTTAGTTTCTTTTTTTGCTTCTTTAACTTCAGTTTTAGAATTTTCTTCTTTTTTAACTTCAGTTTTTTCTACTTTTTTAGCTTCTTTTTTAGGCTTTTCTATTTTTTTAGCTTCTTTTTTATCAGATGATTTATTATTCTTTTTTTCAAAACGTGGTTTTTTATCGTCTTTTTTCTTAACGGTTTCTAAAGCTTTTTTCATGATATCGTCTTTATCGTCTTTACGATTACCATTATAATCAACAGTTTGACCACCGTTAGCTTCAACAATAGCATTAGCCATTACTCCAACGATTAATTTAACTGCTCTAATAGCATCGTCATTACCTGGTATTACATAATCAACCATATCTGGATCACAGTTTGTATCAACTATACCAAATACTGGAATATTAAGTTTACGAGCTTCTCTAATTGCGATTTCTTCTTTTGAAGGATCAACAATAAATAAAGCAGCTGGTAATTTATGCATATTTCTAATACCAGAAAGTAAGTTATTTAATTTATCGTATTCTTTTTTAATACCGATAACTTCTTTTTTAGGTAATACTTCGAATAAGCCATCTTTTTCCATTTTTTCAATGTCTTCTAAACGTCTTACTCTTCTTCTAATTGTTCTAAAATTAGTTAAAGTACCACCTAACCATCTAGTATTTACATAAAACGAATCACTTCTTAAAGCTTCTTCTTTAATTGCTTCACTAGCTTGTTTTCTAGTTCCAACAAATAAAACTTTCCCTCCGTTAGCAGCTATTTCTTTTAAAGCTGTATAAGCTTCTTCAATTTTTTTAGCTGTTTTTTGTAAATCAATAATATAAATATCATCCCTAGCGGTAAAAATATATTCTCTCATTTTAGGATTCCATCTTTTAGTTTGATGGCCAAAATGAACTCCCGCTTCTAATAAGTAGTTCATAGATACTACTGCCATTTTATCTTCCTCCTTTTCGTTATAACTTCTAAATCTTTCAAAATTATACCACCAATCGGCACTAGATATAAAAATCCAGATTTATGTAATTTAAAAAAGCCAATAATATTATATCATAATTATATGATTGTTCAAGTAAAATTTTGTAAAAATAATTAAAAAGTACGGCTAACCCGAGAAAAACGACGATAAATTGGGTTAGCCGTATATATATTATACTTATTAGATAGTATTTATTAATATATAGCATACTTATAGATACTATATACTAGTATATGTATATATAGCATTATATGTTCTACTATATATATGGATTATATTGTTAATCGATATGGTTGGCTTAAACTGCCATTTCCACCAGTAATTTTAACTTTTTCTGATAATGTTAGTACAGGACGAACACCTTCTGTCATGTGAGTTTCTATGTCATAGAAATAGCCGCCATTAGTCACAGTCCATACAGAGTATGAATTACCACTAAAAGATGGCGATATGCTCCACCAAGCATCACTATTAAACATCCAATTATGGCTACTACTATTAACATAACAATTACTACTACCGCTCACATATGCATACATATTTGTACAATTACTATTTATACTCGCTCTTATATATTCTGTAGCATCGATTAAAGCTATTTTCCCTTTCCATATGACCTGATTTGCATAGTTTATATCTATATTTAAACTATTATTACTTGTATAATCTATTGGCCCTACTTTATATATTGCATCTTCTTTTATCATTTCCTTTGCTGTAGAATTTAATCCATTATAATATTCTCCATTTAAATATATATTTAAAGGAGCCTCTGCTGTTGGTAATGTATATTTCGTTCCGCTTATTTCCCTTGCTAACTTTGTTATCGGACTTAAATTATTATCATATAGTGTACTACTACTTCCCCAAATGTTACAACCATAATTTCTGTTATTACAATATCCACTACTTCCTTGATATCGTCCTCTCGAAGTATCGAATTGTTTATCTGATAGTAATGTATTTCGCATTATCTTAATAGTATTATTACTGGTGTTAATACTAATTATTCTCCACTCTTCATTGTTAAACGTTACATAATTATTAGGACTACCTCCCCTATATGTGTATATGTTCTCTTCATAACTATCTTTATATAAACCATCACCACTAGTTACGGTTCCGACTTCTTCTACTAAATCGCTTCCGGTGCTTGCTAATTTTACTACATATGTACTAATCATTTCATTTACTCCATCACTGACTCTAGCTACTAACGTTCCATTATCATTAAAAATTACTTGCTGATTTTGAGTCGCTGTTTGCCATGAACCGCTATCTTTTTGATATTCATAAGTTAATCCTTCTCCTTCGGGATAACTTATAGTAACTATTTTTCCATTATCTGTTTCTTCTTCACTAAAAATAGGAGCATCTAATGCTTTTGTTATTACTTGTTTTTTTTCACTTTCACCTGTTAGTTTTACTTCATTAGTAACTCTAACACTTATATCATAGCTTGTATTTTGAGTAAGGTCAGTAAAAGTATAAATATTATTAGTTCTCTTATCTATCCACTCACCACCATTTCTTTTAAATTCATATTTACTTATTTCACTCTCTTCGTCACTTGCAGTTACTACTACGGTTATACTATTAGTTGTTGAACTGGTACTAACATTTTCAATTATCGGTGGCGTTGTATCTGTTTTTCTAAATATCGCATATAAAGTTATATCACTAGTTCCCATTGTAAGTTCTTTTAAACCTTCTTGAGCATCTTTATTCGTATTCCAACCTATAAAGTCATATCCTTCTTTAGTTGCGGTATAACTTAAATTAATACTTTCTCCTTCGTTTATATATTCATTTTCAGCAGTAGTACTACTTCCTCCATTAGTACTATAATCATAAGTTACTAAATGAGAAGTTTCTGGTTCTATTGTTCCCCCACTATTTTGAACAAAATCTAAATCTATTTTTGCTTCGCCACTAGTTCCTGATGCATCTCCTTCATAAGAGGAATTATATTCTATTTTTACTTTTAATGTGGCAGTACTATTTTGATAAAGTGTTTGACCTTTTGTAAGTCCTGTACCAGTTATTTTAACCGCTTCATTGTTACTATTAGTAATACCAATAGTTTCTAATTTCGCATCAAATGTTCCTTTATTTTCGACTATAATACTATATTCTACATAGTCTCCTTTTTCATATAAATTAGCTTCTAAACTCGCACTTAAATCATTATAAGTATTTTTAACATTTTCTCCCGTTCCATTTGTATCAATCGCGTCGGCACTTATTATTTTTATATCCCAAGAACTACTAATATCAGTTGTTCCCGTTATATTAATACTTGTTTTAAAAGCAGCATAACCTACCCCCATTATGCACATAATACCTATTAGTATTAAAATAATAATTTTATTTCTTCTTTTTTCCCTATACATTTTACAACACCCTTTATTATTATAATTGTTACTTCAATAAATATTATATCATACTTCAAATAAAATTGAAGTAATAATTATATAATTTTAATAAGAAAGTTATATGCGAGGTGTAATATATGTCAAATAATAATAAAACTACAATGAAAAACTTAAAGAAAATTGTTAAAGCTAAAAATAAAACCTTAACTTCTTTAGCAGTTGAACTAGGAGTTTC
Organism: uncultured Bacilli bacterium; assembly: GCA_944363935.1. Taxonomy (GTDB): domain Bacteria; phylum Bacillota_I; class Bacilli_A; order RF39; family UBA660; genus Coprosoma. Next base: position 26,963 of record CALVVT010000028.1, read on the forward strand.
TCAAGAAGCTATCAGCCAGTATATTAATGGAACTATCAAACCTAAAACTAATACTATAATAAAAATGGCTAATATTTTAAACACATCTACCGATTATTTATTAGACTTAACTGATAACCCTAACCCAGCTAACTTTGCTTTAGACACTAAAGAAAATGTTTTAATTAATAATTATAGAATTTTAACTAATGAAGAAAAAATACAAGTAGATGCTTATATAAAAGCTATAATCGACCTTAAAAGCATAAAATAATTCATTTATAAACTAAAACTACCTAAAAAAGGTAGTTTTAATATTTTCCACATTTACTCCCCCAAGAATCAACGATTTTATTGTTACGATATATTTTTAAAAGTTCACAATTATTTGCACACCGATTGCATTCAAAAGCTTTAGTATGAAATTCAATATCGTCTAATTCTAAAGAATAAATTTTTCCCGTTTTATTTTTTTTAGCCAAAACTGCAATACCTATAGCACCCATTAAATGGCTATTTTTATCGACTATTACTTTTTGGCCTAGTATTTCTTCAAAGTATTTGACAACGCCTTTATTTTTACTTACTCCCCCCTGAAAAATAACCGGACCGATTATTTTTTTACCTTTACCGACATTATTTAAATAATTAATAACTACGCTTTTACAAAGTCCCGCAATAATATCTTTTGTCTCATAACCTGACTGGGCTTTATGAACTAAATCAGATT
>CALVVT010000029.1 GCA_944363935.1 uncultured Bacilli bacterium
TAAAGAAATCATAAAAACAGTATAATTGTCATGCGAGAAAGAATGGTCTAAAACAATATGAACCCTTTTGTCAGAATGTTTAGAGAAAAAATTAGAGATAACAAATCTAATAATACCATCATAAAAAGCATAAGGATGGAAATGCTTGTTTTTAAAGAAACGTCTAATTCTTTTAATAACAGAATCAAGTTTAACAAGAGAGAAATCACCTTTAAGATGTTTGGCGATATCCGAGGCAACAGAAGACTCGGCTAAAATAATACCAATAAAAATAAAAGGAATAATATTAAGTTGAGATTTTCTAATATTGGGGAAAACTTTTTTAAGAAAAGAAGCAATTTCACTTGCAATTTTATCTTGATTATTGTATACTTTAGACATAAAACGACCACCTTTTTATAAAGAGAATTTTTGTTGTTATTGAAAAATTGTTAGTCTAAAGAAATAGTAACAGAAAAAGGTCGTTTTATCAAGATAGAGAAGAGATAGGGAGTATCAGGTAAGATACCCCTATTTTAATGTGTTTAAAAAACTGTCCACTTATGAGACTTTGGGGATTTGATGACTAGGTACTGACAGTTCGGAAGGCCTTTAGGCCGTGTCACAGGACCTGCCTTTGGCAGCGTCCTCACCCGCTCGTGTTTGCTTGCAAGGAAGAGCGGGGGTATATTTGTGAAAGGAAGAAGTAAATGAAATTAATGGATACTTATTTAGAGTTAAGACATAAGTATAAAGATTATGTAATTATAATAAAAAATGGTAATTTTTATAATGTTATAGGTAGTGATTGTTATATATTAGAAGAAATGTTTAATTATAAAAAAGTTAAAATAGCTAATAGTATTAAAGTAGGTTTTCCATTAAGGTCATTAAATAAAGTAATTAATAAATTAAAATATTTTAAAATAAATTATTTGATTTATGAACAAGAAATAACAAGAAAAAAATATAAAAACAATAATTATAAAAATTTTATTAAAAGTTTATCTATTGATAATAGAATAAATATAATTAATATAAAATTAAATGAAAGTTATGATTATAATTTTTTAGAAAAAATAGAAAATTATGTATAAAAAAACACGGCTAACCTAATTTGTCGCTTTTCTCGGGTTAGCCGTACTTTTACGTATAAAAAAATTCTAGTTTGTACTAGATTTTTTCTTACTTAATTTATTTTTAATAAAAGCAATAAAAATAGGTAATACTGATAAGAAAATAATAGCTAAAACAATAATAGAAAAATGTTCTTTAACAAAAGGAATATTACCAAATAAATAACCAATTGTTAAGAATAAAGTAACCCAGATAATCCCACCTAAAGCATTAAATTTAATAAATTTAGGGTAGTGTAGTTTACCCATTCCAACAACAAAAGGGACAATGGTTCTAATTATAGGCATAAATCTAGCTAAAAAGACAGCTGCTCCTCCGTATTTAGCTACTAAAGCTTCGGCTTTTTCTAAATTCTCTTTTTTAATAATTGTAAATTTTTTATTATCAATTATTTTTCTGCCAAAATGTTTACCAATTTCATAGTTGACGGTATCGCCTAAAATAGCGGCAAAAATAATTAGTCCAAGCAAAAGGAAATAGTTCATTTCGCCGATAGCCGCAAAAGTACCAGCAGCAAATATTAAAGAGTCTCCTGGTAAGAAAGGTAAAAACACAAGTCCAGTTTCACAAAAAATAATTATAAATAAAATTGCATATATAAAATTACCATAATCATTAATAAACTGTCCAATATATTCATTACAATGTAAAATAAAATCAATTATATCCATCTATAAAACCTCCAAATACTTTACCATTATATCACATTTTTGCAAGGTTTTTAACAAGTTTTATCACACTTTTGCAACCTTTTTTGACAATTTTATCACATTTTTGTAAAAAAGAGCTTTTTACAGCTCCTATTTACTTTCAAGTAAAAAGTCAATTATATTTTTATGGATAATTCCATTTTGTGAGTAATCTAATTTATCAGTTGAAATAACATATTTTGGATAATTATCATTAATGTTATCAAAAGCTTTAAATTCTCTTTCTTCAGTTTCTTTATTTGTCAGACTGTAAGTTACTTGATAATATTCTTTTTGGTTATATTTAGTAACTACAAAATCTATTTCTTTACCATCATTATTTCCTATACTTACATTAAATTCTCGATAAATAAGTTCGTTGTAAACAATATTTTCCAAATAAGTGCCGAATTGAGTTTTTTTATTAATATTTTCCTAGTCTTTGCTGTTTTTGTTAACATTTAAAATAATACCAATCGAAACTAAAGTAATTAATAAACTAGAGCCGCCATAAGAAAGAAAAGGTAAGGTAACACCAGTAACGGGAATTAAACCGACAACAACCATTAAATTAAGTAAAGCTTGAAATCCTAATGAAAAGGTAATTCCAAAAGCTAAATATTTACCAAATAAATTATTGGATTTTAATGCTATTTTAATACCTAAATAAATAATAGTGATAAATAAAGCCGCGATAATTAAAACACCTAAAAAGCCAAACTCTTCGCTAATGATAGAAAAGATAAAATCAGTTTGCGGTTCAGGAAGATAAAAATGTTTTTGCCTTGAACCACCAAGTCCAAAGCCAAGTAATCCGCCAGGACCAATGGCATATAAGGACTGGATAATTTGAAAACCACTACCTAAAGGATCTTCCCAAGGATTTAAAAAGGACATAATTCTCTTTAATCTATAAGGAGCTGCGAGTATAAGGGCGATGATACCTGCTATTCCAAGAAGGCCTATTTTAAGGAAGAATTTTAAATTAACGCCACCGACAAAAAGTAAACCAATAACTCCCATAACTAAAATAACGCCAGTTCCAAAATCAGGCTGAAGCATGATTAAACCAAAAATTAGTAAAGTAACAAGTAATATAGGAATAACTCCTTTTTTTATATTGCCTAAATCTTTTCTATTTTTGTATAAATATTTACTAGTAAAAATAATCATAGCTAGTTTCATAAATTCACTAGGTTGGATTCCAAAAGAACCAATTCCAAACCAACTTTTACTACCATTTCTTTCGGTACCAAAGAATAAAACTAAAATGAGTAAAATAAAGCAAACAATAAATATAATATTAGAATATTTATAGTAATTTTCAAATGGTATTTTACTTACCAAGAGCATTAAAATAATTCCAATTATTAAAAATAAACTTTGACTTTTAACGTATTTAAAAGGATCAGAAAACTTATATTCGGCCCAAACGTAAGAAGAAGAGTAAATCATTAAAAGTCCAAATAAAGATATTATAATAACCGTAATAATTAAACTTAAATTTAATTTCATAAAATCGCCCCATATACTAAAGCTAACATCGAACAAATAAGACCAATTGTCCAAAAAAGTTTAACAATATCTCGTTCACTCATTCCTTTTTTTTCAAATGAGTGGTGAAGAGGAGTCATAGGAAATAATCTTTTTTTAGTAAGTTTATAATAAATAATTTGAATAATACAAGAAAGAGTTTCAATAACGAAAACAAGGCCAATTAAAACTAGTAAAACTTCATGTCTTGTTAAAATTGCAAAAGCGCCAATTGTTCCGCCTAAAGCTAAAGAACCAGTGTCACCCATAAATACTTTGGCGGGATTAGTATTAAAAAGCAGAAATCCAAGTAAACATCCAGCTAATGTGAAGGCAAAAACAGCAATATCTTCATAGCCATCTAACCATTCAGTATTCCAGGATATGATTCCAAAAGTTAAGAAAACAATTATGGATAAACCACCAGCTAGGCCATCTAAACCATCAGTTAAATTAACAGCATTACTACTAGCTACTAAAACAAATAAGATAAATAAACCGTAAAAAGGTCCAATATCGAGTTTGAAATTTAAACTATGAACCCAAAGTAAAGGTTCATTACCACCTTTCATAAATAAATAGAAAAAGATAATAGATAGTATTATTTGCATTCCTAGTTTTTGCATTCTTGTAAGTCCTTTATTATTGTGTTTTTTAACAATTAAGTAATCGTCGATAAAACCAATAATAGCGTAACCAATAAAAGTAAATAAAATAATAATAAGGGTATAACTAATTTCTATTTTATTAAATATTAGCAATAAAATTGTAATTAAAGTAGTTGGAATAATAAAGATAAGGCCACCCATAGTAGGAGTTCCTTCTTTTTTTTTATGATTTCTTAAATAAATATTAATACTTTGACCGGCTTTTTCTTTTTTTAAAAAAGGAATTAAAATAATAGCTAATAGGGTGGCTAAAATAAAACCAATCATCATAACCATTACTGATTTTGTAAGGATTAACATATTATTCCTCCTAACTTGTAAAAATTCTAACAGTTTCGCCTTCTTCTAATGTTGTTCCTGCTTCAGGAGATTGATATAAAACAGTATTTCCATTACCTTGAGTATCGACATTAAAGCCTTTTAAACTTTTTTTAGCTTCATTAACAGTCATTCCAGTAACGTCTGTAACAGTATTAGTTTTAGGGTCAGTATAAACATATTTTTTGGGATATCCACCATCTTGCTTTTTAATATTTAAAGCACTTATACAATCAGTTAAGATGTTTTTCGCAATAGGCCCAACTGTAACGCCACCATACTGCACAACACCTTTAGGGTTATCGATAGCTACATAAACGACGACTTCTGGATTATTAGCTGGCATTACTCCGATAAATGATAAAATATAATTATTATCTAAATACCTACCGTTTTCGACTTTTTGCGCGGTTCCGGTTTTACCGCCAACCCTATATCCTTCAATATAAGATGTTCTTCCGCTTCCATAAGCAACAACGTGTTCTAATGCATCTCTTACTTTCGCACTAGTCTCTTCACTGATAACTTTTCTAACGACTGTTTTTTTATTTTCTTTAATAACCGTGTTAGTTTCTGGTTCATTAATACTTTTAACAATATACGGTTTATATAAAATACCACCATTTACTGCGGCACTAACCGCGGTTACTTGCTGGATAGGGGTTACTGATACTCCTTGACCAAAAGCGGTAGTAGCTAGCTCTACAGGGCCTACTTTATCTAACGGAAATAATATTCCCGTACTTTCACCATTTAAATCGATTCCTGTTTTTTTACCAAACCCAAACTTATTAATATAGTTAAATAAAGTATTTTTTCCAAGTCTTTGACCTAAAACTACAAACCCAGGGTTACAAGAGTTTTCAACTACCTGCATAAATGTTTCTGCACCATGACCACCATGTTTCCAGCAATGAATAGTTGCATTTTCAACCTTAATACTTCCCGAATCATAATAAGTATCTTTAGCTAAATTAACTTTACCTTCTTCTAATGCTCCCGCTAAAGTAATTATTTTAAAAGTACTACCAGGTTCATAAGTAGCCCATATTGGTAAATTTCGGTTTATTTCTTCATTAGTATAATCTTTATAATTAGTAGGGGAGTAGTTAGGTCTTGAAGAAATAGCTAGAATTTCTCCGCTATTAGGGTCCATCACTAGCGCTAAAGCATTATCGGGATTAAATTTAGTAACGGCATTATCAAGCTCTCGTTCAACGGCTTCTTGAATTTCATAATTAATCGTTAAAGAAACATTCATACCACTTTGTGGTTGCTCGTAAACTTCATTTAGTTTAAGTTTATTTCCTTTAGCGTCACTATAATATTTAATGGCTCCATCTTTACCAGTTAAGTATTTATCGTATTCTAATTCTAGGCCGGATAACCCTTGATTATCAATACCAACAAAACCTAAAGTATGTGACATAAAGGTATCAAAAGGATAATATCTTTTTGACTCTTTAACGAGAAAAACTCCCGGTAAATTTAAATCTTTAATTTTATCAGCCGTTTCATAAGAAAGTCTTCTTCCTTCAGGGTGAACTCTTTCAATTGAGGTTTTTTTATTAACATGTTTTAACATAACTGAAGTATCAACTTCTAAAATATTAGCGAGTTTTTTAGCCGTTTTTTCTTTATCTTTTATTTGGTTTGGAATTAAGACTAAAGACGTAGTTGTAATATTATCAGCCATAACAACCCCATTTCGGTCATAGATAAGACCTCTATCAGCTTTAATTGGTAAATTTCGGCTCCAAAGGTCACTAGCTGACTTATTTAATTTTTTATAATCGATAACTTGAATATAAAATACTTTAGCAATAATGACAATAAATATAAATATTATCGCAATTAAAATAAACTTCATTCGACTATGAATATGTTTGATAAACAAGCTCCATCACCAGTAAAGTTTATGCTTTCTTTTAAAAAAAAGTACAATATAGCTTGTCAAATAGCTTAATATTTCTTATAATTATATATAGATAGGAATGGTGAGAAAATGAAAAAAGGATTTACATTAATTGAACTTTTAGGTGTACTTGCGATATTAGGAATACTTGCGATTATTACAGTTCCAATTATACAAGGACTTTTAGAAAGTGGTGAAGAAGATAGTAAGGAAATGCAAAAAGCGTCTTTTGAAAAAGCAGTTAAAAGCTGGGCAGGTAATCATGTTTTTGATATGCCGGCTGCGAAATCACAGGAAAAAAAGATAATATGTTTAAAAGATTTAATTGACGAAGGATATTTAGATGCTTTAAAAGATGAAGGTGGTTATTACATTAAAGTTAATGGAAGGGACGATAGTGAGTTTAATCTAGAAAAAACATGTTTTACTATTATTAATGATGGTACAAGTGATAAAGCTCATTATCAGTATCAATATAAGGGTTATATAATTAATGAGGATGGAACAGAAACAGAAGATACTAAAAGTACAGAATAAATACCTTAATAAGGTGTTTTTTTCTAAAATTTAATTTAAAAATCACTTGAAAAAAATTAAAAACTTGTTATAATAAAGAACTAATGAAAACGAATTTGGGTGGTGATAAAATGATAAAAATCGGTAAAGTAACTAATACTCACGGATTAAAAGGGGAAATTAGAATTTTATCCCATTTTAAATATAAAGATGTAATTTTTAAAATCGGAAATGTTATTTATATAAATAACGAAGCTTTAGAAATTAATAGTTATAGAGTTCATAAAGAATACGATATGGTAACTTTAAAAGGTTATAATAACATTGATAATGTTTTAAAATTTAAAGGTAAAAATGTATATATAGACGAAAATGATTATAGATTTCCTGGTATTTTAAATGAAGAGTTAATTGGGTTAGATGTTTATGAAAACGATAAATATATCGGTAAAATTACGGATGTTATAACAAATAATTATCAAGAATTAATAGTTATTGATAATAAGTATTTAATTCCTTATGTTAGTGAGTTTATCAAAGAAATAAAAAAAGATAAAGTTCAAATAAACTTAATAAAGGGGCTTATTAATGAAGATTGATGTTTTAACCCTTTTTCCCGAAATGTTTGATGGCTTTTTAAACACTTCGATTATTAAAAGGGCAATTGATAGTAAAAAAGTAATGATTAATATCCATAATTTTCGTGATTATAGTCAAGATATTCATAAAAAAGTTGACGATTATCCATTTGGCGGTGGTGAAGGTATGGTTTTAATGCCGCAACCTATATTTGATGCTGTTAACGATATAAAAGAAGAAAATACCAAAGTTATTTTATTAACACCACAAGGAAAAACTTATAATCAAAAAAAAGCTTATGAACTTGCTAATGAAAAGAGTTTACTCTTTATTTGTGGCCATTATGAAGGCTTTGACGAACGTATTAGGACGCTTGCTTCAGAAGAAATTAGTCTTGGAGATTTTGTTTTAACTGGTGGGGAAATTGCAAGTCAGGCGATTATCGATAGTGTGGTTAGATTAGTGCCGGGGGTTATTAAAGAAGATTCACACTTAAAAGAAACTTTTAACGATAATTTACTTGATTATCCAGTTTATACTAGACCAGCCGATTTTCGTGGTTTAAAAGTACCAGGAGTTCTACTTTCAGGCCATCATAAAAATATTGAAAAATACCGTAATGAAGAGAGAATAAAAAGGACTAAAGAAAGAAGACCAGACTTATTAGAAAAGAGATGAAAATATGAGTAAATACTATGTAATAATTAAAGTAAATAATAACAAAGAAGGCTATTTAGGTCCAAATATTTCTGGTTTTCATATTAAACCACAAAACAATGTCGAATATGAAGGTATAGAAGTAGGTCATTTAATCCTTTTAAAACCAGAATTAATTGAAAGTGTTATTAAAAGAAAAGTTAGTAAAAAAATTGATTCTTACTTGAATTATTTATATAGTATTTTAGAAACTGACGACGACGATACTGATCCAGACGACCTTAATTTAGTTTTAAATGATGTTCAGCGTTATAAAACAATTATTATGAACCGCTATTCTGGTTATTTAGATGCTTATTATATTAGAAGTTTATTTAGTAAAGTTAAATTAGTTGAAGAAGAATTAAAACGTAAAATCAAAAATAGTCAAAAACAAAATAATTTTTTTCAAGGATTTAGTCGATAAACTATTGACTATTTTTTTATATTTGGTATAATTAGGTTGTGTGATTAATCACACAGTACATTCTTTGTTTATGGGAGTAGAGTTTCTATTCCATTTACTTATCATTTAAGAGGAGTTTTATACTTCCTCTTCCTTTTTTTCTAAAAATATTTTACTTGCATATTTTTTAAATATATGATAAAATTTTTATGTCGTGGTCCGCTGGATACTTTTTATGACCATAGATTTTAAGTAAAGGAGCGTGAAAGTATGAATATTATTGACAAAATTACTAAAAGTCAAATAAGAACAGATTTACCTACTTTCCAAGTCGGAGATACTGTAAGAGTTAATTACAAAATTATCGAAGGTAAACGTGAAAGAATTCAAGCGTTTGAAGGATTTGTAATTAAAATTGTTGGTAGTGGTGTTGGAAAAACTTTCACTGTTAGAAAAAAATCTGGCGGTGTTGGTGTTGAAAGAACATTCCCATTTAACTCACCTAAAATTGACAGTATTGTAGTTGTAAGAAAAGGCCGAGTTAGAAGAGCTAAATTAAATTATTTACGTAATTTAAAAGGCCAAGCAAAAATAAAAGAAAGAAGATAAGGCCTAAAGGCCTTTTTTTAGGAGATAGCATGGAAGAAAATAAAAAGAAAAATATTGTTAAAGAAATTATTCCTTATGTTGTTATAATTTTATTAGTTGTTTTACTCCGGTCTTTTGTCATAACGCCAGTTCAAGTAGAAGGAGCTTCAATGGACCCAACACTTGAAGATAATGAAATATTATTGTTAAAAAAATACGACCATAATTTTGAAAGATTTGACATTATTGTTTTTAATTATAATGGTTCTAGATTAATTAAAAGAGTAGTTGGATTACCTGGTGATTATGTTGAATATAAAGATAATAAACTTTATATTAATGATAAAAGAGTTAAAGAAGACTTTATTGGTACGGAAAAAACTAATGATTTTAAATTAGAAGAACTAGGTTATGATAAAATACCAGAAGGTTATTATTTTGTAATGGGAGATAACCGTAATAATTCAACTGATAGCCGGGTTATTGATTTAGTTAAAGAAGACGAGATATATGGTTCAACTAATTTAAGTTTATTTCCTTTTTCTGAAATGGGAAGAATTAACAAGTAGCTTTAATAGTTACTTGTTTTATTTATTTGTATGATTATTTTAGTGGTTAATTTTATTAAATAAATAAAAATGTTCGGTAGTCAATGGAAAAGGTTTTTGCTATAATGGTTATGGGTTATTACGAGAGACTTTCCGGATAAATTAGAAATGGAAAGGTGATATAATGAATAATAAATTAGAAACAATTACTAATCTTTTTGAAGGTAATGAGATTAGAAGTATTTGGAATAGTGAAGAAGAAGATTATTATTTCAGTGTAGTTGATGT
>CALVVT010000030.1 GCA_944363935.1 uncultured Bacilli bacterium
AAAAAGAAATTTTTAAAAATTATGATTTTTAAGATAAAATTAAATATAATTATTTTTTTTTTTTTTTTTTTATAAAATTTATTATTTTTAAAAAATATTTTTTTTTTTTTTTTTTTTTTTTTTGTGATAAGGTAATATTATAGAAAAATAGGAAGGAGGTATTAAAAAAAATTAAAATTTAAGCTTGAAAAACTGTTTAAAAAACTATATAATTTAATTATAAAGTAAAGGGAGGTATTAAAATGATTCAAAAATGGAGAGAATTAAGTTCTCGGAAACAAAAAAATATTGTTCTAGGAAGTCTAGGAGCAATAATATTATTAATGGCTATAGGATATGCTGCTTTTAACACCCAGTTAAATATTAATGGTACTAGTAATATTAGTAGTAATTGGGATATTAGAATAACAAATATTACTAGTAGTTTACATGGAGGAGCTACTAATGCTACAGAACCAACATATGATAATGAAAATGGACTTACTGCATCATTTTCAACTAATTTAGTAAGTCCCGGAGATTATGCAGAATATACAGTAACTGTTAGAAATAATGGAGATATAGATGCCACTTTAACAGATATTAGTATAAGTGATTCAAATAATCCAGCCATAATTTTTGAAACCAGTGGATTGGAAGAAGGAGATAATCTATTAAAACAAACAGAAGACGAACTTATTGTTAAAGTAAGCTATAATGAAAGTGTAGAAAGTCAACCGGAGACAACAACAAGTAATATAGGAGTAACACTTACGTATGAGCAAGCTACTGGAGGAAGTGTCCCAGAAGAAAATACAGTAGATATGGGAGGTCAAGAAATTTCAGTAGTTACAGAAGGCGATGGATTGTATGCTGATACTTATGAAGAAGGAAGATATTTTTATAAAGGAACCAATCCCAATAATTATATAACCTTTAATAATGAAACATGGAGAATAGTATCCGTAGAAAATGATGGAACAATAAAAATAATGCGAAATGAGAGTATTGGAAATAGAGCATTTGATTCAAAAGGTTTAAGGGATTCCGGAAGTAATGGAGCCGGAGGAACTTATTGTGCAAATAGCTACAACGGCGGCTGCAATGCTTGGGCTATAAACGATAATTTTAATGATGGGCAAATAAGTGGTACCGTATTAAAAGATGCCGAATTAAATACCTATTTAAACGGTGAATATTTAGAAGGATTATCTGATGCTGATAAAATAGTAGCCCATAATTTTGGTGTAGGAGCAGTGACATATGGTAATAATGATTTAGCAGGACAAATAACTTCAGAAAATGGAACAATTTGGAATGGTAAAGTAGGATTAATCACAGTAAGCGAATATTTAAGGGCTAATACCAATATTGCCCAGTGTGAAACATTAAGTTTAATTGGTTCTAATTATTCTACTTGTAAAAATACCAATTGGATGTTTAATAATACTAATTGGTGGACCTTGTCGCCGGATTCTGGCAGCTACTCGAACGATGTGTGGCGTGTGCGCAGTAGTGGCGACTTCTACGACCCCAACGCTTACGACTCGAACGGCGTCCGCCCATCCCTTTATCTAACCTCTAACATCACTTTATCTGGAACAGGAACTGTAGATGATGTATACACTATAAATTAAAGAAAAAACTGTAGTTAGAGCATTGGCAAACTCTGCCTTTGGCAGGGATTGGAAGCAAACTTTCACGAAGTGAAAAGTTCGGGAAAGGTATGCCGCGAGCGACTGCGAGCGATGGCTAAATTATAAATGTTAAAATAAAAAGTCATAAATATGTTAAAGTAAAAAGTTAATAGTTTATTGATTTTAATATTTATAAATATAATAATTAAACAGTTATAATAAAATTATAGCTGTTTTTTTAATATTATAGAAGGAGAAATATATGAAATTAATAGAAATTTATAATATAAATAAAGAAAAATATGATAAATATATTATTATAATAAGATGTGGATATTTTTATGAAACATATGGAGAAGAGGCTTATATAATACATAAAATATTTGGATATAAAATAAAAGAAGTAAGTGGAAGTATTAGAGTAGGTTTTCCTATTAATAGTTATAATAAAGTTACTAATAAACTTAATAAATTAAAAATAAATTATTTTATTATTAATGAAAATACTAAAGTTAAATTTAAAGAAAATAATTATAGTAAATATTTATAAAAATATGTAATTATTTTTAATATTTATTGTAATTTTAATTTAATTATGCTATAGTTAAATAGGATAAAATAAATAAGAATAAAGAGGAGTGTGATATCGTGAAGAATATAAAAAAGTTATTTATTTTATTACTTGTAGTAGTATTAGTAGGAGGATGCACTTTAAAAGCTGAATACAACATGGATATTAAAAGTGATAAATCAATGGATTTATCAGCAATAATGGCTTTCGATAGTGAGTTAATTGCAGCTATGGCTAATAACGATACTTCTGAAGAAAGTACTGAAGAAGATGTTGAAACAGATAGTACTTTAACTGAAGATAATACTTTAGAAGATAATTCTTTAGCTGAAGAAGAAACTACTAATGAAGGTGTTTTATCAGAAGAAGAAACTAATGAAGGTATTACTGAAGAAGAAACAATTGATGGAAGTATTGATAGCTCTAATTTAACTGACGAACAAGAATGGGCTATAATAGAAGAAAATTATGGTAAAGATGCCTTTGAAGATTATGAAAAAGCTGGTTATAAAATAACTAGATATGAAGAAGGTGACTTTAAAGGTTATAAATTTACAAAATCATTTAGTAATATTGAAGATGTTACTGTTAAAGATGTAAATTTTAACATTGAAGAAAATGCTGAAATAAAAGATGCTGATAAAAAAATGTTTACTAAAGATGGTTTAAATTATGTAGCTAATATTCCTTTTGAAACTTCTAGTGAACTTAGTTCAATGGGTGTTGCCTTTGATATGAAGTTTGTTATAACTTTACCAAATGAAGCTATTAGTAATAATGCTAATAATGTTACTGATAATGGTAAAACATTAACTTGGAATGTTACTGACGATAACGAAAGTATTTCATTTGAATTTTCATTTATAAGTAAATATGTTATTTATGGAGCTATTGGAGTAATTGCTTTATTAGTATTAATTATTATTATCGTTATTATTAGAAAAATAATGAAAAAAAATAAAAAGAAAAAAGAAGAAAAAAATAATGAAGTTGTAACACCTGCTTCAGAAATGCCTGGAATTACTAGTAATCAAGTAGTTTCAGAACCTAGTGTTACCGAAGCACCAGTATTAAATCCAAGCGTTACACCAGTGCCAACAGAAGCACCAGTGTTAAATCCAAGTGTTACACCAATGCCAACCGAAGCACCAGTGTTAAATCCGAGTGTAACACCAGCACCAACTGAAGCACCGGTAAATACAAACAATTTTGAAAGTAATAATTTAAATACTATTACACCAAATACTAGTGCTGAAACAACTTCGTTAGCTAATGATATATTTGGAACTTCTAACGATAATGCTACGCAAAATAATAATGATGTAGAAAAACTTTAAAACTGCTAAAAAGCAGTTTTTTCTAGACAAAAATGTGACTTTTAAGTTAAAATGTCCGGTTTTTTCACTTGATTTACAAGTTAAAATGTCCTATTTAAAAATATTATTGAAAAAATTGAATTTTAAGTTAAAATGTCCTATAATACCCCCCGTGGGAAGGGGGTGTATTTTTAATGGTTAAAATATCTGATAAGGAATTATATAGTGAAACTATTAAAAAAGTTATTTCTAAAAAATTAACTCAAAAAGAAGCTGCATTAAAATTGAACATAACAGATAGACAAGTTCGCAGGCTTATCAATAAGTACAAAGACATAGGTGAAGATGCCTTTATTCATAAAAACGCTGGTAAACCTAGTCACAATAAAAAAATTCCAGCAAATATATCTACTGAAATTGTAAACGATTACTTAACCAATTTTTATGACTTTGGTTTTACTCATTTTTATGAAGAACATGGGTATAAATATGGCATTTCATTTTCTTCAATGGTTTCAATGTTTTCAGTTGAAGAAATTATCTCTCCCTATGCCCATCACAAAACAGTTAAATTATATAACAAAAATATGAAAAATGCAATAAAGGAAAAAACTATTACAGAAGAAAAATCACAATTGTTTGAGCAAAGAAAAAAAGAAGCGTTTGAAAAACACATTAGAAAATCTTCTTTACATTATTTATTTGGTGAAGAAGTTCAAATAGATGCATCATTTTGGATTTGGTTTGGTACAGAAGAAACTGCTTTACACTTGGCAGTAGATAAAGCGACTAAAAAAATACTGGCTGGATATTTTAATTATGAAGAAACTACTGATGCTTATTTAGTAATATTAATGGATATGATTGTTAATTTTGGAATACCTAAAAGAATAAAAACAGATAAAAGGAATTCTTTTTCTATTAATAACGCTAAAAGTTCTAAATCAAAGCTTAATATAACCCAATTTGGTAGAATCTGTGAAGATTTAGAAATCGAATTATTATGTAGTAGCGACCCGCTATTTAAGCCAAATATTGAAAGAGAAAATGGTACTTTCAAAAGACGGCTAAAAGCAGAATTAAGATACAATAATGTAACTACAATTGAAGAAGCTAACGAATATTTAAATGAAATTTTTATTCCTAAAATGAACCAAAGATTTTCATGTGAAATTAATCCTAAAAAAAATGTTATGCGTGAAAATAATTATCCGGAAGACGAATTAAATTTAATTATTTCTATTAGATGCGAAAGGTCTATAGATAATGCCTCGTCAATAAAATATTTAAACAACTATTATTTACCAGTTGATATAAAAACTGGAGAAATTATATCTTTTAAAAGTAGAACAAAGTGTACTGTTGTAAAAGCATATGATAATAAGTTGTTTGGAATTATAAACGAAAAACTTTATATACTATTACTGGTAGAACAACGAGAAAACGAAATTAGCAGAGCTTCAAAAAATGGATTTAAACCAAGCGACAATCATCCTTGGAAAAAATTTTAAATTTATTATAATTGGGGCTTTGCCCCAAACCCCAAGGTTTAACGCTTTATGACTCCAAAAAAGGAAACATAATAAAAGAAGCTAATGCACTTAAAGCATGCTTCCTTTTTTGTATGTCATTACTTAATGCTCTGGTCACTCCTCAGTGTTGCCATATCCCTCAAGTAACACATTATATTATACATTGTCATTATTAAATTGCAATAGGACATTTTAACTTAAAATTGCTTTCGGGTTTTAAATTAGTTTATTTTAATAGGACATTTTAACTTAAAATTCGTATACTAAAAACCGGACATTTTAAAAAATAAATCACACAACAATAAACAAATATTGTCATTTTTTATTCATTTTGTGCATTATCTTCGTCTGATGTAACAGTATCAGTCTCATTAATAGTTTCTTCTGTTTCATTACTAACATCTACACCATTAATAAATTTTTTTGAACAAGTCCAAACATCTCCAACAGTGTCCCCGTTAGCTGATTTAGTTTCAACCCCATCAATGATACTAACAACAAACTGAACAATAACAATTACTAGAAATACTAATACAGCAGAAATAAGTCTTGCAATAAAAGCACTACGATATTTTTTAATATCTTCCTCTTTTTTTGCAATTATTGATTTAGCAAAATCAAGCATTCCCCAAATAATTAATAATATTGGAACAACTATTTTAAATCCACGAATAATAGTTGCTACTAAATTAAATATTTCATTAGGAATAGCAATACCACCGCATATAGTCGTATTACCTGTTAAAGACTCCAAAACGTTAACCATTTCTAGCATATATTATAACCTGCCTTCTTTTATTTTACTAAACACCATTAATAAACTCATCTATACAATTTGTAAGACTACCTGAATCTTGAGCGTTTTCAGCACCAACTGTTCCAACAAGATTAATTAATAATTTAACAATCGTAACCGTTAAAAATACAACAGCAGCAGCAATTAATCTTTTTATAAAAACTTTTTGAGCTTCTTTTATTTTATCTTCATTTTGACCAATTACGGCTTTAGTAAAATCAATCATTCCCCAAATAATTAATAATATTGGAACAACTATTTGAACAACCATAATAATTAACGAAGTAACATTTTTTACTCCAGCTGGAACTTGTGTACAAGCACTTGAAATATCAGTTGCTAACATATTAATTAAATCTAATTCCATAATAATAACCTCCTCTTTTCATAATACAAATATACCTAATTTTGTCAAAAATGTCAATATTATACTAATATTTATTAAAATTTGTCATTTTTATGTAAAGAGAGACTATTTAAATAAATCAAATAGTCCCTTTTTCTTTTCAGTTTCACCATCTGCTTGCATTGCAAAACCAAGTCTTGAAAGTAAATTATCTAAAGCTGGATTATTATTTTCTTGGTCGTTTAATGGTGGTAAATTATAAAATGTTTTGGTATTTGTTTCATATTCAAAATCTAAAACATCATGATTATTAAGTAAACTTTGATTTAATATTATCTTTTTACCACGATATTTTTCAAAAGCTCTTGGATTACGAGCTAGTAATTTATTAAGTTTTATTTTTGACGGTTCTACTAAATAAAGTATTTCATTAACTAAAGCTTCAGCTGATGGACTATTATTCATATCAACTAAAATAACGTTATATTTACTGTATTTAGCAATTGTATTACCAAGTTCAGTACTTTTAATACTAACTAAAGAATCGTCGTCAAAATACATAAAATCATGTTTATCAAGTTCAACAGCTGCTACTTCATAGTTTCTTTCAAGTTGCTTTTTCATTAAGTAAACTAAAGTAGTTGCTCCTGACTCTTCAGTAATGTTTTTAATACCAATTATAGTAGCTGTAGCCGCATTAGTATATACTTGCTGAACGGGCCCAGCTCCATAATCATGAACAGTATCTAATTGGTGATACTGGGCAACATCTCTGTAACTATTAGGATTATCATATAAGTATTTAACACCTTCAACATTCATTGTAAAGTTATAAATACGCATTGATATTAAATCTGATAAATATTCAGGACTAGTTACCTCTGGTGAACCATCTAAAAGGAGGATAACTCTATCCATATCTAATGATAAAGATAATTTTTGTAAAGTTTTTATATCTTTATAGTTTTTAATAGCTGTTATATCTAAAATCATGCGCTGGAAAAAGAAATTTTTAAAAGTTTCAACAATTTCGTCAACTGAAAATTCGCCTTCTAAACTTTTAATTATTTCAATATCTAAAGCTGATAAAGCTTCTCTATATTTATTAGCAACTATAACATTCATTTTTTTTCCTCCTTTACGTATTAATATCAGTAAAAGTCATGGTTTCCCCGCTAACTGGAATTCGAATTAAATCACCGACAATTGGAACATCAAAATACATAAATGAAGTAACGTGATAATAATAACCACATTTTTTACCTTCTTTGGCACAATCCTCTACGCGGTAAACACAGTATTCATAATCATTAGTTAACGTTTCATTAGTAACAGTTCCACCATTTGGTGCATTAAAACTTGGGCAAGAATTATTGGCTCCAGGATTAGTGTTTCGGCGATATCCTATTCCACTTCCTGCTTCTGTTCCATTTTCTAGCCACTGTTTTATTTCTTCTTTAGCAGCTTCATTATAATCTCTTTCCTTTTCGAGAACTTCAACAATTCTATTAGTAACTTTATAAGCTTTAGAATAACTTAATGATCCCACAAAAAAGCCTATTAATATGATAACAAAAACTATTACAATATTGAAAACCATAGCATTAGAAATAGACTCTTTCATGCACCATCACCTTGTCCATCACTAAAATTATAGATTCTCTCGCCTTTAGTATAAACAGGTACTTTAAATTCTCGAAGTAATGGTAAATCGACAAAAATATAAGTAACAACTCCATAATTATAATATAATGGATCATTATCGTCATTACGATCATTTTTATCAATGCCACCAGTATCATCACTTTCGTAATAAACGCAATAATAATGAGGCGACCCTTCACCAATCAACTCCATACCATTACGTTCTTTAGCACAGCTGTCACCAGCAGTACGTCGCATATAACCAAAACTATTTAAAGTTTCGGTAATTTCTTCCCTTGAAGCGGCATTATACCCTTCAAATTTATCAACAGAATACAAAATGGCACTATTAACTTTAAATGCCTTATAATAACTAATGGTAGCCGCAAGTAAGGCAAACACAATAAATATAAAAATTATTATCATATTATATAAGGTTATTCCTCCAACGCCTTCTCTCATAAGCTACCCTCCTTTTTACTTCCTTTATTTTGTGTCTGTGCTTCCTTCCATACACTCTTGTGTAACTAG
The DNA here is from genome assembly GCA_944363935.1 of uncultured Bacilli bacterium. Lineage (GTDB taxonomy): Bacteria > Bacillota_I > Bacilli_A > RF39 > UBA660 > Coprosoma. The sequence goes on from CALVVT010000030.1 coordinate 8,353, forward strand.
TGACTCATCACTACATTTGCCACCAACCCACTGGCCGCCACCATCCATACAACAAGCTCTTTTTTGTGTATTAGTCATCATACTTTGAATAATTGGTGTAACTACAGCAACAATAACACCAATTAAAATAATAGCAACTACAGTTAAGTTTGCTTCACCTGATGCTTCTTTCACTTTATCACCACCTTATCCTTTCTATTCTAATCTAATTATAACACAATTTTTTTTAAAATACTAGTAGTTCATCATCATCATCATACTCATTAACATGAATAATAAAATTCCTCCACCAGTGCCACCAAGCATTACCATCGTTTTATGCTCCATTTTTTCAAGACGTTCCTTATATTTTTGTTCTCTAGCTTTATTTTGAAGTGTGGAGATGGTTCTTGAAAACATTAAAAGTTGTTCTTGCTTATTTTCTTGACTACCTAAACCTAAACGATAAAGAAGTCGCATCATTCGCATAGAATCACGAACTGGATATTTATTAGCAAAATCCATATAAGGCTGCACTGAAGAATCTCCAGCGTCTATTTTAGCAATTAATTCTTTAAGTCCTGGTTTAAATATTTCGGGAGCTGTTTCAATTGATCTTGAAATTGCTACAGGAACAGTGTAATGCTGAACTAATATTTCCAAACTTTTTAAATAGTATGGAAGCATTAAGTTAATACGATGTAAATTAGCCTTATAGTAACTTTTTAATTTAGTATATGGATACTTAAATACTACAAAACCTATTATTACAGATAAAAGTGCATAAACAAATGACATATTCTGCATAAATATAAAGAACATCGCTACTATTGCAATTAAACCATCACGGACTCTAATACTAAAAAGTTTATTAACGTCAACTTCACCATAGCGAAGATTAAGTAAAAACTCATAATCGTCTTCCATTAAAAATCTAAAATATGGTTCTGTATCTTTAACAAATTTACGAGTATTAAAATGCTTATTAACTTGCAGAATAAAGACTACAATAACAGCAATGATTATAAATGTAATTCCTAAACTCATTATTCCGCCCCCACATCTTCATTATAGTATTTTTCCCCAGATAGAAGAAAAAATGTATTAAGCCAAACGATTCCGTGTAAAAGTAATTGGACTTTCCAATCTTCGATCATTTCATTGTAAGTTTCAATTCCAAGTAGAAACTGTACTAACATAACCATTAAATAAAGTAGAATACCAAATTGTAAAAACTTTTTATGGAATGTGGCTCTATCAATTCTATCTCGGTAAACGGCTTCTACAAGCATATCAATGTCTTGGCTCATATTTTCTAGAGATTCTCCAGCATCTCTAGAACCTTCATTAGTTATTTGTAAAAATAACTGATGCATATTACGGACAATATAATAATCATATTTTGAATTCATATACTCAATTGATTGTTCAATAGTTCCATTTTCATAAGCCATATCAATCATCATTTTAACATCACTTTTAACTGGGTCTTCTAGTACATTTGACTCATAAACACCTTCAAGGGCTTTAACAAAAGCCTGTGTTGTTCCGAATTCCATAATTGTATTAGTCGTATAAGTTTGAATTTGTTCAAATATAAATTCACTATATAGTCTTTTACATCTTAAATACGTTAAATATGGAATAACAAGCACGGCCAAAGCTGCATAAATAAGTGATATAACAATATTATAGAAATATAAATAAGATATGACTGCTGCACTAATAGCAAATACTGCTATTTGAATTATATATTGTTTAGTTGTATATTCTTGACCTAATTCTTTAACCTTTTCTCTAGTTACTTTGAAAGAATAAGGGGCATATTTTTCATAAGCAACATGTATTTTTTCATTTACAAAACGGTAGACATTGGTCTTTTTACTACTACGATATAAAATAACAAATATCGCAATTGCTAGAACGACAACAAATATTAAAAATGTTATCAATATACCCCTCCTTTACTCAAATAATTTTTCAGTTTCATTATTTTGTAAATTATTATTTACATTTTGGGTAGATACCGAATTATTAACCGGTATATTATTTATATTTTGATTAGCATTTACAGTAGTATTTAAATTTTGATTAAATACAGAAGGATTATTTATTTGACTAGTATTATTAGAAGAATTATTAACGTTTTCGTTATTTACTTCTTTTTGCTCCTCTTCGTCAAAATTTTCCTTTAATTCAAAACTTTTTCCTTTTTCCATATCTTCAGTGTAATTTGGATCCCCAGCTAAATTTTTCATATTATCCGGTAAGAAAACACCTTGAATTTCTAAATACTCTATTAAATGTTTACTTGGGTTTTTGTAAATAACTTTACCATCAGCAGTTTTACGATAAATAGTATTACTTTTAGCTTCATTGTTTTCGTCAACGTAAAATTCAGTAACTTCAGCTATTTCACGAATAAAGTGATGAGTTGCTTTATCAGTATAACCTCTAATATAAATACCAAGTTGTACATATCTATGGATTGTTTTTAAGAACTGATCAATTTCTTGACTTGTTTCTAACAAGCTATACATACGGCTAGGAATACTAGCAGCTTTATCCGCATGGATAGTTGATAAAATATAGTGTCCTGACGAAATCGAGTTACGAACCGCAAGCACCGCTTCCGCACTACGAACTTCTGATAGTAAAATCCATTTAGGATTTTGCCGCATACAAGTAACTAATACATCGGTATAAGAAGCGATATTATTAGTTTTCATAGCAACTATATCTCTATGAGGAAAAATTCTATCTAAATGAAGTTCCAAAGTATCTTCAATTGTGATTATTTTTTCGTCTTCAGCTATTTTAGAAGCTAAATATTTTACAAGTTCGGTTTTACCTGAACCAGTTTCTCCGCAGACAATAGTATTACAATGCCCTTTAACACAGTATTCTAGGAAATCATGAATATTAACTGTAATATATTTATCTTTTAAAAGTTTATCTTTTTCAAGTCTTATTTTAGCTGGTGTTTTACGAATAACACAAGCAATTCCATTAGTAGCAATCGAATCATGGACAAAGTTTAAACGAAGTTCCGCACTTTCAGCGTCCAAAAAGGGATGCGCCATATTAAAGGTTTTTCCCATAACATTTGAACACTGAAAGGCAAGTTTTTCCATAAATGCATCATTTATATTAGGATTTTCTACTCTAAATATACCTTTTGACAATGTTTTTAAATGAATCTGGCCTTTATTATCATAAGAAACGTCAGTAATATCGTCATTTTCTAAATACTCTTTTAAAGGTCCAAAATCAATTTGATCAAACATATTTCCATGCATATTTTATCAACCCCTTATTGAGCACTACCTTGTCTATTTGATTCAAGTGCAGATTCGTCAATGATTATATCGTCAGTAGCTTGATGGATAGTACCGTCTTTTTCGACAACAGATGCAGTCACTGTACCATTGTTATTAAATGTTACGGTTTGATTTCTCTTTGATACTTCTCTAGCTGCTTCGCCATCTTTAGCATAAGTACAAGTATAATCACTACCACAACCTTTAGGGAATTTTATTGTAACTTCACCTGGATTATCTTCATTTTGTTTTATTGTTGGAAGTAATTCATCGTCTTCAGTATTTGTCTCGTCAGCTATTGGAATATTTACAGAATGAGCCTCGATATAATCCACTAATTGTTGTGTTGAAACAGCTGTTGAACCTTCTACAGTTACTGAACCGCCTTGCGGAACTGGGAATAGTTCAACACCAATTCCATCTAAATAAGATGCTTTACGAAGTAAAATATTAATTTCTTCTTCAACACCAAATATTAACATAGATGGTGTCCGAGCTTCGCTAGTATCTTCAAATACATTACGACCTGAAGAATCTTTTACGGCTAGAACTTCAACATTTTCGATTAACTTACCAACCATAACTTGTTCGTCATTACCATTTCCAGCCTTCATATAAATATCAATTTTATTACCTGGATAAATAGAGTTTCCATAAGTACTTTCCATGTTAACAGGAAAATTATAAACAACTTCTCCATCTTTAACTTTAACAAAAGCCGAATCTGGAAGTTCATCTTCGTCAATTACAGTATCAAGATAGAACATACTTCCTGCTGGAATAACAGAGTTAATATTAGAATATTTACCAACAATTTCTGTTCTACTTCTAATAACATTATCACTTAAAGATATATTAGGTACATCAATAAGTTCAACCATTTCGTCAGTAATTTCTGTACGTGGCTGAATTGTTTCAGTAGCCACTGGAACTTGAACTGGCTCTACTGCACTATTAATTTGCATACTATACCCAGCATATAACAATATTAAAATAATAATTACTCCAATAATTGTTACTGTATTTTTGTTCCGAATAACTTTTTTAAACGAGCCTAAAACATTATTCATTATTTTTCATCTCCTTTTTCTTCTTTTAATATGGCGTTTCTAAAATCGCATCTATCGTATTTGATAACTGAACTGTTACAGGGTCTTCAGTAGCACTAAGTACACTAGCTGCATTACCAGTAACACCACTTGTAACCCGGATACTTACTTTTGGGGGAGTTTCATTAACATCAAAAAATTTAATATTATAATTTCTTGATAAATTAGCACTTTCAGCATATCTTCTTAAAAAATTTTCTACAAATTTTTCTTTATTTATTTTTACTACACCAGTTTGTCTATAATAACCATAGTCAACAGCATCCCACATTGCACCTTCAGTAACTTCTTTTATTAATTGTGAATTGTGTTCGTCTGTATTAGTAACGGTTTGGAAAAAGACAATAAGCAAAAGAGAAGCGATTCCAAGCATTACAACTAAAACGCCCCAAAATGATTGATTCATTAATTATCACCTCTCCTTTCCGTTATCGTCACAAGTACCTAACCTACTTACATCAGCACAAGTCGAACTACTTTTTATTTTAACAACATTTCTTAAAAATGTACTATGGCATATTTTATTAGCACCATTATCCCTATCACATTCTAACGTCCAATCGCTATACTTATGATTTCCTTCTCTATTGTACTCTCTGATACTTTTTATATTATCAGGTGTTAAATCAAACTCATACATTGGGGTTGACTGATAAATTTTTTCACTAGAATATCCACGGTTGTTAATTATATTTCTATGAACCATAGGATTTCCATTTCCCATAC
>CALVVT010000031.1 GCA_944363935.1 uncultured Bacilli bacterium
AGAATTAGTTAATGCCAGAGCGGATGCAATTAATGAAATGATGATTCGTGCAAAAAAAATTGGCGCTAACGCAATTGTAGGTGTAAGCATTGATGTTGAATCTATTAGCGTTGGACAAAATAACTCGCTTATGCTAATGGTGTCAGCTAGTGGTACCGCAGTTATATTAGAGGAGGGTCAAAATTGAAAAAAAATGCACAATACGTAGGTATAGATGATAAATATGTACCAGAAAACGAAACGTATGTTGACAATACTTTAAACGATGAAATTAAAGGTACTATTAACGATGGGATAAAATCTGCTAAGAATTACCTTTCTAAAGACGAGAATAAGGAAAAAATAAAAAATACTGGTAAAAAAGTTTTAAAAGTTGGTAAAGGTATTGGAATTGGTTACTTATGTTTTATCGGATTTATATTTTTAATGGTAATAATTGTTTTTATACTGGTATTTAGTAGTTTTTTTAAAGCTAATGAAAGAGCGGATAGAATATATAATTCGACTGAAAGTACTTTTAACGAGATAATGGATAAAACTATTAATTAATGATTATTTGTATTTGAAAGGAGTAAAATATGGAAAAAAGTAAAAAAAGAATCCCTTTACCTTTATTAATATTAATGATAGGAGTATTAATATCGGTTATACTTGTGGCGTTTGGACTTTATAGGCAAAGTGATGCAAAGAAAACAAACGAAAAAAACGCACAAGAAGCACAAAAACAATCTAATGAAAAATATGAAAAAGCCAATGAAAGATATGCTGAAATTGATGAAGAATTATCGGATTTGAAGGCTCAGTATGAAGCTAAACTTCAAGAATGTGATTCATTTAACCAAAGTGATTCAAACTGGTTCGAAAATATAAACGTATGCCAAAGGCAAGCAAGTGATATTGATTCGCAAATAACTGATTTAGAAACGGAACAATTTAAATTAAAAAATGATAGTTACGTAGTTTATTATACATTGGTAGAACCAATGTCATATCAGATATTTTACATTATAGGCGCTTGTGTTTTTGGCGTTTCGGCACTTGCTGCTTTTATAATATATTTGGTAAAGGGCAAAAAAACCTATAATTAGTAAAAAAGCATTTTATTGCTTTTTTTATTTTGTATTTTATTTAAAAAGTCTTTTTTGGTATAATAAAAAAGGAGATGATAATATGAAAAAACCTTTAGTATTATGTATTTTAGATGGTTGTGGAATAAGAAAAGAGAAAGATGGTAACGCTTTTAAAAATGCCAATAAACCTACCTTTGATTATTTATGGAATAATTTTCCGCATTCTCTTTTAGAAGCAAGTGGACAAAAAGTTGGTTTACCAGCAGGCCAAATGGGGAACAGTGAAGTAGGTCACATGAACATAGGAGCAGGTAGAATCGTTTATCAACCGCTTGAGCTAATTAATAAAGCTATTAAAGATGAAAGCTTTTTTAAAAATAAAATGATTTTAGAAGTTCTAGAACATGTTAAAAAAAATAATTCAAAGCTTCATGTTATGGGACTTTTATCAAATGGGGGAGTTCATTCTCACATAAATCATTTATTTGCGTTAATTGATATGCTAGATAAAAACAATGTTAAAAACGTATGTTATCACTTGTTTTTAGATGGAAGGGATGTTAATCCAAAAAGTAGTTATACGTTTATAAAAGCATTAGAAGATAAAATTAATAAAAATGGTATTGGTAAAATAGTTACCATATCCGGTAGATATTATGCAATGGATAGGGATAATAATTATGATAGGTTAATAAAAGCTTATGATGCTATTGTGTACAACGATGGACCTAAATTTAATACTGCTAAAGAAGCTATAGAAAAAAATTATGATGAAGGAATCACGGATGAATTTATTGTTCCATCCGTAGTAAATAATGGTAAGTTAGAAGATAATGATGGTGTTATAACCTTTAACTTTAGACCAGATAGATTAAGAGAATTATTTACCGCTATTACTAATCCAAAAGAAAGCCCTATGGAAACTAAACAGTTTAATAATTTAAGTGTTTTAACCATGATGCCAGTTGTAAATACGGTATTATGTAATCATGCGTTTAACCATCAAGATTTATCTGAAACAATGGGATTGTATTTAAGCCAAAATAACTTAAATCAACTTAGGATTGCGGAAACCGAAAAGTATGCCCATGTTACGTATTTTTATGATGGTGGAAAAGAAGAAAACTATCCTGGTATGAAAAAAATTCTTATACCGTCACCAAAGGTTGCAACCTATGACATGAAACCACAAATGAGTGCAAAAGAAGTAACTGATACCTTAATTAAAGAACTTGATAAAGATTTTTATGATGTTGTGATTCTTAATTATGCAAACGGGGATATGGTTGGGCATACTGGAAATTATGAAGCTGCAAAGCAAGCAGTTGAATATTTGGATACGTGTTTGAAAAAGTTATACGATAAGATTCTTGAAAAAGAAGGTACTTTAATAATAACCGCAGACCATGGCAATTGTGATATAATGTGGGATAAAAATCATGTACCTGTAACAAGCCATACTACCATGCCGGTACCATTCATTATTACAAGGAATGATATGAGGTTAAAAGATGGTAAGTTAGCAGATATAGCACCAACTATGTTAGAATTATTAGAAATAAAAAAACCAATCGAGATGACTGGTGAAAGTTTAATACGAAAATAATTTTTATAATTATTAAAAAATC
>CALVVT010000032.1 GCA_944363935.1 uncultured Bacilli bacterium
ATTACAATAACCCTGAAGCTACTGAATCGACATTCATGGTTCACGATGATGGTCAGAGATGGTTACATACTGGTGACATTGGAGTAGTAAATCCTGAAGGGGGACTTAGCGTTATTGGTAGAATGAAACGGGTAATTATTAGATATGATGGTTATAACATTTCTCCATTTGAAATTGAAGACACTATAAGCGAAAGCGAATATGTCGAAGACTGTTGTGTTGTTAATAGTCCGGATAAAGTTCATGGAGAAGGAAATATTCCCGCAGCTTATGTTGTATTAAAAGAAGATGTTTCTGAACCGGAAAAAGCTTATGAAGATATAATAACGATATGTAATATGAAAATAATGGATCGTAATATGCCTAAAAAATTTGTATTAGTAAAAGAATTACCGCTTACTAAAGTTAAAAAAATTGATTATAGAAAACTTGAAGCCCAAGAGCTTGAAGCGGATGACAAAAATATTGATAAAGGTTTTGTTTTACGCTTAAATATGAACAGAAATTAGGAGGTAAATATAATGAATGCTAGTTTTTGCTTTGCTATTTGTAGTATTTTCTATATGTTACTCATTATTATTATTTTCTTTTCAAAAGAAAAATTAAAAAATATAGAAAATAAAATTTATTCTGTTTTAATTATCACTACATTTGTTGGTTTAATTTTTGAAATTACTAGTACGGTTTTAGAATTGACTGGAAATGATGGAACTTATATTCATAGTTTATTTTTAAAGTTAATAATGGTATATTATTTGACATGGATATATATATTCTTTATTTATACTTATTATATTTCAAGTAAAAAGAACAAAATAAATTTAAAAAAATATATTTTAGTCTATATAATACTTTTTGTAATTATGATATCTTTGCCACTTTATGTTAAAAACCAAAATGGGTTAGTAGCATATACTTATGGGCCAAGTGTTAATTTCGTTTATATACTATCAGGAATTTTATTGACTATATGTATTATTTTAATGTTAAAAAATTTTAAACAAATAAAAATGAAAAAATATTTACCTTTATTGTCTTTTATTGTAATTGGTAGTGGAGTATCAATTATTCAGTTTCTTTTTCCCGATATTTTATTAATGTCTTCTTTACAAACTTTGGTTACTGTTTTAATGTATTTTACGATAGAAAATCCTGATTTAAGAATGATAGAAGAATTAAATAAAAATAAAATGATTATCGAAAAAACTAGCCAAGGAACTTCAAACTTTATATTTAATTTAACCACCGAAATCAAGAAATATATTAATGATGTAATAAAAGTTTGTAGTAGAGCCTTGCAAACAAATGATAAACAAGTTTATCAAAACACTTTGCAAAAGCTTTATTCAACTGTTAAAGAAGCAGAAAACAAAATAAATAATGTAATGGATGTTTCAGCAATTGATATTAAAAATATAAAAATCACTAATAGTTTATATGATATAAATAAAATTTTTGAAGAATTACAGTTGCAATATAAAAGCAAAATTGCTGAAGATATTGATTTTATTGTAAATATTAGTCCGAATTTACCTTCAAGGATTTATGGCGATGGTATAAGGTTAAAGCAAATTTTATTTTCACTAATAAATAATGCGATAAAATATACTGATCATGGTTTTATTATTGTAGAAGCAAATGCTATTATTAAATATGATGTTTGCCGGTTAATAATTTCTGTTGAAGATTCAGGAAAAGGTATAGATCTAGAAAAAGTAAATGATATTTTAAGTGTTAATGAAGAAATAAATGAAGTAGATATTGAGCAAACTAATAATTTGGATTTAAATTTAAATTCTATTAAGAAACTTTTGAAAATGCTTGGTGGTAAGCTGTTGATTAGTAGCACAGAAAATAAAGGTACAAAAATTATTGTTACTTTAGATCAAAAATTTGTTAGTGATGTTGATAGTGATCTGGAGCGTCGTTTGTCAAACTATAATCGTATTTTAGGAGTGAGAAAAGTATTAATAGTCGACGATGATTTAAAAGAACTTACAACTTTAGAAAATTACTGTAATGAACTTAATATTGATAATATTTGTACAATGTATGGCAACGATGTATTAGAACGTACTAGAATCGGCCAAAAATTTAATTTAATTATTATTGACGATGCTATGAATAAAATGAATGCTTTAGATATTTTAAAAGCTTTAAAAGCCAATGAAAATTTTAAAACACCAGTGGTAATTATGTTAGAAGAAAAGAAATTATCAATAAGTAAACATTATTTAGCGGATGGTTTTAGTGATTTTATTGATAAATCAAGATTAGATGTTGAAATAAAAAGGATAATAGATAAATATTTGAACTAGGACAATTAGTCCTTTTTTCTTTTAGTGGTATTTTTTCTTAAAATTTGATATAATACATTAGGTGAATTAAATGCGGAAAATTATTATAACAACTTTTATTTGTATTTTATTAGATCAATTATTAAAGATATTATGTTTAAATAGTTTAGCTATGGGAGAAAGTATTAATATTATTAGTAATTTTTGGAATATTACCCTAGTTTCTAATACGGGAGCGGCGTTTAGTATTTTAAGCTCTAGTACGCCATTTTTAATTATAGTTTCTTTAATTACGATTATTTTAATTTATTTTTTCTTTATCAAAGGACAAAATTTAAAAACATATCAAACAATATTATATGGCCTTTTATTAGGCGGGATAATAGGTAATTTAATCGATAGAATTATATATGGTGCCGTTATTGACTATTTAGATTTTAATATTTTTGGTTATAATTTTCCAGTATTTAATTTAGCTGATACCTTTATTGTTATTGGGGTAATTTTAATTATTATTGATATTATTAGAGGTGCTAGAAATGAAGTATCAAGTCGAAAATAATGAAATTAGATTAGATAATTTTTTAACTGATGTTATGGACGAAAATCGTAGTCAAATAACAAAAATGATAAAAACTGGTGAAGTACTAGTTAACGGTAAACAAGTTAAAGCTGGTTTTTTAGTTAAAACGGGTGACGAAGTAGAAGTTAACCATATTAAAGAAAATGACGATATAATTCCTGAAAAAATGAATTTAGATATAGTATATGAAGACGAAGATGTTATCGTGGTTAATAAAGCCAATGGAGTAGTTGTCCATCCAGCAGCAGGGAATAAACATCATACTTTAGTTAATGGTCTTTTATATCATACTAAATTAAGTAATGTAAATGGTGAAGAAAGACCAGGAATTGTTCATAGAATAGATGCTTATACTACGGGACTTTTAATGGTGGCTAAAAACAATAAAGCTCATAAAATATTGGCTAAAGAACTTGAAGAAAAGAAAACAACAAGAAAGTATGTAGCATTAGTTTGGGGAGTAATAACAAATGATTCTGGAACTATTGATGCTCCAATTGGCCGAAGTACTAGTGACCGTAAAAAAATGGCTATAAATTCTAATGGGAAAGAAGCAGTAACTCATTTTAAAGTATTAAAAAGATATGCCAAAGCGACTTTAATTGAACTTAAATTAGAAACAGGAAGAACCCATCAAATAAGAGTGCATATGGCTTATATTAATCACCCTGTAGTTAATGATAGTGTATATTCTAAAAAACCACTTATCGATGATAGTGGACAATGTTTACACGCGAAGACTTTAGGTTTTGTACATCCGACAACTGGTAAATATTTAGAGTTTGATAGTGAACTTCCAGATTGCTTTTTAAACGTTTTAAAACATTTTGAAGGAGGCGGAAAATGAATCAAATAACAATTGCCGAAAATGAAGAATTAGTAATGAAATTATTACATTATTTTATTTCTTTAAAAGGATATAACCCAATTATTATTCATGGGGTTCAAAATGAAATATGGCTCGAAAATTTAAACGAAGATTATAAAATAGTTAGAATAGTTTCTGGTTATATTCATAATAACGAACAATTTAAAAACGATTTATTTAAAACAAAAGTATTAATGAAAAATATTAAAAAAAGAACCTTATCTTTTAGATTAAATGCCTTAAGTATTTTTATTAATTTAGGGGATAATGTTCATATTGAAGAATTTAGTGACAATAATATTTCGTTTGCTAATGTTAAAAATGAAAATGATTTAAATAAGTATCAGTTTATAACAACTTCATTTCCTGATATTAATAACAATATGACGTTTAAAGAAAAAGGATTAGAATTATTCTTTAAACTAACGCAAGATATTAATGCTAAAAACGAAGACGATGCTAAAATGGCGGAAGATGTTTTTAGACCAAAAAAACCGATTGTTACTTATGTTTTAATTGCTATTAATATTTTGATTTTTATTGTTTCAATGTTTGCTAATGATTTTCTTTATAATTTAGCCGTTAACCGGTATTTAATTACTGATGGGCAGTGGTACCGTTTAATTACTGGAATTTTTCTTCATGCTAATATCTTTCACTTGGTATTTAATATGTATGCTTTATATATCATTGGAATGCAGCTTGAAAGTTTTCTTGGTAAAGGCAAATATTTAGCTGTTTATTTATTAAGTGGATTAGCTGGTAGTGTACTTTCAATCTTTATGAGTTCTGGCTTTAGTGTTGGTGCCAGTGGCGCAATATTTGGTTTAATGGGTTCGCTTTTATATTTTGGCTATCATTACAGAGTGTATTTAGATTCGGTAATTAAATCACAAATAATTCCGTTAATTATCATTAATTTACTTATTGGCTTCTTTGCTAGTGGCATTGATATATGGGCTCATATCGGTGGCCTTATTGGCGGTGTACTTGCCACTATGGCAGTAGGTGTTAAATATAAATCAACTAATTTTGAAAAAATAAATGGTTGGATATTATATTTAATTTATATTGTAGTTATTATTTATATGGTATTTAATTTAAACTAAAAAAACGCCTAATTATGGGCGTTTTTCTTTGGATAAGTTTTTACCATAGTTTTTACTTTATTTTTTTCTTGTTCAGGTTGGTAATCTAAATCATAAATATCATTTTGCGTTTCTAAATCATATGCATTATTTTGACTTTCTAAATTGTATGAATCATTTTGATATTCTAATGCGTATTCGTAATCTTTTTCTTGATATTCTAAAGTAATTTTGTTATCATTGTTTTCTTTATCTATATTTATTATAATATTTTCTTTTTTTGCTTTTTGATAATAGTCAAAGGCAGTTAAGCTTTGAATACCTAAAGTTCCTAAACTTAAAGCAGGAATTATAATATTAGCTAAAGGAATATTAAAAGCAATATTTAAGTAACAAAAGACAATAGTTGGAAATAAACAAAAAGTTTTAAATTTACCAAGAAAAGAACTTTTAGGATGACCATTATTTTGATAAGATTTAGAATTAATGTAAGCAATAATCGCTTCCGCGCCAATATTTAAAGCTAGAATAGGGGTTATTGGTAAAATAGCTAGTGAGGGAATAATTGCAAATACCTTATCGGCAATTGGGTCTAAAATGCGGCCAAACTCACTAAATCCATTATATTTTCTGGCAATCTTACCATCTAAAAAATCAGTAGCCGCAAAAGCACTTACCGCAATAAATGCTAGAGGAATATTGCCCGATAAAAATAGTCCAGGAACGATAAAAGCGCCAGCAAGTCTTGAAGCTGTCAAAAGATTTGGTATATAAGAATTTTTATTTTTTAAACTTTCTTTAAATAATTTAAATATATTTTTTTGCATATTCTTTCCCCCTATAACATTTTCATTATATCAAGCTTTTTCTTATTAGTAAATAAAACTTGTCATTATTTGACATTTTTTAGCCCAAGAAAATTGTTTTTTTATGTCGTTTTTGTTATAATTAAGTTAGAAAATAGGAGGCTGGGTTTATGCATAAAGTTGTTAATGTTTTAATGTGTTTACTTATTTTATGTTCATTTTTTGGGCCTTTTATTCCAAGTGCCAAGGCCGCTGGTGCTTATTCAGTAGTTATGGTTTCTGGAACTTCGGGCAATAAAACAGTTGGCAGTTATAGTACTTATTCTGAAGCTGTAAGTGTTATGAATAAACAAAATTCGACTAGTACTAATGTTGCTACTGTTTATAAAAATGGTAAAGTCATTAATGCGAGATATGCGATTTTTAAATTAAAACCAGCTGGTAATGCAACAAGTAATGTATATCAAAATGTTAATGATAGTAGTGCTTATACTTATATTAATGCCTCTAGTATGCTTGATACTGCTTTTATCGATTATAACGAAAGTAAAAATAGAGTTCAAATAATGGTTAATGGTTTTAAAGGCTGGGTTGATGCTGGTATTGGCGAAATAAAACCTTTATCGTTGTATTCCGCTAATATGATTGAAATGAGCGTTAGTGGTCTTAATTTTCGGTCTGGGCCTTCAACTAGTTCTAGTTCTATTGGAGCCATTACATGTACAAAATGTCAGTTTGCATATACTAGTAAGACCTATGCCGGTGGTCGCAATTGGTATCAAATAACTTATGATGATAAAACAGGTTGGGTTGCCGGTGATTGGGCTAAAGAAGTTACTGGTAATAGTTTAAATACTTATTTTTATCGTTATGATAATGGTAATTTATTGCATAGATTTGCTTATCATACTGGGACTATTGAAAGTGATTATTTTACTAATTTAGGTCCTAGTCCTACATATTTAAGTGTAGGAACGCATTATTATAGTTTTGATGGTGGAATTTATTTATATACGAGTTTAACTTCAATGTTAGACGACTACCGGAATAATACTTATAAAAATGCTTTAAATAAAGATAATCCGAATTATCCATATTATTTGTATGCTCCGGCGAAAACTATTAGTAAAGCGACGGCGGCTGATATGGACAAGCAAATAACTAATAAAAGCTCTAAAATGTATGGCAGTGGTAAATATTTTAAAGAAGTTGAAGAAATGTACGGAGTTAATGCTTTATCGATGTTTTCTGTTGCTAAAAATGAAAGTTCTAGTGGCACTAGCAAGATTGCCATGAATAAGAATAATTTATTTGGTTATGGTGCTAATGATAGTGATCCATATAATAGTGCGAAAACGTACGCTAGTGTTAAAGACTCAATTATCGATTATGCGAAGAATTATTTAGAAGATTATGCCCTTGCTGAAGCCCAGTATTATTTTGGTTCTCATGAAGGAAATAAGGGAAGCGGTAGAAATGTTAAATATGCTTCTGACCCTCTTTCTGGAGAAAAAGCCGCAGCTAGTAATTATACAACTGATAAAAATACTAATGGCTTAAAAGATTATAAATCTAATACTATTGCTGTTAGTAAATTTGGAAAATCTAATATTGTTGTTTATAAAGACGCTAGTACTAAAACGCCTATTTATACGATGAGAAATAAAAATAGTAGTTTTAAAGTAGCTAATGTTCCGGTTAATGTTATTGATAAAGAAGGCGATTTTTATAAAATATATACTGATAGTAATAAATATCAGTATGGTTATGTTAAAGTAAGTGATTTTAATATTACTAATACCCAGCCGGTAATTAACGCTAGTGACCAAACAATTAACATTAATACTTCATTTGATTATAAGAGAGGAGTAACCGCATCTGATAAGGAAGATGGTAATTTGACTAGTAAAATAACTTATACTGGTGAAGTTAATACAGCTAAAGCTGGAACTTATAAAATTACTTATAAAGTTACTGATAATAGTAATTTTTCAGCGACGAAAACTGTTAATATTACCGTTAAAGATAATAGAGAACCTGTGATTAATGCTAGTGATAAAGAAGTAAGTCAGTATACAACTTTTGATTATATGGATGGGGTTACCGCTATAGAAGGAAGTACTGATATTACTGATAAAGTAACTTATACGGAGACTGTTGATACTGAAAATATTGGTAAATATGAAGTTACATATACAGTTGTAGGAACCACCAAAACTGTTACTAAAACAATAAATGTTTCAGTTGTAGCTAATGAAAAGCCGGTAATTAATGCTGTTAATAAAACAATTAATTTAAATGAAGAGTTTGATCCTAAAGAAGGTATAACGGCATCAGATAAAGAAGATGGTGATTTAACTGAAACTATTAAGGTTATTAAAAATGAAGTAAAAACTGATACAATTGGTGATTATAAAGTTATTTATGAAGTAACTGATAAAGCCGGGCAAACGGTTACTAAAGAAATTATTGTTACAGTCGCTGAAAAGGTTTTAGCGCCAGCAGATGGTTTGTTTTATATCGATTATTTAGATAATGTTAATGGTAATTTACAATTAAAAGGCTATAATACTATTAGAGGTATTGATAATGATTTAGATACTAATATTGAATATAAACTTATTTTAAAAAATATTGATTCTGGCCGAACTTATGAAAAGGAAGGTGTAAGAATTACTAATGAAAAGGAAATCCCATTTGATGTTTATAGTTCTGATGGTAAAAATTATAGATATTCTTGGTTTACCATTAATCTTGACTTTACAAATATTCCAAATGGTAATTATACAGCTATGATAAAATCTATTGGTGAAGATTTTACTTCTGAAAATGTTCTTAACAATAAAACTAATAGTAAGCAAATAACTAGTTATAAAGGAAGTAAAAATGTTGTTATTCGTAATAATTATAATTATGATAACAGTCCTATAGAATTTATTGTTAGAGAAAATCTTTTGGCTGATAAAACTGCTGGTAGTTATTATAATCAGTTTGATAATTTTACTGAATTTAATTTTAAGGGTGATAAATTACATTTAAGAGGTATGTCATATTCTTATGGAATGAAATTAGATTCTAATTTAAATGTTACTAGAAAAATTATTTTTGAAAATCAAAAAACATATGAAACATATGTGAAAGATTTAGGAACAGTAACTAATGGTGATTATACAGCAGTTCTTCCGGAAAGTGACAATTTAGATAAAACAAGAGCTTGGTATGATAATGATATTGATATTTCAGACTTACCAAAAGGTAAATATACAATTTATATTACTACAAGCTCTAATATAACAGATATTTCTGAATTTACTGAAAAATTAGGTAGAGAACTTAATGAAGTAAAAAAGGAAATTAATGGTAAAAACTATAGTTTCAATATTAATTATGCTAAAAATAGTCAAATAGAATTAATTATTGAATAATGGTTTAATTAATAATTTTAAATATGTTTTTAAAATAAAATAGTCCATTTTCTGGACTTTTTTTCATTTTTTTAAAAAAAATTACAAAAAAAAGAAGGATTTTTTAAATAAATCTCCTATGATATATAATAGAAGGGTATTTTTCCCTTCAAAAGAGAGGAGGAAGATGTTTGCAAAATAATATTAATGGTCTCAACGATTTATTATTTCATCAGCTCTTCTGTGGCCATGGAGGAGAAAAACTATTAAAACCTTTTTTAGAGGAAGTATTACCTACCAAAGAGTTTAAATATTTAAAAACTCTAAATCCAGTGTTACCTTTAGAAAGAATTAATGAAAAGTCTAAAATTCCTGATTCTTTAGTTCAAACTGATAAATATATTATTAATACTGAATGTAATAGATTTTATTATCGTTATTTAAATAGA
>CALVVT010000033.1 GCA_944363935.1 uncultured Bacilli bacterium
AAGAATTAAGATGATTTACATAGACCCACCATACAATACAGGTCATGATTTTGTATATAAAGATAATTTCGAAGATAATATCAAAAATTATAAAGAACAAACAGGACAAGCACAAAAATCAAATGCTAATACAGATGGGCGGTATCACACAAATTGGCTTAACATGATGTATCCACGTCTAAAACTCGCAAGAAATTTACTAAAAGATGATGGTGTAATCTTTATTTCAATTGATGATAATGAACAAGCAAACTTAAAGAAAATTTGTGATGAAATTTTTGGGGAACACAATTTTATAGGTGTATTACCAAGAATAACTAAAAAATCAGGAAAACAGCATAGTGATACTATTGCTAAAAATAACGATTATGTTTTGATTTATTCTAAAAATATTTATGAAATATCATTTAATGGAATCGAAACAACTGGCGAAGGGTTTGATAATGAAGATGAATTTGTAAACGAAAGAGGCAAATACAAATTAAATCAAACGCTTGATTACGACTCGTTGTGGTATAATCCGACAATGGATTTTGAAATAAAGATTGGAAATGTATCTTTTTATGCAGGTGGAAGTAAAGAACTTCATGATAAAAGACATAAAGGTGAGCATAATGCAAAAGATTGGGTATGGCGTTGGAGTAAAGCAAAATTTGAATTTGGTTTAAAAAATGGTTTTGTAGTTGTAAAAAATGGAAAAGATAGACAAAGAATATATACTAAAACATATACGAATGCAACAATTGATAAGGACAACAATGGGGAATATTATATTAAATATACAACAAGAAACAATACAATGAGCTCATTAGAATTTATAAATAATATTTATTCAAACGATAATGCAAAAAAAGATTTAGCAGAAGTTATTGATCCAAATTATTTTGATTTTCCTAAACCAATTAGTTTGATAAAAAAATTAATGTTTTTGATTTGTGATAAAAATGATATAGTTTTAGATTTCTTTTCTGGTTCAGCAACAACAGCTCACGCAGTAATGGAATTCAATTTTGAAAATAAGTCTAAAATAAAATTTATTTGCGTTCAACTACCTGAAAAGATAGATGAAGAGTCAAAAGTTTTTGCTGATGGGTTAAAAAATATTTGTGATATAGCTTTAAAAAGAATAAAAAATGCTAGTGAGATAATTGAAAAAGAATTTGTAGAAAAAAATAAAATATTAAATCATACCAAAGAAACTAAAAATCCTTTACACAGTTTTATAAAAGAATGGGATAAGTTAATTGCATTAGACACAGGCTTTAAAGTATTTAAGCTTGATAGTTCTAACCTTAAAAAGTGGGATAACACACCAACAAAAGATGTTGATGTAATTCAAGATAGAATTCAAACAAGTATGGATTATATTAAAGAAGATAGAACTGAATTGGATTTAGTATATGAAGTTATGCTTAAATACGGTATTGATTTAACTTTGCCTATAACAAAAACACAAAATGATAAAGCATATATAATTGAAGCACCAGAGTATAAATTACTTGTTTGCACTTATCCAAATTTAACAATAGAAGACATTGAAGATTTTGCAAATGAAAGTGTTGGAACATATCTATTTGCTGATCGTTGTTTTAACACAGACAATCTTTTAGTAAACGCAGAAGAAATCTTAAAATCTCGCAACAAAGAAATGAGGTTATTTTAATATTAAGATTAAAAAGGTAAATAAATGGAATTAAAAACACTAACAAGAAATGATTTTATTAAAAATTATTGGAATTATTTTTTACTTCTTGAACAAGATTTTTTAAATACTGAAAAATATATTAGTATAGATATTAACAATGCTCATTCTTTTTCTATTGAGTATTTAAAGTTATATTTATCTGTTTGTAGCGAAGTAGATGTGATTTTAAAAACTTTTTGCAAGTTAGTTGATAATGCTTACAAAGGAGATAATATAATGGAACACTTATATTTATTGACTAATCAATTTAACTATTTAACTGAACAAAAAGTAATATTAAATAAATATGATTTGACTTTTATGCCTTGGGTTGATGTAAATATTGAAGTAAGATATGATAAAAACGGCTATAAAAAATACAAAGGGAATTTACCAAATTGGTGGCATCATTATAATAATGTAAAACATAAAAGAACAGAAATAAATAGTAAATTTAACAAATCTAATTTTAATTTTGCAAATCAAGAAAATTTGCTAAACGCACTTGCTGGTTTATTTATAATAGAAAAAAAATTACTTTGGTATATTAATATAAAGAATATTAAACCAATAGATAAAAAAGCAAAAATAGAATATCAAAAGTCAAAATTATTTGAAAAAGATGATGTTGATGAAATTTTAGACAATTTGTATGATAGAATATCAAGATTAGAGGAATAGATAACAATGAAACTACAATTTAAGAAACAAGAATTTCAAGATAAAGCGGTTATGTCTGTTGTGGACTTGTTTAGGGGTGCTAAAAATGTGCCTACAACTTTTTCTATGCAAAAATTGGATATTTTAGATTTTAGTAAAGATGA
>CALVVT010000034.1 GCA_944363935.1 uncultured Bacilli bacterium
ATTGAAAATATATTAATTTTAATATATAATGAATACAGAAAGAGAATAAAGTTCGTAACTTGTATGTGATTCGCTCCATTTGTTTATCAGCCCTTGTAAATCAAGGGTTTTTGAATGTTGGGTTTAAAAAAACTCCCAAAAAACTCCCAACCTCTTTTTAAATCATTATTAAATAAATTTTTCTAATTTATTTGCAACTGATTTTTTTTTAGCCGCTTTTTTTATTTCTACACCTCAATTATTGTCAAATTAATCATATCACATTTCCTAGTAATTTCCTAATAAATTTCCTAATAAACTTCCTAATAATTATTTAATTAAAATAAATGTTTTTCATTATAAAATTGTCATGAAATAAAAAAATCCTAATAAACTTTATTAGGAGATGATAGAATGAAAAAAATAGTTCCGTTTAAAAAAGATATAGAGTTAAATACTGCTATTGCGGGTATTAATAGTATTTCTTTGGAGCATACGCTTGATAAAAAAGATAACAATATTATAAATGGGGATTTTATAGTAAGTGGAACTTATAAAATAACCCCAGCTAGTACTACTTTAGATAATTTTGAGTATAAACTCCCTGTTAATATAACAATTGATAAAAAATACGATATAAGTGAAGTTAAAATAGATATTAATGATTTTTATTATGAAGTAATTAATGACAAAGTTCTTTCGATTAATATCGAAGTGGCTGTCGATAATTTAATAGAAGCAAAGGAAGAAATTAAGGAAGAGATTAAAGAAGATAATAATGTTAAAGAAGAGATAAAAGAAGAATCAAAAGAGGATAGAGAAGTAGCTTCGATTTTTAATCCTGTTAATGATAGTGATAATTATGTAGTTTATAAAATCCATGTTGTAACTGAAAACGATACTTTAGAAAGTATTATAGAAGAATATGGTACTAATAAAGAAACTCTTCAAGCTTATAATGATTTAACAGATATTAAATTAGGCGATAAAATAATAATTGCTAGTGGAAATTAATGAAGAACTTCGAAAACATAATTTAGTACCTAAAAAATATGTAAATAAAGGTAAAAGTATTATAGTTGAAACTGATAAAGGGAAATATGTTTTTAAAGAAAATAACATCAATAAAGAAATATTAGATTATTTAAAGTCTAGAAACTTTGATTATTTACCAAAATTTATTGATAATGATTATCGTAGTTATAAATATATTGAAGAATATGATATTCCAAAAGAACAAAAAATATTAGATTTAGTTAGACTTATCTCTTTACTTCATAATAAAACAACGCATTATAAAGAAATAGATACTGAAGAATATGAAGAGATATACGACGATATTAGAGGTAACATTGATTACTTATATAGTTATTATACAGATTTAATTACTATTATTGAAACTAAAGTTTATATGAGTCCAGACGAACTTTTACTAGCAACCAATATTAATAAAGTTTATTATATGATTGATAGATGTCACGATAATTTAGAATATTGGCATAACTTGATAAAAACTAAAGAAAAAGAGCGTCAAGTTGTCATTCATAATAATTTGTCACTTAATCATTTTTTAAGAAATGATAATTCTTATTTAATAAGTTGGGATAAAGCTAAAATAGGTAGTCCAGTTTTTGATTTATATAAACTTTATAAAAAGCATGAATTAGATTTTGATTTTGAAGAAATATTTAGGGAGTATGAGCATCATTATCCTTTATTTGATACTGAAAAAGCTTTACTTAATACTTTAATAAGTATGCCTGATTTACTTGATTTAAAAGGTTCTTATTATCAAAGATGTGTTAAGGTTAGACATTTTATTGATGCATTAAATAAAGCTGAAAAATTAATTAATTTACCAAAAGAAAAGTCTAAAAAAAGAAATAAATAATAAAATTAAGAAAATAAATAATAAAATAACATTAAATCTAGTAACGATAAAAATAGTTAAAAATAACTGATAAATAACAATAATAAAGAAAGCCAGTCCTAAAATACACCATTTACCGCGGCCACACCACCAATTTCTACGCATAAAACATCACCTAGTATATTATATTAGGTTTTTAAAGGTCATATGGGCATGTGACCTTTTTCTATTGTTTTTTATTATTAATTATTGTATAATTGATAATAGAGGAGGGGCTTAAAATGCAGAAAAATGGTTTTATTACATCCGCACTTTTATATGGAATGTTATCACTTTTTTTAGTATTAATGCTTGGTAGTTTAGCTATTTTATCAAATAGAAAATTTAGTATGGATAAACTTAAAGAAGCCTCAATTAATGATACTAATAAAAATGAAGAAGTAGAAGAAGTAACAACTGATATTGCTTATAATTATATAGCAAATGGCAAAGATTTTGACGAAGACGGTAGATATGTTTATGAAGGAAAAAGTCCAAATAATTATATAACTTTTAATACTGAAACTTGGCGGATTATTTCTCTTGAACCAGATCATACAATTAAGATAATGCGAAATGATAATATTGGAGGTAAGGCTTATAATGAACCTAAAGCAGGTGAAGATAACTCTAATATACTTAACTGGGACGCTAGTAATAGTTTGCATAATTATTTAAATGGTGAGTATTTAAATAATCCTTCTACTACTAACAGTCTTCTAGCGTATCATAATTTTGATACAGGCTTTATTACCGGAGAAAACTTAACTTCTGCTGATATTAAAGCTTTAGTTCAAAATACGACTTGGAATAGTAAAGTTGGTTTAATAAATATGAGTGATTATTTAAATTCGAATAGTGATGACCAGTGCCGGACATTTGATGGTTTTAATGGTAAAGAAAATTGTAAGGAGACAACATATATTTCTGATACCCTTACATTAACAACTAATGGTGGTAGTGATAATGAAAACAATGTATATGCAATTACAAAGGAAGGTTATCAAGAAGGTTATCAATTAGTTGGGGTTGAAAACAGTTATGCGGTAAAGCCGGTTGTTTATTTAAAATCAGGAGTAAAAATTAATTTAAAAAAGGAGCCTAGTGGTGAAGAGGGTAATCCGTATATAATTAGTTAAAAAAACTTGTATTTTTTGGAAAATGTGCTATAATGGTGTACATAAAAGCGAAGACGAGGACATAGTATTAAAAGTAATTATTTATAGAGAGTTAGCGCCCTGGTGAAAGCTAACAATAATCTTTTAAGAATTCACCCTTTGAGCTGTATATTTAAAGATATATCGTTTAAGCGCGTTAAGCTTTTGAGGTAAGTAAAACTTATAAAGTAAGGTGGTACCGCGATTAGTTCGCCCTTACATTTATAAGTTTTTTTTGAAGGAGGAATAGTTATGGAAGAAATATTAAATAGTTTAAAAGAAGAATTAAATAGTATTACAACTATTAATTCTTTAAATGAAATTAAAGCTAAATATTTAGGGAAAAAAGGTCTTGTTACTGAAATGTCTATGAAAATAAAAGACTTACCTAAAGAAGAAAGAAAAGATTTTGGTCAAAATTTAAATAAATTAAAAAACGATAGTACTAATTTAATTGAAGAAAAAAAAGAGGAAATAGAAAAGGAAATACTAAATAAAAAATTAGAAAATGAAAGTATTGATATTAATTTACCAGGTACTTTAGTTACTATTGGTGCCCCTAGTATTGTGGAAAAAGTAGTTGAAGATCTTGAAGAATTAATGATGTCAATGGGTTATGATGTTGTCGATGGCCCTGAACTTGAACTTGATAAGTATAATTTTGAGATGCTTAATTTACCTAAAGGTCATCCCGCAAGAGATGCCCAGGATACTTTCTATGTAAAAGGTGACGAATTATTACTACGGACGCAAACTTCTCCTGTTCAAGTAAGAACAATGTTAGAAGGTAAAGGGGAAAAACCAGTTAGAGTTATTTGTCCCGGAAAAACATATAGAAGAGATGACGACGATGCTACTCATTCCCATCAATTTATGCAAATAGAAGGTCTTTTAGTGGATAAAAATATTAGTTTATCAGACTTAAAAGGAACTTTTGATGTAATTGCTAAACACTTATTTGGTGAAGATTGTAAGACAAGATTTAGACCTAGTTATTATCCATTTACTGAACCATCAGTAGAAATGGATATTAGTTGCCATCATTGTAAAGGTGAAGGCTGCAATATTTGTAAAAATACTGGTTATATTACTGTTTCTGGGGCCGGTATGGTTCATCCTAAAGTTTTAGAGGTTTGTGGTTATGATCCTAAAGAGTGGAGTGGCTTTGCTTTTGGGTTTGGAGCTGAAAGACTTGCCATGCTTAAATACAATATCGACGATTTAAGAGTATTTTATACTAATGATTTAAGAGAAAGTAAAACCTTTGATAGAAAGGAGGCTAGTTTATGATTGATTTAGAATGGGTAAAAGATTACATTGATATTGAAGATGAAGATTTACAAAAACTAGCTGTTAAAATAACAGAGGCTGGAATAAATATTGAAAAAGTCATTACTAATAATTTAGATAATGTAATTGTTGGGGAAGTAATAGAATGTAAAATGCATCCTAAATCAGACCATCTTCATATTTGTAAAGTAAATACTGGTAGTGAAATTAAACAAATTATTTGTGGTGCTGATAACGTTCGAAAAGATTTAAAAGTAATAGTTGCTCTTCCTGGAGCTAAACTTCCGGATATAACAATTAAAAAAAGTAAATTAGCTGGTGAAGAGTCTGATGGTATGATATGTGCTTTATATGAACTTGGCCTTGAAGAAAAAACTAAAGAAGCTTATGATAGAGGCATTGAAGAATTACCTAAAGATGCTCCAGTTGGTATGAATATTTTAAAATATTTAAAATTAGACGATACTTTATATGAACTTGATATTCATAAACACCGAAATAATGATTGTTATTATCATATTGGTTTTGCTTATGAAATTGCCGCTATTTTAAATAAAAAAGTAACTTTACCAGTAGCTGAAACAAACCCAGTTAAGGACGATATTAAAAATCACTTTAGCCTAGAAGTTAAAACAAAAAAATGTCCTTATTATTTAGCTAAAATGGTAACTGATGTTAAAATAGGAAAATCACCTGATTTTATCGTTAGAAGACTTAATGCTTATGGTATGCGGTCAATTAATAATGTCGTTGATATTTCTAATTATGTGATGCTTGAATATGGTCAGCCACTTCATTTCTTCGATAAAGATGCTTTAGGTGATAAAATAGTTGTCAGAGATGCTAAAGAAAATGAAGAAATTAAAACTTTAGATGGAGTTGTTAGAACTTTAAAAGCTTCTGATATTGTTATTACTGATGGCAATAAACCAGTTTGTATTGCTGGAGTAATGGGCGGAGAAAATACAGAAGTTACGGAAAATACTAAAAATATTTTAATTGAAAGTGCGATTTTTGATAGTGTTAGTATTAGATATACATCTAGTAATTTGGATTTAAAAAGTGAAGCTTCTATTAGATATGGTAAAGGACTTAATTTCGAATATACTGAAAAAGCTATCGAAAGAGCGTGTTATTTATTAGAAAAATATGCTGGTGCTAAAGTTCTTACGGGAACTGTTAAATACGATAATGTAGATAAAACACCAAAAACAGTTAGTTTTAAAGCTGAAGAAGTCAATAATTTACTTGGAATTACTATTTCTAAAGAAGATGTAAAAAAAGAATTAGCTAGATTAGATTTTCCTTTTACTTATGAAAATGATACGTTTAAAGTAACAATTCCTTTTAGAAGACTTGACATTGAACCTTATGTCAATGATATAGCTGAAGAAATAGGCAGACTTTATGGTTATCATAATTTAAAATCAACGTTACCAGTTATTAGTACTAAAAAAGGAGAATATATTGGTGATGTTAAATACCGGAAAATTATTTCTAAAAGACTTCGGGCTTTAAACTTAAATGAAGTTAAAACTTATACTTTAACTTCTCCAAAAAATGCTTCGTTATTTAAATATCAAAATAAAGAAAATTTAAATTTACCTAATCCAATGAGTATTGATAAATCAATTTTAAGAACGACTTTAATTCCTTCTTTATTAGATGTTTACGATTATAATAAAAAAAGGAAAGTTAAAAATATCAATATTTATGAAATTGCTAAAACTTATGACGCTAGTTATGAAGAAGAAAGTAAAATTGCTGTTTTAATGAGTGGTAGTTATATAAATAATAGTTGGAATGGTGTAAATATTAAAACTGATTTTTATTTAATTAAAGGTATTTGCGAAAACTTACTTAATTATTTAGGCTTTAAGAATCGCTATACATTTGAAAAAGCTGAAATAAGTGATTTACATCCTGGAATAGGAGCTCAAGTATTATTAGATAGAAAATCTATTGGAATTATTGGTAAAGTTCATCCTTCTATTAATAAAGACGATATTTATGTTTTTGAACTTTCACTTAATGCTTTAATGACTAAAGTAAAACCACTTAAATTTAAAGCAGCCCCTAAATATCCAGAGATAGTCAAAGATTTAGCTTTTGTTATGAAGCAAGATGTTATGACTAAAGATATTGAAAAAGTTATTAAAAAAGCTGGCGGAAGATTACTGACTGATTTCCATGTCTTTGATGTTTATACTGGTGATAATATTGCTGAAGACGAAAAATCAGTAGCTTATAATTTAACTTTCCAAGATGTAAATAGAACTTTAACCGAAGAAGAAGTTCTTAAAGTATTTAATAATATAATTGAAACGGTAGAAAAAGAAACAAGTGCGAGATTAAGAAAATAAGCTTATAAAGTAATCCTTTATAGGCTTTTTCATACAATAGGAAAGTCATACTTAATTTTATTAAAAAAATATATTGACAAACATTTGTTCGCGTGATATAGTTGTCATAAGAGGTGATAGCTATGAAAATTTTAAAAGGTTATATGTTTAGACTTTATCCAGATAAAAATCAAGAATTATTAATTAATAAAACTATTGGTTCTTCAAGATTTATTTATAATTACTTTTTAGCTGATAGAATTAATTATTATAAAAATACTAAAAAAGGAAAAACAGCTTATGATCAAATAAAAATGATACCTACTTTGTTAAAAGAATATCCATTTCTAAAAGAAATAGATAGCTGCGCTTTAAGAAATAGTGCATTTATATTAGATAATGCTTATCAAAACTTTTTTAATAAAAGTGGTTTTCCTAAATTTAAAAGGAAAGGAATTAATGGAAGTTATAAAACTACTAATAATAAAAGTACTTATAAAGGAAAAAAATATATTGGCACTCCTCAAAAATATTATTTTGCCGATATTGGTCTTCGAAATGCCAGACTTAATTTTAGACAGCAAGAAGAAAATCATTTAATGGAAAATATTATTTATAATGAACTTCTTATTAGGGGATATAATGTCGATGTTGGTGTAGTTGAAATAAGAGAAGGAGATTCAAAAAAGAAGCTAGAGGTTGATTTTGTTTGTAATTTAGGTAGTAAAAGATATTATATTCAGTCAGCTCTTACTATTGAAGAACCGGAAAAAGCTTCACAAGAAACTAGGCCACTTAACAATATTGGTGATAGTTTTAAAAAAATTATTGTGGTTCGTGACGATATAAAGTTATGGCGCAATGACGAAGGAATACTTATTATCGGAATAAAGGAATTTTTATTAAATAAAAATAGTTTAGATTTATAATAATTATTTTTTAAGTAAAAAAGCTCAAAAATTTTATTTGACAAATGGTAAAAATGTTGTATAATACTAGTGCATCCTTAAGTTTATGCATTAATAATTTACTTTGCTGTTGCATAAAATATTTAAAGATGTTATAATAATGATAGAAGAAAATCTCGTTGTGTATACTTTGTTTTCTTCTTAAATCAATTGCATTCGAATGTATTTGCAAGAATACTATTCATTTTCTTGTACAAACTAAAAAAGAGATAGACCTAATTATTGCCGTTAGGTGCTTATCTCCACGTTTCGTGTATGCACCATAACTCATTAGTTGAGTTAGGTGCTTTTTTTATTGCCTTTTTGATTCTTTTAATAGCAGTAGTAATAATATTAATATTACTGCTAAAATGGTTAAGAATTCCACTGCCAAATCCTTTCTTCTCATTGAATCTTACGTGGCATCACCTCCTTCATAAAATATTTTAAATAAATTATGTGGAGGCAAGCACCTAACATTTTAAGTCTATCTCTTTGACATTATATCAAAATGCGACATCCTTTTCAATCTTTTTTTCACGGCAAAAAAACAAAAGGTTATTTAAAAACTAGTAGGGGAATATCCTTGCTAGCTGTTTTTAAATATTTATATATGTAAACAAGACTAAAAACAAGACCAGAAATTTTTTAAACATAATAAAACCCTTGCAAAACAAGGGTTAATTTCATATTTGGAGGGCCTAGTCGGATTTGAACCAACGATCAGGGAGTTGCAGTCCCGTGCCTTACCACTTGGCTATAGACCCAAATAAGACAATATAATTTTATTATATATTTAGGGATTTGTCAATTTATTATATGAAAAAAGTTGAAAATGTTGTTTATAAAAATAAAATATTTGTGAATTTATTGGAATAATAGTGTTAAAACCTTGTAAAAATGATATAATATTTTCAGGAGGCGAAATTTATGAGTAAACAGATTTTACCAAAAGTATTTGCTTGGATGTGTTTTGGGTTATTATTAACCTTTATCACAGGTTATGTACTAGCGACTTATTTTCCTTATACAATTTTAAATATTGTATCTGGTTGGGGCTTATTAATTGTTTTCATTATTGAAATTGCTTTAGTTATATTTTTATCAGCTAGAATTATGAAAATGAGTCCAATTACAGCTAGGCTTTCATTTTTACTTTATTCCTTTGTTAGTGGAATAACCTTTGGAACCATTTTTCTAGCTTATGAACTTACTTCAATTTTATATGTATTTTTAATTACATCAGTTATTTTTGCTTTATTTGCTTTTATTGGAGCAGTTACAAAAGTTGATTTAAGTAAACTTGGAATGTTTTTATTAATGGGTCTATTAGGAAGTATAATATGTTTAATAGTTAATATTTTCTTACAAAATTCGGTGTTTGATTTAATTATATCAATTGTTTTAATTTTAATATTTATTGGTTTTACTGCTTATGATGTTCAAAAATTAAAACAACTTTCAGCATCTAATCTTATTAGTGAAGATAATTTAGCTATTTATGGAGCTTTAGATTTATATTTAGATTATATTAACTTGTTTATCCAATTATTAAGTATTTTTGGTGATAGAAAGTAAACTCTTTAGTTAGAGTTTTTTTCTTAAACTTCTTGACTTAAAGTGTACTTTAACTAGTATAATATAATTATCATGTTAGGAGGCGATAAAATTAAGCAAATACTTTATTTAGAATGCTATTCCGGAATTAGTGGTGATATGTTAGTAGCAGCTTTAATTGATTTAGGCGTTCCGCAAGAAAAATTAATTAAAGCTTTAAAAACAATACCTATTAAAGATTTTGAAATTTTAATTACCAAAGTAAAAAAATCATGTGTTTTAGCTACTGATTTTAATGTTATTTTAAAAGAAAATAGCCATGATCATGATATGCAGTATTTACATGGTAATAAAAAATATCAAATAAAAAAAGCTAAACGTAGTTTTAAAGAAATAAATAAAATAATTGAGGAAACTAATATAAGTACTAAAGCTAAACAAATAGCTAAAAAAATATTTAATATTCTGGCGCTAGCTGAAGCTGAAGTTCATGGAATAGAACCTAAAGATGTTTGTTTTCATAGCTTTAAAGCTAGTGACGAGATAATCGATATTATAGCGATAGCTTATGCCCTTGATTATTTAAAATTAAATGAAGTTGTTGTTTCACCACTTTATGAAGGAAGCGGAATAATTCGCTGCCAACATGGTTTTATTCCAGTTCCGTCGCCAGCTACTTTAAATATAATTAAGTCACATAATTTAAATTTACATTTAACTAGTATAGCTGGAGAACTTGTTACTCCAACGGGAGCCGCTGCAGTTGCCGCTATTAAAACTAGTGATAAGCTACCTGATAATTATAATATTGTTAAAGTAGGTATGGGCGCTGGAAAAAGAAAATACGAAACGGCCGGAATTCTTCGGGCTATGATTATTGAAAGAAAGGACTGAAAACATGGAAAAAGCAAAAGTTTATTTTATTAAAGAAATAACTCCAGAAAATATTGTTAAAGCTTATGAGGCATTAGATATTAAATTACCAGGCAAAGTAGCAGTTAAAATGCATTCTGGAGAAAAAGGGAATCAAAATTATTTAAAACCAGAGTTTGTTAAAGACATGATTAATTATGTTAATGGAACAGTTGTAGAATGTAATACGGCCTATGAAGGCGCTAGGAACTATACTGATAAACATAAACAGTTAATAAAAGAACATGGCTGGGATAAATATTTTCCATTTGATTTATTGGATGTTGAAGGGCCTGATATGAAACTTGATATTCCAAATGGTAAAATTTTAAAAGAAAATTATGTTGGGAAAAATTTAGCTAATTACGATTCAATGCTTGTACTTTCCCATTTTAAAGGTCATGCGATGGGCGGTTACGGAGGAGCTTTAAAACAACTTTCAATTGGCTGCGCCTCTTCAGCTGGTAAATCTTTAATTCATACTGCCGGAGTAACTAATGAGCAAAAAGAATTATGGAATAATTTACCACCGCAAGACCATTTCCTTGAGTCTATGGCTGATGCCGCTGGTAGTATTATTAACTATTTTAAAGGAAATATTGCTTATCTTAATATAATGAAAAATATTTCAGTCGACTGTGACTGTGATGGTAATGCTAAAGCTCCTTGTATGAAAGATATTGGTATTTTAGCTAGTCTTGACCCTGTAGCTATAGACCAAGCTTGTCTTGATTTAGTTTATAATAGTACAGATTCTGGTAAAGACGAATTAATCAAAAGAATTGAATCATTACATGGCGTTCATACTATTGAAGCAGCAAGTGATTTAGAAATTGGCTCAAGAGAATATGAACTTATTACAATTGACTAAAAGCTTAATTAGAGCTTTTTTTCTATGTTAAAAATATTTAAAGTGTGTTATAATGGTGATAGTAGAATAGAAGGCGGTTTAATGACTTATTATAATAAAAAAGTAGAAGAAATTTATGAAGAATTTAAAACAAGTGAAGAAGGGCTTACTGAAAAAGTAGCTAAAAATAATTTAAATAAATATGGATTAAATAAAATAGAAGAAGCTAAAAAGAAATCTAAATTTATGAGATTTTTAGAACAGTTTAACGATACTATGATAATTGTTTTAATTATTGTTGGAATTGTTATGGGAATATATGGTTTCTTTTATTCAAATGATTATACAGATACTATAGTTATTGGTGTTGTTATTTTTTTAAAT
Organism: uncultured Bacilli bacterium; assembly: GCA_944363935.1. Taxonomy (GTDB): domain Bacteria; phylum Bacillota_I; class Bacilli_A; order RF39; family UBA660; genus Coprosoma. The sequence goes on from CALVVT010000034.1 coordinate 11,328, forward strand.
GCCATTATGGGTTTTATTCAAGAAGAAAAAGCTGAAGTAACGCTAGAAAGTTTAAAAAAATATACTATGACTAATACTAAAGTAAAAAGAAATGGGCAAGTAACGCTTATAAATTCTGAAGAAATTGTTCCTGGGGATATTATTTTGTTAGAAGCCGGTGATAAAGTTCCCGCTGATGCGAGATTAATTACCGTAACTAATTTAAAAGTTGACGAATCGCCCCTTACTGGCGAAAGTAATCCAGTTAAAAAAATGGTCCGGACATTGCACACAAAAAAGGCTTTACAAGGTAGAGTAAATATGGTTTTTTCAGGTTCTAATGTTACAAGTGGTAGTGCGAAAGCGGTTGTTGTCAGGACTGGAATGGAAACAGAACTTGGCAAAGTTGCTGCTAGTTTAAATACTCCTTATGAAATTAAAACTCCATTAGAATTAAAAATGGAGGAAATAAGTAAAAAAATTACAATTTTAGTTTTAATTATTATTATGTTTATGTTTTTCTATGGCGTTTTTAATGGCTATAAAACATTAGAAATAATTATGCTTTGTGTTTCTTTAGCTGTAGCGGCTATTCCTGAAGGACTTCCAGTAGTTATTACCGTGGCTTTATCAATTGGAACTACTTCTTTAGCCAAAAAGAAAACAATAGTTAGACAAATGAGTGCTGTTGAAACTTTGGGGTCTACAGATATTATTTGTTCTGATAAAACTGGAACTATAACGCAAAATAAAATGCTAGTTCAAAAAACTAATATTTTAGATGCCGAAATGGCTAATAATATTATGGCTTTAGCTAATGAAACAATTATCGATAATGGAAAATATATTGGTGATCCGACAGAAACTTGTTTGTATACATATTTGTATAAACAAAAAATTAATCCGTTAGAAATAAGAGAAGAATATCCAAGATTAATTTCCGCGCCTTTTGATAGTGAAAGAAAAATGATGTCGTCGGTTAATGAAATAAGAAATAAAAAATATCTTTTAGTTAAAGGCAGTTTAGAAAATTTATTAGAAAATTCTACTTATATAATAATAAATGGAAAGAAAGAAAAATTAACTAGTAAAATTAAAGAAGAAATTAAAAATGAAGAATATCAAATGGCTAGTAATGCTCTTCGGGTATTAGGTTTTGCTTATAAAGAGTTAAAGGAAGAACCTAAAAATGTCGACGAAGTAATTAAAGAAGAAAATAATTTAATATATGTGGGAATTGTCGGTATGATGGATCCGCCAAGACATAATGTAAAGTCAGCTGTCAAAAAATGCAAAAAAGCAGGAATTACCCCAATTATGATAACTGGTGATTCGTTAGTTACAGGAGTTGCGATTGCTAAAGCTGTAGGAATTTTAAAAGACGAAAGTGAAGGAATATTAGGTGAAGAATTAGATAAATATAATGACGAAGAATTAAAAGAAATTGTTAAAAAATATAAATTATATGCGAGAGTTAGTCCCGAACACAAAACAAGAATAGTTAAAGCCCATCAAGCTAATGGGAAAGTTGTCGCTATGACTGGTGATGGAGTAAATGATGCGCCTGCAATTAAAGAAGCTCATGTTGGTGTTGGTATGGGAATAACGGGAACCGAAGTTACTAAATCAGTAGCTGATGTTATTTTACTCGACGATTCTTTTTCAACTATTGTTGATGCCGTTGAAGAAGGCCGAAGAATTTTTACTAATATTCGAAATAATGTTGTTTACTCATTATCAAGTAATTTTGCGGAACTTTTTACCGTCTTAATTGGCATGTTTACCGGACATACTATATTACTGCCCATTCAAATTTTATTTATTGATTTAGTTACGGATACTATTCCTAGTGTTTGTCTTTCATTTGAAAAAGCCGAAAAAGGCGTAATGACGCAAAAACCTCGCGGGATTGATAAACCAATATTTACGCCATTTATTAATTCTTGTATTATTTATTCAGCTATTGTCGAAACGGCTTTAGCCCTTGCTACTTATTTTATTACTCTTAATTATTTTGATAGTAAAGTAGCTGCTTCTTTAGCTTTATTTACAATTGTTGTTCAGGAAATCTTATATGCTTTATCTTGTCGTAATTTAAAAGAATTTACTTATAAGCAAGGTTTGTTTTCAAACGTATATATGAATATTGGTCTTATTATTGTAACAGCTTTAGAGTTTATTGTTTTCTTAACCCCAGTAGGGTCATTTATCGGCGTTGCCCAGCTTGATTTAATGCATCTTATTTTGTTATTTGCATTTAATTTAATAGGATTATTTTTATATGAAATTGGTAAACCAATTTTAAAAAGAATATTTAAAGATTAGAGGTAATTATGGAAATTGATTTTGAAAAAGCCTTAATAGTTTTTAAGGATTATTTAAAAGATTATGATTTAAATAACGGTAGTATAAACCTTAAAATAAAACATACTTATGAAGTTGTTAAGTTAAGTACAAAAATCGCCGAGTCTTTAAAATTAACTAAAGAAGATATTACTATAGCCAAAATAATTGCTTTACTGCATGATATTGGCCGGTTTACAGAAATAAAAGAATTTCAAGGCTTTGAAGGTTTAGAACATGCCACTTATGGCGTAGAATTATTATTTAAAAAGGGGTTAATTAGAAAGTTTATATCTTCGACTAAATACGATAATATTATTAAAAAAGCTATATATAATCATAATAAGTATAAGATAGAAGATGGATTAAATGAAAAGGAGTTACTGCATTCTAAAATAATTAGAGATGCCGATAAAACCTCTAATTTTCGGGTTAATTTAGAAGAAGATATTAAAGATTCCTTTCCAGATGTTTACAATGAAAAAACCATTAATTATGAAAGTATTAGTCCTAAAGTATATAAAGATTTTTTAAATCATAAATGTATTTTATTAGCTGATAGAAAAACGCTGATTGATTATTGGGTTTGTGCTTTAGCTTTTATCTATGATTTAAATTTTAAGATATCTTTAGATTTAATTAAAAAAGGTAATTATATAAATTTATTAATCGATAAGATTGACTATAAAAATAAAGACACAAAACAAAAAATGGAAAATATTCGAAAATGTGCTTTAGAATATTTAAATAAGTAACCCTAGGGGTTATTTTTTCTTCAAAACCATTGATAAACAATTGTTCGTGTGTTATAATGGGTATAACTTAATTTAGTTAGGAGGATTTAAAAATGTATGATTATATTAAAGGAATAATTACAGAAATTGAACCTAGTTATATTACTATTGATGTTACTAATATTGGTTATAAAGTATTTACGGCTAATCCTTATTCGTTTAAAGAAGGTGAAGAATATAAAATATATTTATACCAGTATGTAAAAGAAGATGAAATAAGTTTATATGGCTTTAAATCAAAAGAAGAAAGAGAACTATTTTTAAAACTTACAAGTGTTAAAGGTGTTGGTTGTAAAATGGCTTTACCTATGTTTGCAGATAGTACAGTTAGTGGTATAATAGAAGCTATTGAAAAAGAAAATATTTTGTATTTAAAAAAATTTCCTAAAATAGGTGATAAAGTTGCGAGACAAATTATATTAGATTTAAAAGGTAAACTAGTATCTAAAGAAGACGAATATAATCGCAATTTTGACGAGCTTACGGAAGCTTTAAAAAGTTTAGGTTATAAAATCAGTGACATTAATAGAGTTGTAAAACAAATAAATAGTAATGACGATATTGAAAAACAAATAAAAGAAGCATTAAAATTATTGTTAAAGTAGGTGATATAAATGGATGAGAGAGTAATAACTAGTAAAGAACTCAAAGAAGATAGTTTTGAAGGAACTATTAGACCTGATAGTATTGACGAATATATTGGGCAATCTGAAGTTAAAGAAAATTTAAGCATTTTTATTAAAGCTGCTTTAATGCGTGAAGAAGTACTTGATCATGTTTTATTATATGGTCCACCTGGTCTTGGAAAAACTACTCTAGCGTATATTATTGCTAATGAAATGGGCAGTAATATTAAAACTACTAGTGGACCGGCAATTGAAAAAAGTGGAGATCTTGCGGCTGTTCTTTCGACTTTAGAGCCTGGAGACGTATTATTTATTGACGAAATTCATAGAATGCCGAGATTTATCGAAGAAATACTTTATTCGGCCATGGAAGATTTTACTTTAGACATTATTGTTGGTAGTGATGCTTCAAGTAGAAGTATTAAAATTGATTTACCAAAATTTACTTTAGTTGGCGCCACAACGAGAGTTGGTGATATTACAGGTCCTTTAAGAGATCGGTTTGGAATTATTTCTAAACTTAATTATTATACAACTGACGAACTTAAACAAATTATTTTAAGAACAAGTAGAGTTCTTGATAGTGAAATAAGTGAAGAAGCCGCTTTAGAACTTGCTAGAAGAAGTAGAGGAACTCCAAGAATAGCTAATAGACTTTTTAAAAGAGTTCGGGATTATGCATTAGTTATGGGCGGGGGTTATATTGATTTAGATATTACCAAAACTGCTTTAGATAAATTAAAAGTCGACGAGTTTGGTTTAGATGCTACTGATTATAATTTACTAGAATCAATTATTGAAAAATTTAATGGCGGACCAGTTGGTATTGATGCTTTAGCTGCTAGTATTGGTGAAGAAGCTAGTACAATAGAAGACGTTTATGAACCATATTTATTACAAAATGGATTTTTGAAAAGAACAAGTAGGGGAAGGATAGTTACCGATAAAGCTTATAAACATTTAAAAAAAAGTAAACAAGAAAGTTTATTTTAAAGGAGGATATCTATATGAAAGTAGAAGATTTTGATTTTGATTTACCTAAAGATTTAATTGCTCAAACCCCTATTAAAGACCGAGATACCTCGAGATTACTTGTTTTAAATAAAGATAATGGTGATATTAAACATAAACATTTTTACGATATTTTAGATTATATGGAAAAGGGAGATACTTTAGTATTAAACGATACTAAAGTTCTTCCAGCTAGACTTTATGGAGTAAAAGAAGAAACTAATGCTGCAATTGAAATATTAATGCTTAAAGATAATGGTGAAGATATTTGGGAATGTTTAGTAAAACCTGCTAAAAGAGTTAAAGAAGGAACAGTTATAAAATTTAGTGATAAATTAAAAGCTAAATGTACAGGAGTTTATGAAAACGGAATTAGACATTTTAAATTCATTTACAATGGTATTTTTTACGAAATATTAGATGAACTTGGCGAAATGCCTTTACCACCGTATATTCATGAAAAATTAAAAGAAAAAGATCGTTATCAAACAGTATATGCCAAAAATATAGGAAGTAGTGCGGCTCCAACTGCTGGGCTGCATTTTACTAAAGAGTTATTAACTAAAATAAAAAACAAAGGTATTAATATTGTCTATATTACTTTGCATGTCGGCCTTGGAACTTTTAGACCAGTTACAGTTTCAAATGTAAATGACCATAAAATGCATAGTGAGTTTTATATAATGAGTAAAGAAACTGCTGACATTTTAAATGAAACTAAAAAAAGTAATCATAAAATTATAAGTGTTGGAACTACTAGTACAAGAACATTAGAAACGATTGTTTCTTTATATGGCGAGTTTAAAGAAACAAGTGGTTTTACTGATATTTTTATTTATCCAGGTTATGAGTTTAAAGCGATTGATGCTTTAATTACGAATTTTCATTTACCTAAATCTACTTTAGTTATGCTTGTTAGTGCTTTAGCTGGCAAAGATAATATTATGAAAGCTTATAAAGAAGCTATTAAAGAAAAATATCGCTTTTTTTCCTTTGGGGATGCGATGTTAATAATAGGAGAATAATTAATGGTTATTGTTATTGCCGGACCGACTGGGGTTGGAAAAACTGAATTAAGTTTATTTCTAGCTGAAAGATTAAATGGGGAGATTATTAATGCTGATAGTACGCAAGTTTATAAAGATTTAGATATCGCAACGGCTAAAGTAAAAAATAAAAAAAATATTCCCCATTATTTATTAGATTGTGTTGATATTACTAAAGATTATACGGTTTTTGATTATCAAAAAGATGCGAGATACTGGATAAATGATATTTTAAGTAGAGGAAAAACCCCTATTTTAGTAGGGGGAACAGGCCTTTATATTAAAGCAGCTTTATATAATTATGAGTTTACCGATAAAGATAAAAATGATTATGAAGGAATTAGTAATGATATTCTTTACCAAAAATTATTAGCGGTTGACCCTGATACTTCTATTCATTTAAATAACCGAAGAAGAATAATTAGTGCTTTAAATTATTATGAAGCTAATAAAAAGCCTTACAGTCAAAAAGAAAAAAACGATAAACTTTTATATGATACTATTTTTATTGGTCTTACTACTGATAGAGATATTCTCTATTATAAAATTAATAAAAGAGTAGAAGAAATGTTTGCTGAAGGTCTTTTAAATGAAGCTAAAAATTTATATGATAGTAATATTAGAACTAAAGCAGTAATGACTCCTATTGGTTATAAAGAATTATTTAAATATTTTGATGGTGAAATTAGTTTAGAAGAAGCTAAAGAGTTAATGAAAAAAAATAGTCGACATTATGCTAAAAGACAATATACTTGGTTTAATAATCAAATGAAGTTAAAGTGGTTTAATGTAAATTATGAAAATTTTGATAAAACTAAAGAAGAGGTATTAAATTATATTAAAAAGTAGCTCTTTTTTTTCTTGGGGAAATATGGTATTATATATGTATAAAAATAGGAGTGATGGCAATGTTTAAGCAAAAAGGTTTTACTTTGATTGAACTTTTAGGAACAATTATTATTTTAACAGCAATTGTTTTAATAGTTGCACCTTTAGTTATTAATCAGGTAAGTAAAAGTAAAGTTCAGTTGTCTGAACAAACTGAAAAAAGTGTTGTTATGTCAGCAACTAATTGGGCTAATGACCATAAAAAATATTTGCCTGATAATAATAAAGAAGGAGCTATTTGGGTAGGTATATTACAAGAAGAAGGATATCTTGAAGACGATATAACTGATCCAAGTGGGGAAAATATTAATAATGGATGTGTAGTTATTTCTAATAGAGAAGGCGCTTATTATTATGATTATCATAGTGGTGAAGAAGAGAAAAATGGTGAAAAAATTTGTGATAGTTTATCATTAATGAGCCAGGTAGTTTTTGATGCTCAAAAAAATAATGGTTATATTAAGGAATCTGGCGAAGGTGTAAAAACAGTAAATGCTTATAATGGTTCTTCTATGGTAGTACCTGATGCTGTATCGAATAGGGGAGCTGACTTTAGATTTAATGGCTGGCATTTAGATGATGGGCAAGATAGTGATAATACTTCTGTAGAATTAGTGCCAGGTTCAGCTTTAACTATTACTAAAAATGATACTTATTTTGCAGTATTTGAAAAACCAGCAAAAAAAGCAAAAATTATTTTAAATGCTAATGGTGGTTCAGGAACTACGTCTAGTAATTCTTCTTGTACTATTTTACCAACATTTAATAATGAAGAATTAGAGACTAGTTGTCCAGCTGAATTGCCTCAAAACAATTATACAAGAAATGGTTATAAGTTTGTTGGATGGAATACTAATCCTAATGCTAGTAGTGGATTACAACCAGGAACCATGGTGAACCTTTCTGCTGATACAACTTATTATGCAATATGGAAACGAAATACTTATAAAGTAACTTATAATTATAGTGCTAATGGTGGTACTAGTGCTAGTGTAACTAGTAAAGAATTTGAACCTGGAGCAAGTGTTGATTTAAATGTAACAGCTTATAAATCAGGCTGGACATTTATGGGATGGAGTACAAGCAGTAATTCGACAAGTACAATAAGTAGTTATAAAATGCCTGAAAAAAATATAACTCTTTATGCAGTTTATAAAAAATCTTCTAAATCATACCGAATAACAACTAATGGAAATGGTGGAAGTGGAACGGCATATACTTCTAGTTGTACTATCCCAGAGGTATATAATAATAGTACCCAAAAAACAAGTTGTACGGCAGTACTTCCAAGTAATGGTTTTTCAAGAAGTGGTTATAGCTTTAATGGATGGAGTACAAGTAGTTCTGCTTCTAGTGGTTCTTCACCAGGTACAACTGTAACTCTTTCAAGTAATAAAACATATTATGCAACTTGGAGGAAAAATGTTACAACTAAAACATATACAGTAACATTTAAATCAAACGGAAGAACTTATTCGACTAAATCATGTAGTACGACTGGAACAAGTTGTTCAGTTACTGCTCCAGGAGCCCCAACTAGTAGTAGTTATAAGCCAAGTAATGCGACAAGTTTTAAATTCTGGGGAACAACTTCTACTGCTACAACTGGAAAATCAGCTTACAGTAGTATTAGCGTAAGTAGTAGTAAAACATATTATGCAGTATGGAATACTTCTTCTAGTGGTGGCGGAACTACTAAAACAAGAACAGCTACGTTCTATTCAAATGGTTATAGTTATGCAACTAGAAGTTGTACAACAACCAGTACTAGCTGCACAGTAACTACTCCGTCAGCCCCAACTAGTAGCACATATAAACCAAGTGGGGCAACTAGTTTTAAAGCTTGGGGAACAACTTCTACTGCCACGAGTGGAGTTTCAGCTAATAGTTCAGTATCACTTTCAAGTAATAAGAGTTATTATGCGATTTGGAATAAGTCAGCGACAGCTACTGACCGAACTAAACCAAAAGTATGGATAGCAATTATAGGTGATGGTGTCCAGGTGGCTGGTGATTATAATACAACAGTAACTGCCCCTGGTACATATTCTACAATTAGTTTAAATATTTCTATTGCTGATTATGTTAATGGAGTTGACGATTCCGCTGGCTATGGAAGTGGATTTTATAACGGTAGTTTTACTATGGGCTTTGAAGGTGGCTCACAAATTAGATATGGGACTTTAGAAAATAATGGAACTAGAATATCTGGGATTATCGATGTTACAACACCGGGCAATCGAACAGTGTCAATAACAGTTACTGATAAGGCTGGAAATACTAGTTCAGCGACGGCTAAATTTACTTTGGCTGAACCAAAGACTTATGTTCAACCATGTAGACAAGGAATAACAATGGTATATGATGATCGGTGGAATCATGAACAGTGGTTAACAGTAAGAGATAATATTGTTTTAGATGTTTTAGGCGACTATGGTGATATGTATTATGTAAGAATTTATTCTGGTGGCTGGTGGGCTGAAAGTAATCAATGGTATAATAACGCCATGGCTAATGCTGGTGAAGGCTATATTTATAAAAAATGTACACGTAGTGTAGGTGGTGCTTATTGTGCCTATAATACCTGTCCAAATTATTAATGAAAGGAGTTAAAATGCGAAGACAAACTAAAAAAATTATAATTGTATTATTAGTTATTTTAACTATTTTAATTATTATAACTGTTGTTTCTTTGATATTATTAAATAGTAAAGAAGATAAGAAAATTAATTATGAACTAGAACCTTTAAAAGAGTTTTCAGTTTGTAAAGATAGTAGTAATTGTCATGCTCCTGGAGGAAACTATTCTTATAATTATATGAGTTTAGATACTGATATTAAAGAAGTTCAAACTTCTTTAGCTAAAATAAATAAAGAAACTAAAAAACTTTATAATAAGTCTAAAAATTCTAATATGGATGCTAAAGAGTGTAAGGAAGCTTCTAAAACTTATAAACATAGTTTTCATTCTAATACCCAGTATTATCAATATGAAAATAATAATTATATAAGTATTGGTGCTAAAAGAGTTACTTATAATTTATGTACTAATGAATCTAATCAATTAAAACCAGAAATTTATATTTATGACAAAAAACAAGAAAAAATAATTAGTCAAAAGGAATTTAAAAAGCAGTTAAATATGACTGAAGAAAATATAAGCTCTTTAATTAATTTTAATTTAATGAATTTAAATAAAATATCTGGTAATAGTTATACTTTAGAAGATACTTATAAAGATAATAAACAAGATACACTTTTATATTATGATGTAACAGGAGATTTATATATTGCTTATAAAAATTATAAAGATAATACCTATCAGATAGCTAGTACTAATATATAGAAAATACGTCCATTAATTTGGACGTATTTTTAAACTTATAATTTGTTTATTTCTATTATATCTCCGCGTGATTTAGAAATATAACTATGACAAGCCATTAACATTGCTAAAATACCTTGAATTCTTTTAGCTACTAAACGGTAATGATCTTTATCTTTAAAAATAATGCCAGCTCCTTGTAAAGCATTAAGATGGTGATATACTTTACCAGTAGTTTTAAAGTTTAGTTTTTGCATTATTTCACCAGCTGTGTAACCTTTTTCTAGTAAAAGGCTAATAATTTTAAAGCGTTCATAATTTCCAAAAGCACTTAAAACTTTAGTAACTTCTTCTAAATTTAAGTCTGTTAAAGCTTTAATATTAGTAGAACTTTTAAAAGTAGCCGAAGTTTCACCATTATTAAATTTACCAGCAAAAATAAATTCGTTTTCTTTTACTTCTAAATTTTGTAATTCTTGTTTGTTTAGTGAGCCCTTCAGTTTATCAAGGCTATTTTGAATGTTACTAATATACTCATTAGTGTTCATACACGTCACCCCCTTTACATATAAATCACATGTGATACATATATAATAATACACTTTTATTATTATGTCAATACGTAATTACGTAATATGTGTATTTTTTTATAAAAATAATACATAATAATAATGGTGAAGATTATGAAAAAAGTATTAATAACAGGAGCTAGAAGCGGAATTATTAGTAAAGTATGTGATAAATTAATAAATAAAGATTATTTTCTTTATATTACAGTTCATACTAATAGTGAACTTAAAATAATAGAAAAAAAATATAGTAAATATAATAATGTTAAATGTTTAAAACTAGATGTTACTAGTATAGAAGATAAAAAAATATTAGAAACATTAGATATCAATATTTTAATTAGTAATGCAGCTATAGCTGAAAGTGGATCAGTAGCAGAAATAGATATGAATAAAGTTAGAAATAATTTTGAAGTTAACGTTTTTTCTAACTTTGAAATAGTCCAAATAGTCCTTAAAAAAATGATAAAAAA
>CALVVT010000035.1 GCA_944363935.1 uncultured Bacilli bacterium
ATTTAGCAGATTATATTATTGTAAATGATGGAAAAATAAATTCTATCAATTCACAAATAGATGACTTACAAGATAATAATACATCATTAAGTAATCAAATAAAATCTTTAAGTTCTGGTTCTCCAAAAGGAAGTTATACAACAGTAAGTGAATTAAAAAGCGCGAATCCAGAGACAGGAGTATATATTGTACAGGAAGATGGACATGTATATAGTTGGACTAAAAATAGCGAAAATGCAATTGATTTGGGAGTATATCAAGCTGCAGGTATTGCTGATAATATCATTGATATTTCTAAATTATCATATCAATTCAAAAAAGATACTAATAATTATTTGGATGTTTCTCAAATTATACCTGAAACAGGATTAAGAATTAATACTTCTTTAGATAATGCTACTTATTCACGTGAGGGTTGGAAAACATTTCCTACTATAAATGTTGAACCTGGTCAAAAATGGATAGCTTTAAATTCAAATGGCAAACAACAAACAATAAATAATATAAATTATTATAATAATAATAAAGAATTTTTATCAAATGAAACAATTGGTTCATCTTCTGAATTAACAATTCCAGAAAATTGCTATTATATTAGATTTGCAACTATAAATGCTCAAGATATTACACAATTTAAAAGAACTGATGTTGATAATTATTCTCCAAATTACGAACCTTATCGTTTTCAATCTATTTTAATTACTGATAATGAATTTAATCCGTTATTAAATAAATTTAATAATTTTATTAATAATACTTTTAATTTAGATTATGAATTAATTAATAATTCTTATATTATGCCTGACGGTAAAGAAGTTTCAGATGATTATTCTTCACAATATTCATCTTCAAATTTTGTAAAAGTTATACCACGGTTATTCAGTAACTTTAGAAAATATTGCAACAAATTCAAATTGTTCTTTATGTGCTTATGATATAAATAAAAAATTTGTGTCATTATTAAAAAATAACGGTTCTTCAAAAGATAATTATACTTTTATAGTTCCTGAAAATGTGGCTTTTATAAGATTTACTATAATGACATCAAATTCTAATATTTTAAAAGCATATTATAATTTTACAAATTTAAATAATATTCAAGATTTTAAACTTAATGATTTACAATTAAATTTTAATATAAATTTAAATAATTTTATGAAAAAATCAGCAAAAACTCCTTTAATATCTTGGGTTGACGATGATTGTAATTATGAAGGTATTGCTAATGTTAAAAATATTTGTGATGAATTAAATATAAAATGCACTTTCGCTTGCGTAACTTCGGGTATTTCATCAACAAATGAAGATATTCCAAACGCGGGTTTAAATAATTCAGATTTGAAAAATAGATTATTAGATTATCAAAATTTAGGCTTTCATATTACTTCACATTCTAATCATCACGCAAAAATTTGGCAATCAACAGATGAAACTTATAGCCCTACTGAATGTGAAAAAGACTTGATAACTTCACTTAATATGCTAAGAGAAAATGGATTTTTGGATTATGACTTTTTTATAGCTCCTTTTGGTACACATAATACAGAAATTCAAGAAATTGCTAAAAGATGGACTAAAGCTTTGTTTTCATCATCTGGTGGTTTAAATCATTTAAATGGAAATGGAAGATATAATATTAATCGTTTGTTTATTCAATCTTCTAATTCTTTAGAAAGTTATAAAAATTATATTAATAATTGTTTTGAAAATGGAGATTGGCTTGTGCTTGGTACTCACTCTGGTACACCTTCCGAATTTGATAGTAATTTAGTAAAACAAGTTTTTCAATATGCACAAAGTAAAAATATTAATATTCAGCCTTTAAACGTTGCTTGGAAAATTAGAAATTATATATATAATTTATATGAGATGTTTTAAATAGAAAAGGAAAAAATAATAATGGATAATATAACAAATACAATACTAAGTTTAGCTGCTTTTATAACAGCAATAGCAACACTTATTGTTAATATTATAAAAGCAAAAAAAGAAATAGAAAATACATTACCAAAAAAGATACAAAAGCAAAGTTCTATCGATATCGAAATAACAAACAGATTAGAGAATATAAAAGAATACTTAAAAGCAGATAGAGTGCAAATTTATGATTTTCATAATGGAGGACACTATGCAAATGGGCGTAGTGTCCTCAAAACATCTTGCAGTTATGAAGTTGTTAGAGCAGGTGTAAAAGGACATCAAAAAGAACTACAAGCTATTCCACTAAGCTGTATACCACAATTTATAAGAACACTACTAGATAGAAAAGAACTACAAATTAATAATTTGGATGATTTAAAAGAACTAATGCCTGCAACATGCAACATATCAATTAAAAAAAGAACAAAATGTACAATCATTTTTTGATGTTGTGTTAAACAATAAAAATGAACATCCAATATGGTGTTTTACTAAAACTAATTCAAAAAAAGAAAAAAGTTATCAAGATGTTATTGAAGAAGATGGAGATATAGAACAAGATTTTTATATTTTCGATTTTGAATATTATATAATTCAACAAGAATATGAAGATATAAATACAGTTATATTATCATTA
>CALVVT010000036.1 GCA_944363935.1 uncultured Bacilli bacterium
TGCTCTGGTCACTCCTCAGTGTTGCCATATCCCTCAAGTAACACATTATATTATACATTGTCATTATTAAATTGCAATAGGACATTTTAACTTAAAATTCGTATACTAAAAACCGGACATTTTAAAAAATAAATCACAAAAAAGCAGTTTTTTCTAGACAAAAATTAAAACTAATGTTATACTTTTAGTATAGTAGGTGAAAGTATGAAAAAAGGATTTACATTAATTGAATTATTGGGAACTATCTTAATAATATCAGCTTTAGTGTTAATTGTTGCACCTTTAGTTATTAATACAATAAAAGATGCGAAATTAAAGCTAGACGAGCAAACATATGATACTATTGTTTTTGCTGCTCGTAATTGGGCCAGTGATAATAAAGTAAATTTAGACGAATATACTTCGATATCTTTAGACGAATTAGAAAAAGATGGCTATATTGACGAGAATGATAACATTAAAAATGTTTGCGTTTTTGTCAAAGAAGTTAATGGGAATTATTATTATGAACTTGATAAAGAATGTCAACTTTTAATGGATTCACAAGAAAAAATCACATATTATTGTCCAGACAATTATACTCAAAGTGGCAGTGGTGAAAATACTATTTGTACTGGTAAAACAACTGCTTATACTAATAAATTATCCCAAATCAACTATAGTTGTCCAAATGGTTATACAAAAAGTGGAAATGGTAGTAGTACAAAATGTAGCAAAAAAACGACAACAACAACAAGTAGGTTAAGTAGTACAAGTTATTACTGTCCAAGCGGTTATACTAAAAGTGGTAGTGGAAGTAATATAACCTGTTATAAAACAACAACAACCACTACTAATGCAACAGCTTCTGGCACTTCTTATGGGTGTTCTAGGACAACCGCGCCTGATTGGTCTGGTTGGAAATTGCAACTTAAATATTTTTCAAGTTATGATTCAGTTTGTAGAAGTACATCTATTAGTAGGGGGTATCATTGTGTAGCTTATTCACAATTAAGAGGGACTGTTACTTGTAAAAATGGAGCGTGGTATAGTAATACTTATACTCAAGATACTGCTTGTATGACTGGCTGGCAACCATCAGAAAGTTCGTATAAGGAAAATGGTGATTGTGCGGTTATTGGAGATGGTGAATATCATCCAACAATGGATATGTATAAATTTTATGATGATTATTTAGTAAAAACAACAAATTATAAATGTCCAAGTGGTTATACATTAAGCGGAACGAAATGTCGGAAGACTACAAAAACTTACACTAGTAAACGTTCTTCAACAAGTTATTATTGCCCAAGTGGTTATACAGCTTCAGGAAGTGGAAGTTCAATGAAATGTTCTAAAACTACGACTTCATATACTAATCCTTCAACTTCAACAAGTTATTATTGCCCATCAGGTTATACAGCTTCAGGGAGTGGAAGTAATATAACTTGTTCAAAACAAGTGACAACAACCACTAATCCAGGAAAAAATATAAACTATGTTTGTCCAGAAGGTTATACCCAAATTCATGGCAAAGATAAAAATAGTCAGTGCTTAAAAGATAATGTAAAAGACTAAAAAATATTTGTTTTTAGTCTTTTATTATTAAAACAATAGTATAAAAAAGATAATTAAAATTTATTTTGACGTCCGTTCTTTTGTGAAAAAGCATATACTAATAAAGAAATCTGTGATATAATGAGAAAGGTGATTTATGTGCGAATACTAGAAAAGTTAAATGTTAAACCAAATGATATTAGTCTATATGAAAAAGCTTTTACGCATACATCTTATGCCAACGAACATAATACCACAAGTTATGAACGTTTAGAATTTTTAGGCGATGCTGTTTTAGAATTATTAATGAGTGATTATTTGTATAATAAACTTAAAGTAAGCGAAGGAGAAATGACTAAACTTCGGGCTCATTATGTATGTGAAAATGCTTTATATGAATATTCTAAATGTCTTGAACTTGGACAATATTTAAAACTAGGTAAAGGTGAATTAGAAATAGGTGGTAAAAATAATAAAGCAATTAATTCGGATATTTTTGAATCCTTTTTAGGCGCTTTGTATTTAGATCAAGGAATAGAAATTGCTAGAAAATATTTTAATGATTTTATAATTCCTATTATTGAAAGCGATAAAATGAATTTTTTTGCCGATTATAAATCAGCTTTACAAGAATATGTTCAAACAGACAAAAAAAGTTTAGAATACCGCTTGATTAATGAAGAAGGTCCAGCTCATAATAAAACATTTACATCAGAAGTTGTAATTGATAATATTGTTTATGGTACCGGAACTGCACATAGTAAAAAAGAAGCAGAACAAATGGCTGCAAAAAATGCATTAGAAAAAGCACAGAAAGGGTGATAATATGGGAAGAGCTTATGAAGTAAGAAAAGCTAGTATTCAAAAAACAGGAGCTGCTAAAGCTAAACTTTACTCAATGTATGCTAGAGAAATATATCAAGCCGCTAAAACTGGTGGCGTTGAAATGGAAGCTAATGCGGCTTTAAAGAGACTAGTTGATAGAGCTAAAAAAGAACAAGTACCTGGAGATATAATAAAAAGAGCTATTGATAAAGTAAATAGTGGAGTAGACGAAACTTATACTAATACTAATTATGAATTATTTGGTCCAGCTGGTTCAACTTTAATTGTTGCTTGCTTAACTGATAATGTAAATAGAAGTGTTAGTAGTGTTAGAGCTGCAGTTAATAAATGTCATGTTAAATTAGGAACGCAAGGTAGTGTTAGTTATATGTATGACCATTTATGTATTGTTAGTTTTAAAGGACTTGATGTCGACGAAACTATGGAAACTTTATTAGAAGGTGGTGCTGATTTTATCGATATTGAAGAAGATAATGGTGAGACAGTTGTCTATGGTAATCCTAATGATTTATTTAGTATAAAAGAAGCTATTAGTAAAAAACTACCGAAAGTAGAGTTTGATATGGACGAAATAACTTATTTAGCTAAAGAAAAAGTCTCTTTAACTGGTGAGGATAAAGAAACTTTTGAAAAACTTTTAACAATGCTTGACGATATTGAAGATGTTCAGCATGTTTACCATAATGTTAATTTATAAAAAATATCTAGGCTTTTAACTAGATATTTTTATGTTCTCAAAATTACCGGTTTTAGCTAAATCAGAAAGCGTTTTATTAGTAAAATCAATGCCGAAAGCTTCTTCATAATCTTTAATACTTCTAACAGTTCCAAGATTAAATTCAGGATAAATAACTTCGTCATTAATAATTCCTAATAAATTTTTAAGCCTGTTGTTTTCGTTTTTCATTGTATCGACTTTTAAACCAGGAAACTCTTGATTTTCTCTTTTATATTGGTGATAAATATAACTTTCACCAGGATTGTAAAAATTCCAACCATGAGTATATAATCTAATACTCATAGGTAGTTCGTCACCATAAAAATACATGTTTATATCTGGTTTAACTTCTTTATGAGCCTCGCTAAAAGTAAAGAAATTACCAGCGGCAATAAAAGCATTTCTCTTGTAAGCTAAAGGATTATTTCTGTTTATCAGTTTCCCACCACAAGAAATAAAATAACTATCATTAACATCAGTTCGAAAATCTTTGGCATACATAACTATTCCATGACAAGGATTATCAAACATTTTATCGTTTAAAGGAGCTTTTAACATCTCTTCAGTCATAGCTGGCGGATAGCCTGATAAAATAGCTTTGTTATCTTTTAAAGATAGTAATTGATTAATAATTTTTGTATCCCAATGTTTGACAAAACGCATATGAGCATCTATTTGATATATGTATTTTTCGTCGTCAATTAAACTTTGACATAAATATCTCGCGTAGACACTTCCTCTAGAGTCTTTTTTTGATAAATGAATTATTTTACAGTTTTTAATTTTTTTAAGTTCAAAGTAGTCGTTTAAATCATCATCTTGATAACAAATAGCAAAATACACTCTATCAGGATAATCAGCTTGTAAAAGCGCACTATTAACAGTATTTAATAATTCCTTATCAGCATAAGCGGCAATTTCAATTAAAATTTTATCCATCTTAACCCCTTCCTTTATTAAACAAAGTATATCATATTTTATTAGCTTTTACAAATTGTTTATTTTGTAAACTTTTTCTTTAATATTTTCATTAATTTTAAACATAATACCTTCCTTTCACCTTTATAATGGCACGTCTATTTTATTTTTACAAGTAAAATTACTTTTGTTTATATTTGAAATGTGCTAAAATGGAAGTAACGGAGGTGATAAAATGAATAAACTTTTACCAGCCGATACTTATATAGTTAAAAATGCTACTATTTTAACTAGTGAAGTTCGAAATATTTTAATTAAATTATACCAGCCGGTAATTGGTAGTGTTGCTGTTAATCTTTATTTAACCTTGTGGAGTAATTTAGATACATTAGAAATTATTGGCACGGAATATACCCATCATAATTTAATGAATAATATGGGTCTGCGGCTTGATAATATATTAGAAGCTAGAGAAAAATTAGAAGCAATTGGTTTACTAAAAACTTACGTTAAAAAGGGAAGCGTTAATAACTATATTTATGAATTATATTCACCTTTATCACCTTATGAATTTATTTCTAATCCTATTTTAAATACTACTTTAAAAAATAATATCAGTAAAAAAGAATATGAAAGTACGATTAAGTTTTTTAGTATTCCGCCAATTAACTTAAATGATTATCAGGAAATAACCGCTAGTTTTAAAGATACTTTTGCGGTAACAGATTTAGCTGAAGAACGGGAAAACAGTATTCGTAATGTTCGAAGTTTAGATATAGTTGTCGATAAAAAAATTGATTTAAATATGCTTTTTGCTACTATTCCCAGTGAATATTTAAATAAAAAAAGTATAACTAAAGAAATAAAATCTTTAATTTATAAACTAGCTTTTATTTATAATTTAACCGAAGAGGAACTATCTGAACTTATTAAAAATAGTATTGACGAAAAACATTTTATCGATAAAAATCTTTTACGAAGTAATTGTCAAAATTATTATACTTTTGAACATCAAGGAAATGCGCCAACATTAGTGTATAAAAAAAGCCCTGATTATTTAAGAAAACAAGTAACTAGTGACTCTAAAAAAAGTAAATTAATTTATACTTTTGAATCATTAAGTCCTTATGATTTTTTAACTGGAAGAAATAAAGGCGTTAAACCAAGTAAAAGCGATTTAAGTGTTTTAGAAACCTTACTTATTGACTATGAGTTTGTTCCGGGAGTGGTTAATGTTTTAATCGATTATGTTTTAAAAATAAATAATAATAAATTAACTAAAAATTTTGTTTTAAAAATTGCTGATCAGTGGAAAAGAAGTAGTATAACAACTATTGAGGAAGCGATGAATATTTGTCGAAATGAAAATAAAAAAGTAATTAAAAGAAAGAAAACCATTAAAGAAGAAAAACCAGAATGGTTTGATAAAAAAGTTGAAGAAGAACTCGCAAGTGCGGAAGAAATAAAAGCGTTAGAAGCTAGACTTGGTAGGTGATATGATGGAAACATTAAAAGAAAAATTAAAAGTTAGAAAAAGTTTAATAACAGATTTAGAAGAAGCTTATGACGAAGCTTTAAAAAATGAAGAATTTAAAAAATTTGTTAGTAAAATAAAATTAAAAAGAAATATTTTAATTAAATATACCTCTTCTTTAGAAGAAAGTTTTAAAGAATATAATAATTGTCAAAATTGTCCTGGTTTACTAGCATGTCAAAATAAATTACCAGGTTATGCTTTTTTACCTAAAATAAGAGAAGAAGCATTAGAATTTTCTTATAAACCTTGTAAGTATAAACTTGCTTTTGATAAGAAAAATAAATTTTGGGAAAATGTTTTAATTTATCATGAACCAGTCGAAATAAAAGAAGCAAGTTTTAAAAAAATATATAAAACTGATAAAAAAAGATATAAAGTTATTATCTGGCTTACTGATTTTATCGAACGTTATAGGCAAGATAAAAAGCAAAAAGGCCTTTATTTATATGGAAATTTTGGCTGCGGTAAAACGTATTTAATTTCTGCCACATTTAATGAACTGGCTAAAGAAAACGTTAAAAGTGCCGTTATATTTTGGCCAGAATATTTAAATTATTTAAAAAGTTTATTTAATACTAATGAATTTGGGAGTAAATTTAATGAAATCAAAAAAGTTCCATTGTTATTAATTGACGATTTAGGAGCCGAAAATAATACGGCTTGGGCTAGAGACGAAATTCTTTGTTCACTTTTGCAGTACCGCATGGACGAAAAATTACCGACTTTTATTACTTCTAATTTAGATTTAGAAGCTTTAGAAAAGCATCTAGCGACAACATCTTTTGGAATTGAAGAAATTAAAGCTAGAAGAATAATGGCGAGGATAAAACAATTAACTGAAACCGAAGAAATGGTTAGTAAGAACTTAAGAAAGTAATTTTTTAAGTTTTTTTATTACTTTTTCTTGTTTTTTTGTATACGTTTATGATAAAATAAAAAAAATTTTAAAAAATGTGAGGTGGATTATGCGGGGTAAAAAATATTTATTATTACTGTTGTTGGTAATAGTAGTAGGGGTTATGGCTATTTTCACTGGACAAGGAGAAAATCAAAATTTAAAAAAAGATTTATCTATTAATCCTTTAAATCTTGGAAATGAGATTACAGAGGGCAAAGAATATAGTTTAGAAGATTATTTAGATATTGAAGACTGTTATGTTTTAATTAATGGCGAAAAAGTTAATAGCTCGACAGTATTTCCAGTTAAATACGGTGATTTTGTCGATATTCATTTAGCGTGGACTTTTCCTAACTCGGGTTTGACTTTAACAACAAATGATACTTTTACTTATGAATTTCCTTCTAACTTAACTTTTGCCGATGTAGAAAATGGTCCTGTTAGAGATGGCAGCAATATAATTGGTTATTATAGTATTTATAATAATAAAGTAACTATTAAATATACTGATGCTGATTTTGTAAAACAAAGTAATATTACTGGGACTTTAAATGTTTCCGGAGAAGTTACTTCTAATACAACCCCTGGTGAAAACGGTGGACGAGTTGATTTAGATATTCCAGGAATTGGAACTTTCCCAATTTATGTTGAACCAGAAGGTAGTTTGTCTTTAGATAAAACAATTAATCAAAAAATTGACACCGATACTTATGAATATAAAGTTGAAATAAAGTCAGTAGAAGAAAATACCGAAGTCGTATTTGCTGATATTATGGGTGATTATTTACATTTAAATAAAAACTCGATAAAAATAGAAAAAAACGGTCAAGATATTACTAGTGATACTAATATTCTTTACGACCTTCAATATGGTAATTTGTTATTTGATTTTGGTTTTGTTATTGATAAGATGAGTGATGAGGATGTTATTACTGTAACTTATCAAGCCGATATTGATGAAAAAGGCTTTATTTGGGATTATAATGATAGTGATAACCAATATCAAACAATGGTTAATTTAACTAATATTGCTGGAACAATGAGTAAAGAAAATTCAACTTGGGTAACTGACCAAACAACGGTTGAAACTAGTAAGGCCGCGTCTATTAAGGAAGGTTATTACAATGATAATGGAACTGTTAGTTGGTCGGTTTATGTAATGCCTGGGGCTAAAGGTGTAACCTTGACTGATATTTTAGGTGAAAACCAAACAATAAATCCAGCTTCATTAGTAGATGGGAAATATTTACTAGTAGGAGAAACTAGTATAAATGGTGGTGAACCAGTATTATCTTCATTAAAAATTACAATTAACGACTTAAAAAATGGGTATACATTTCCACCAGATGAAACTGGCGAAAAAGTATATATAATTTATTATGAAACAATTGTTACCGAACAGGGAATTTATGAAGGGGAAGTGAATAATAAAATTACCATTAATTTAGGTGATAATTATTATGAACAAGATGTTCCTGTTCAGATTGGACCACCTGTTCTTAATAAAGAATTAACAGCGGCGGATGAAAACAAAGCTATTTTAACTTGGAATTCAGTTATAAAAGCTCCAGAAAATGGTTTAAAAAATACTATTTTTCGCGATGTTCTAGGAACGGGACTTACGTTACTTGAGGAAACAGTTAAAATAAATGGTATTCCAATCGGACAGACAGATTATATATTTACTAAAACTGATTATGGCTTTGAAATAGACTTTGGTAATATTAATCCAGGAGAAATTTTTGATATTTCTTATGATACATCATTTGATGATAGTCAGTCAGGGACTTTTGAAAATGAAGCCTTTGTTATTACTGATGGTATAACAGTTACTGATAAAGCAACTTATGAATATAATAAGAAAGATAATTATATTACTAAATATGTCGATAATAAAGGCAGTGAAGATACTTATAAAACGGGAATAGTTTCTTGGCAAATAGATATTGACGAGATGCCAGCTGGAACTAATACGGCTAATATTACTGATATTATTCCAGATGGTATGGAATATGTAGAAGGTTCAGCCAAATTAGTTTTAAATAAAAACCCTTATACAACTTATACATTAACGCCAATACAAAATGGTAAAACTTTAACATTTGATATTACAGACCATATTGATGAGATTGATGGAGAAAATGGCGTGTCAATTTTCTATGAAAGCCGGGTTACTGATGCCTTTGAAAATAAAACTTATGTTAATAAAGCTTATATTACTATTGATGGAAAAGAGTATCCTGAAGTAAGCGCTTCTATTAGTGGTAAAGTAACTAACTTAATTGATAAAGAAGCTGTTTATAATCGTTTAACCGCTCCAGAAGTCCTTTATACAATTAAAGTAAATGAAGGGTCTTTAGATTTAGATAAAAATTCCGATACTATTGTTTTAGATGATAGAATGGGAGAAGCTTTAGCCTTTGTTATGGGGTCATTAGAAGTTAATGGCGAAAAATGGAATGATTATGAGTGGAATCCTGATACTAGGGTTTTAGCTATTACAGTTCCTGATAGTACTGCTTTAACCATTACTTATACCGCGCGAGTAAATCTTGCAGTTGGGGAAGAACTTACTAGTGAAAATGCTTATAACTATGTTAAAATATACGGTTATGATGACGATGCTACAGAAGATGGCTATGAGATTATCGGTGATGTTTTAGATAGTTCGGCCACTTCTAGTGGTGACACTAAAACAATATATGTTTACAAATATAAAGATGAAGTAATGACAACCCCAATGGAGGGAGCTGAATTTCAGTTAATCGAATGTGGTTATGAAGGCTCTGGTGATACCTTTAGATTAACTGGTGAAGAAACCGTCGTTGATACTTTAGTAACTGGTAGTAATGGTTACGCTAGTTATAGTGGGCTTGCTTATGACCACGTTTATAAATTAGTAGAAACTAAAACTAATGATGGATACATTTTAGATGATGAAGAACGTTATTTTGTTTATCCAGGAACAGATGGAACTGATTATCCTGATTATATAAGTGAAAAACGCGATACTTGGACTTTCTATATTAATAATAATTATTCAAAAACAGACATTAATGTAAGCAAAAAATGGAATGATGAAGATTTTAAAGACCGTCCAGGTTATGTCAAAGTTTATCTAAAACAAAATGGAAATTACGTTTTGGATGGGTCTGATAAAGTATTTAAAATTTTAAGCGCTAGTAATAATTGGCAAGCTTCATTTGATAATTTAGACAAATATGATGATAATGGTAATTTATATAATTATACAATCGAAGAAGAAGTGCCAACTAATTATGAGGCCAAATATGAGTATACAGAAGGTACTAATAAAAAAGACGTTATTATTACCAATACACTGACTAATGGTAGTTTGACAATTAATAAAACAGTTAGTGGTAATGCCGGCGAGCAAGATAGAGATTTTACCTTCAAAATAGAGCTCTTTGATAAAGATAATAATCCTTTAACTGGAAGTTATAATTATACCGGAAGTAAAACAGGAACGATAACTTCCGGAGATACAGTTACTTTAAAACATAGTGAAAGTATTACAATTAATGAATTACCAGTAGGAACAGTTTATAAAGTAACTGAAGTAGAAGCCAATACTGATGGCTATGAAACAGCGGTAACTGACGGAGAAGGAACTATTGATTTTGGTACACAAACGGCTAAATTTGTTAATACTAAAAATGAAACGCCAAAAGGTTCATTAACCGTTAGTAAAACAGTTAGTGGAACTGCTGGTGAGCAAGATAGAGATTTTACCTTCAAAATAGAACTCTTTGATGAGTATAATAACTCTTTAACTGGAAGTTATAATTATACCGGAAGCAAAACTGGAACAATAACTTCCGGAGATACAGTTACTTTAAAACATAATGAAAGTATTACAATTAATGATTTACCAGTAAATACAACGTATAAAGTAACCGAAGTAGAAGCCAATACTGATGGTTATGAAACGTCGGTAACTGACGGAGAAGGCACGATTACTGAAGGTGGCGCTAGTGCAGTATTTGTTAATACTAAAAACGAAACGCCAAAAGGTTCATTAACCGTTAGTAAAACAGTTAGTGGAACTGCTGGTGAGCAGGATAGAGATTTCACCTTCAAAATAGAGCTCTTTGATAAAGATAATAATCCTTTAACTGAAAGTTATAATTATACCGGAAGTAAAACTGGGACAATAACTTCCGGAGATACAGTTACTTTAAAACATAGTGAAAGTATTACAATTAATGATTTACCAGTAAATACAATTTATAAAGTAACCGAAGTAGAAGCCAATACTGATGGTTATGAAACAGCGGTAACTGATGGAGAAGGTACGATTACTGAAGGTGGCGCTAGTGCAGTATTTGTTAATACTAAAAATGAAACGCCAAAAGGTTCATTAACCGTTAGTAAAATTGTTGGAGGTAATGCTGGCGAGCAGAATAGAGATTTTACCTTCAAAATAGAACTCTTTGATGAGAACAATAACTCTTTAACTGGAAGTTATAATTATACCGGAAGTAAAACGGGAAGGGTAACTTCCGGAGATACAGTTACTTTAAAACATAGTGAAAGTATTACAATTAATGATTTACCAGTAAATACAACTTATAAAGTAACCGAAGTAGAAGCCAATACTGATGGTTATGTTACTAATATGACTAATGATACAGGAACAATTACAGAAGGTAATATAACGGCAATGTTTGAAAATATTAAAACAGAAATTCCAGTTCTTAAAGGCTTTTTAACAATTAACAAAACAGTAACTGGAGCTGGAGATAAAAACCAAGAATTTACGTTTAAAATTGATTTTACTGATGCAAGCGGTAACATAATTAATGAAAACTTTGTTTATAGTGGAAGTAAAACCGGAACAATAACTTCCGGAGAAACAGTTACTTTAAAACACGGAGAAAGTATAACAATAGTTGACCTTCCGGTTGGAATTAGATATAAAGTGACAGAAATAGAGGCCAATGCTGATGGTTATAAGACAACAGCACAAAACACGGAAAATGTTATTGATATTGATGGTGAAATTGTATCCTTTGTTAATCATAAAGATGCTCCAAAGTCTAACAAAGAAGAAAGTAAAATTGTTAAAGATAACAAAACATTATATATCCCACAAACAGGTGTTAGTAATAATATTCCTTTGTATGGAGTAGGGGCATTAATGTCAGCTTTAAGCTTAATTGTATTATATAGAAGGAAATAAGATGAAACGTAAAATATTAATGATATTATGTTTAAGTTTATGTTTGGTATTTACTATTTTAATTGTAATTAATATTCTTGAAAAAAAAGAAGGCACTAGTTTTTATAATGAATTACCGGGTCATAATGAAATTGATATAATAAGTTTAAAAGAAGATTATCCAAATATTAAAGCCTATATTGAAGTCGAAGGTACTAATATTAGTTATCCAATTATGCAAACAAATAATAATGAGTATTATTTAAATCATTTGCCAAATGATGAAAAAAATAAAATGGGTTCAATTTATTTAGATTATCGGAATGATAATTTTAAAGATGATAATACAATTATTTATGGACATAATATGAACGATGGTACAATGTTTAGTGAACTAGAAAATTATAAAGAGCAAAGTTATTATGAAAAACATCAAACGTATACTTTGTATACCCAAAGTGATGTGTTAGAAATCAAAATAGAAGCGGCTTATATTGCTGATGCTGCTAAAGAAAGTTTACCTATTAATTTTTCTTCTATAAAAGAAAGAGAAAAATATTTAAATAAAGTAATTGAAAGTAATATTTTAGAGAATAAAGTAAATTTAAATAATGAAGATAAACTAATTACTTTAGTTACTTGTGCCGATATATATGATACTTCAAGATTGGTTTTAATTGGAAAAGTTTTAAAAGATGCTTGACAAACTAATAATATATGATACAATAAAACTGTAAATGCCATGATAGGGACATGGTTATTAAAAAAGTGTTTTAAAGCGAGTTAGGGATGGTGGAAGCCTAATAAATAATTTTAATAATTACTACCCTTAAGCAGATTGTGAAAACAACTCCGGTTTTAGCCGTTATCTTAATTAAGCACCAAACAAGGATGGTACCGCGGAATTTCGCTCCTTACATTTAGTAGGGGGCTTTTTTTGGGAGGAAGTATGAAAAAAGAAAAATATTTAGATTGCTTTAATAAAAGGCAAACAAAAAAGTATAAGAAAAAAGGTAAAGCTAGTTCAATTTCGATGGAAAAGTTTTTAAGAGAACATTGTAATTTAAATAATGAAGATGTTATTAGAGCTTTAGCTATGTTATCACATCAGGAATTAAAGATAGTTTGTCAAAAACTTTATAACGTTCGGTTAATTACAGTTCCTTTTGAAGTAGCTAGTGAAAATAACCATCAAGGTAATGGTGATTTTATTACTGTTAGAGATGTTTTTAACAATGAAGCTCCTTATGTAAACCCTAGTAAAAAAAGAGAACTTGAAGTTTTATCAGAAACTTTAAATAACGATTATGACGAAGCTGAACTTTATGAAGAAATAGTTGATTTAATTGAAAATAATTTAACGATTGAAGAAGCTGATATTAGTTCAGTAGGAACTTTTAATTTACCAAAAGTAAAACAAAAGAGGAGGAATTTATAATGATAGATATTAAACAAAATGAAAAATTAAGTATTTTAAATCATAGTTGTGCTCATTTACTGGCTCATGCAGTTAAACATTTATATCCAGAAGCTAAATTTTGGGTAGGTCCAGTTATTAGTGAAGGCTTTTACTATGATATTGATTTAGGTGATAAAGTAATAAATACTGAAGATTTAGATGCTATTACTAAAGAAATGAAAAAAATTGTTAAAAGCGATAAATTAATAAAGAAAATAGAACTGACAAAAGACGAAGCTTTAACTATGTTTAAAGAAGATCCTTATAAAATTGATTTAATTAATGAAATGCCTGAAGGAGAACATATTACGGCTTATAAACAAGACGATTTTACTGATTTATGTAAAGGCCCTCATGTTAAAAGTACAAAGGAATTAAAGCACTTTAAACTTTTAAAAGTAAGCGGAGCTTACTATAAGGGGGACGCTAACAATAAAGTATTACAAAGAGTATATGGTATATGTTATCCAACTAGTGAAGAGTTAGAAGAACATTTAAAATTATTAGAAGAAGCTAAAGAAAGAGATCACCGAAAACTTGGTAAAGAATTAGAACTATTTACGACTGATAAATTAGTTGGAGCCGGCCTTCCAATGTGGCTTCCTAATGGGGCTGTAGTTAGATGTGAACTTGAAAATTATATTCGAAATAAAGAAATTAAAGAAGGTTATCACCATGTTTATACCCCTAGTTTAGGAAGTACTGAACTTTATAAAATAAGTGGTCACTGGGATCACTATAAAGACGATATGTTTCCAATTATGAAAATGGATAATGAAGAACTTGTTTTAAGACCAATGAACTGTCCGCATCATATGCTTATTTATAGACATAATATCCATTCTTATCGGGATTTACCAATTAGAATTGGCGAACTCGCGCCTGATTTTCGTTATGAAGCAAGTGGAGCGGTTTGTGGGCTTGAAAGAGTAAGACAAATGTGTCAAAACGATGCCCATTTATTTGTTAGACCTGATCAGATTAAAGACGAAGTAGCTAAAGTTGTAAATTTAATTTTAAGTGTTTATAAAGACTTTAATATTACTAATTATTCGTTTAGACTTTCTCTTCGCGATAAAGAAGATAAAGAAAAATATTTTGACGACGATAAAATGTGGGATAAAGCCGAAAGTGAACTTCGTAAAGTGTTAGACGAGCTTAATTTAGATTATTATGAAGCAAAAGGTGAAGCTGCTTTTTATGGTCCAAAATTAGATGTTCAAATAAAATCGGCAATAGGTCATGATGTAACTCTTTCGACTTGTCAGTTAGATTTCTTGCTTCCAGAACGGTTTGATTTAACTTATGTCGATCAAAATGGGGAAAAAGTAAGACCAGTAGTTATTCATAGAGCAATATTAGGAACATTTGATAGATTTATGGCTTATTTAATTGAAGAAACTAAAGGTGCATTCCCAACATGGCTCGCACCAATTCAGGTTAATATAATTCCAGTAAATAATGAATATCATTTAGAATATGGTACTGATATTTACAATTTACTTAAAGATAATAATATTAGGGTCAAACTTGACGATAGAGAAGAAAAACTTGGCTATAAAATGCGGGAAAGTGTAACTCATAAAATTCCTTTTGCTTTGATATTAGGTGATAAGGAAAAAAACGAAAATTTAGTAAGTTACCGGAAATACGGAACTACAGATACAGTTACTGTAACTAAAGAAGAATTTTTAACTTTAATTAAAGATACTATTATAAATAAAAAATAAATTTAAATTAAAAACACCATTTATTTAGGTGTTTTTTCATACAAGAGAGTTAATCGCCAAATATATCAAATATTTCGCCCATGAAACCTTCTTTTTTCTTTTTCTTGTGGTGTTTGTGATAGTCTTCATAATGTTTTTTATCATAATCATGATGTTTGTGGTCATGATATTCTTTTTCATAATCATGATGTTTATGTTCTTCATAATGTTGGTGATTATAGCTTTGTTCTCTTTCTAATAGTTTTTCAAGTTCACCGCGGTCAAGCCAAATACCCCGACATTCTGGGCAGTAATCGATTTCTACCCCTTGTTTTTCACTCATTAAAAGAGTTACATCTTTACATACTGGACATTTCATAATATCCCTCCAATCTATCTATATTATAACAGTTTTTCTTGAAAATTACATGAAAAATGTTAAAAACTTTGCATTTCCTTATAAAAATGGTATAATTATATAAGTATTTTGGAGGCGAAATTATGAGAGAATTTACAGAACAAGAATTAGTTAGAAGAGATAAAGTAGAAGAAATAAGAAAAATATGGAATCCTTATCCTGAAAGATTTGAAATAACCCATGATTTAAAAGATGCGAGAATATTAGAAGATGGCACAAATAATGTAAGAATTGCTGGTAGAATTGTTTTAATGCGGAAGATGGGAAAACTTTCATTTTTAACCCTTGCTGATATTGAAGGCAGAATGCAAGTATCGATTAAAATTGATTTAGTTGGCGAAGAAAAATATCAAAAGTTTAAAGAATTAATCGATGTTGGTGATTTTTTAGGAGTAACTGGTGAAGTCTTTACAACGCATACTGGTGAAAAAACTGTTAGAGCAGACGATTTTACTTTTTTAGGTAAAGCTTTAAAACCATTACCTGAAAAATTCCATGGCCTTACAGATATTGAAGAAGTATATCGTAATAGACCTGTTGATTTAATTATGAATGAAGAATCACGGATGCGTTTTTTACTTCGGTCTAAATTAATTAGATTAATTAGAAATTATTTGGATAGCAAAGGCTATATTGAAATTGAAACGCCAATTTTAAATAATAAAGCATCAGGAGCGTTAGCTAAACCTTTTGTAACCCATCATAATGCTTTAGATATTGATTTGTATTTAAGAATCGCACCAGAAACTTATTTAAAAAGAGCTATTGTTGGTGGTTTTACTAAAGTTTTTGAATTTGCTAGATGTTTTAGAAATGAAGGAATCGATTCTTCACATCTTCAAGATTTTACAATGCTAGAAGGGTATGGAGCTTATTTAAATTATAAAGACAATATGGATTTTTTAAGAGAAATGCTCCAAAGCGTTATTGAAGAGTTATTTGGAACTTTAAATATTACAATTGCCGGTAAAGAAGTTGATTTATCAGGTAAATGGGAAAGTATTTCATTTAGAGATTTAATTTTAAAATATTCACCAATTGATATTGATATTTATAATACTAAAGAAAGTTTACTTGCTAAAATAAAAGAAGAAAAAATAGAAATTGATAGTGAAGTACCACTTGAAAATTTAGGTTATGGTAATTTAGTTGATCAACTTTATAAAAAAGTAGCACGCCCTAATGTTGTTGGTCCAATTTTCTTAACTGAACATCCTACTGATTTATCACCTTTAGCTAGAGCTAATGACGATAATCCTAATAAAACTGATCGTTTTCAGTTAGTTATTAATGGAGCTGAAATTATTAATGCTTATTCGGAGCTCGTTGATCCAATGGAGCAAGAAAGAAGACTGGAAAACCAAGCTAAACTTAAACAAGCTGGTGATGAAGAAGCAATGGTTATGGATACTGATTATATTGAAGCTATGGAAGTAGGTATGCCACCAATTAGTGGCTGGGGAATTGGAATTGACCGGTTAGTTCAGCTTTTAACTAATATGGATAATATTAAAGATGTTGTTATGTTTCCATTAATGAGACCAAGAGATTAATTCTTGGTTTTCTTTTGGGATTATGATATAATCTATATGGTAGGTGAAGATATGAAAAGAAATGGATTTACATTAATGGAATTATTATCAGTATTTGTTATTTTAGGAATTCTTGCCCTAGTAACAGCGCCAATAATAACTGGAGTTTTAAAAGATGCAAGAGAAGATACCTTTGAAGCTAGTGTTAAAGAATTAGTTAACGTTATTAAAATTGATTACAGTGAACATGGAAGAATGGAAAAAAAAAGATATATTTTTAATGGAGATACGCTAGTTTGTGACAAGTGTGATAATAATGAAGACTCTTCAGTCGATTATACTGGTGAGTTAGTAATTGCTGAAGCTGCTACTTTAGATGTTAAAGATGGCAGTGTAAGTGGTAAGATTATCGGTAAAGAATTTACAGCTAATATTGAAAATAATAAAGTAACGTTAGAAGAAAATACCAAAAATTAGTCATAATTTATTTTTCTTTTAGTATAATTAATTAGAAATGTACTAGGAGGGATAATAATGATTAATAAAAGAAGTCTTTGGTTTTTAACTTTATTTAGTTTAATTTTAGTTTTAAGTGTTTATTATATAACAATGCCAAGTGAACTACTTCTTACAACCAATAATATAACAAAAGAAAAAGAAGAAAGTACGGAAACAGTTTCTACTGTTGAAGGTGAAAGTGCCGAGTTAGTTGCCCTTCGGGTTGAGGCCGAAGAAGATATGCTTAAGGAAATGGAAGAATTAAAAACAGTAATGACTGATAGTAAGTCTAGTACTGAAGAAAAAAATGAAGCTTTTAATAAAATGCAAACTCTTAATCAAAATAGAGGAACTGAAGATGCAATAGAAAAGAAAATTGAAAAAGAATTTGCATTAAAAAGCTTTGTTAAAATAGATGGTACAAATATTTCTGTGGTTGTCGATAGTAAAAAACATGATAAAGCTTTAGCTAATAAAATAATGAGACTTGTTCAAAGTGATTTTGATATTAGTATGAATATATCTGTTAAATTTCAAAAATAGAGAAATCTATTTTTTTTAGGCGTTTTTTTTCACTAAATACATAATTTGTCATAAGATAATATGAGTAAATATAAGCCACCCATTAGGAAGTGAGGAATTTATGACAAGAGGTATTTTAACCAAAAGAGAGCGCGAAGTTTTTGAACTATTAATAAAAAATGATACTACTAGTGATATTGCTATTAAATTAGGAATAAGTGAAAAAACAGTAAGAAATCATATTTCTAATGCGATGCAAAAGCTTGGTGTTAAAGGCCGAACTGGGGCGGTAGTAGAACTCTTAAAACTTGGAGAACTTTCTTTATAAAAGGTTATATATAGCCTTTTTTTTCATATAATTATTTAGGTGAAGATTATGTTAAAAAAAATCTCTATTCGGAAAATCACTTTAACTTCAGTTGCATTATTTACATGTTTATTAATTTATTTAGTACCTTCAGTTAATGAAGATGTACATTATACTGAAGATTTAGAATATGTAGATAATACTAATACTTATAGTCCTGTTTTTTTACTTGATAAAAATAGTTATGTTGCTGAAGCTAGTGTAGCAACTTCTTCTGAAACTATTACCGATAAAGCTAGAGAATTATTAAATGTTTTAATTATTGGTCAATCAGATAACGTTCCAAATGGTTTTAGTCCTATTATCCCACCTAATACAGAAATATTAAGTTTGTCTTACAATAACGGGTTAATAAAAGTGGATTTTTCTAGTGATATATTAGAAATAGACGAAAAATTAGAAGAAAAAATGATTGAAGCTATTGTTTATAGTTTGACTTCAATTGATGGCGTTGATAATGTTATTATTTATGTAAATGGTGAAATTTTATCAAAATTACCGAAAACAAAAATAAATTTACCAAGTACTTTAAATAGAAGTTTTGGGATTAATAAAGAATTTAGTTTAACTAGTACTAAAGATATAACTGATGTTACAGTTTATTATATTAATCAAATAAATGATAATTATTATTATGTACCAGTTACTAAATATTTAAATGATACAAGAGATAAAATTACTATTGTTATCGACGAACTTACAACAGGATTTAATTATAATAGTAATTTAATGAGTTTTTTAAATGAAGATGTTAAGTTAGTTTCAAGTAATTTAACTGACAATACTTTAAATTTAGAATTTAATTCTTCGATATTTGACGATATTAATACTGAAGAGGTTTTAGAAGAGGTTATATATACTATTTGCCTTTCTGCTTACGATAATTATGACATTGACGAAGTAGTTCTTTATGCAGGTGATAAAGAAATTTATAAAAGTGTTTCAAAAACTATTGAATAATTAGCGTAAATGTAGTATAATTATCTTGTGCTTGACACAGGATGTCTCCTTAGCTCAGCTGGATAGAGCAACGCCCTTCTAAGGCGTGGGTCAAAGGTTCGAATCCTTTAGGGGACGCCACTTTTGTTATTCGCCCTTGATTTTTCAAGGGTTTTCTTATGCCTTAAAGTAAAAAAACTCCCTAATTGATTTTAGAGAGTATTATTCATAGCTTTTGCACAATCTATTTTATTGCTTTCGTATAATTTAGCATAATGCTTTTCAGTTACCTTATAACTTGAGTGTCTTAATTGGTATTTCTAATTGTGTGTGAATTTGACAGTCCTAACTTTTAGCCGAGTAGGGAACTATTTTTTATTTAATAAAGTTTATTAAGCTTTAATAAATTGTTATATTTGTTAAATTTTACATATTTTTTTATTTTTTTCATATAATAAATTTGACAAATAATATATTTTTATGATATATTGTTTGTACCGGGAGTAGTTACTCTGTCAGGTCTACAAGTGAGTGTCGAACGAAAGTTTAAGCGTAATATTAAGTACGCCGCCTCACTTGGTCTAGTCTTTATGACTAGATTTTTTAATTTTATGGTAATAATAAATATATATCTAAAGTTATTTATTACTTTCATAAATAACTGCTTCATATAATAAATCTACTAAATGATTAGAAGGTTTTAGTTTATATTTATCGATAATTTCATTAAAAACATTATAAGAGTGAGTCATATTTAAATATGGATATATTAGCTCTTTTTTATTATCTAAATTTTTTAAATAATCTAAAGTATAAGTGTTTTCAGTTAGTAATAAAGGATAATCTTCTACCCAAAGTTTAAATTTAGCTAAAATCTCTAAAGGATTATCAGTATATATAAAAGAATTTTTATCGTAAGAAATCATTTCTTTTAAACCATTATTTTCTATTAAATTATCATTTACGCGGTAATCAAATCTATCTATTAATTTTAAACCATTTAATTTTAAAGCTGATATTTGAACAATAATACCTTTATCAGCTTTTGAATGAGTGGGAATTAATTCTACTATAATATATTTATCTTTTTCTAAATCCATAGTTATTTTCCTTTCTTATTTTATTTTCACTTCTACCTATTAAATAATCTAAAGAAATGTTATATGTTCTAGCAAGTAAGTATAAAACATATAATGGGTTTGACTACGGCCAGTTTCATATCCAGAATAGGTTCTTTGCTTTATTTTTATAATTTCAGATATTTTTTCTTGTGTATATTTATATTTTTTTCTAATGTCTTTAATTTTTGAAGGAATGTCATTAAAATTAGGGGCTTGATAATTTTCAGTTTTTTTATTATTTGAAAGGCCAGTTAAGTAATCAAGACTAACATTAAAGTAATTAGCAAATATATTTATTTTTTCTAAAGGAAAATTACAAAAACCTCTTTCCCACTGGGCATAGTTATCTCTTGTTGTATTTAGAATT
Organism: uncultured Bacilli bacterium; assembly: GCA_944363935.1. Lineage (GTDB taxonomy): Bacteria > Bacillota_I > Bacilli_A > RF39 > UBA660 > Coprosoma. The sequence goes on from CALVVT010000036.1 coordinate 20,568, forward strand.
TTAGCCATATCTTTTTGCGTCAAGTCGTTATCAACTCGTAAATCATAAATTCTTTTAAAAGTTATAAGCATAAGTCTTCACCCAAAAAAATTGTATCTTGTTTTTTCTTAAATATTGACAAAGCCGGAGATATTGGGTAAAATTATGTTTGAAAAGGATACGGTAGTTCCCGAAT
>CALVVT010000037.1 GCA_944363935.1 uncultured Bacilli bacterium
ATAAAAGTAAGAGTAACAAATAGTGAAGGATTAACAAGTGAAAGTGAAGAGAAACAAGTAACAACAAGTGTATTAAATAAACCAACGTTTAGTGAAAGTGGAGAGAAACCAAAAACAGTAACTATTACATATCCAGAAGGAGAAGGACTAACATATGAGTATAAAAAAGATAGTGGAGAGTGGACTACCGCAACCCAAAGTCAAAAAGTAGAGTTTACTGAAAGTGGAACTTTAGTAGCTAGAGTAAGTGACGGAATAAATAGTGAGAGTGCAACACTTGTAGTATCAATTCCTATATATATGGATTTCAAAGGTCAAAAATTAGAAATAGTTTCAAGTGGAGATGGCTTATATAAAGACTCATATGAAGAAAATGTTTATATGTATCGTGGAAGTAATCCAAATAACTATGTTACCTTTAATGGAGAACAATGGAGGATTATTAGTGTTAATACCGCAGATAATACAATCAAAATAATGCGAAATGCAGTATTATCAGATAGAATATATGATAATACAAGAACAACAGGAGGATATTGTAATTATAGTTATTGTAATATCTGGGGAAGTAGTAGTACATTGTATGATACAGATTTAAGCCCAATAACAGAGTTGGCGAGAGAGGTAAATGGAACGAAATATGCGTTACCAAGTGAAGAGGCAGATTTAAATACATATTTAAATACAACGTATTATAATGGATTAAATGCAACCGCAAGAAGTATGATAAAGAGTGATGCAGTATATAAAGTAGGAGTATTAAAAAATCAGTCAGGACAAACAACAAGTACAGATGTAAGCCAAGTAAAAGCAGCGAAGTGGAAAGGGAAAGTCGGCTTAATCGATGCGACGGAATATGTCAGAACAAGTACAAATAGTAGTTGTACAAGTGTATATCAAGGATATCAAAGTAGTGCACCATGTAAAAATAGCAATTGGATGTTCAATAGTGACATATGGTGGACCTTGTCGCCGGCTTCTGGCAGCTACTCGACCAGTGTGTGGTATGTGAGCAGTAGTGGCGACTTCTACAGCAACGGCGCTGGCACCTCGTACGGCGTCCGCCCAGTTCTGACTTTGAACTCAAATATCCAATTAACGGGAGGAGAAGGAACAAGTTCAAGCCCATATACATTGGGGGTATGATAACAAAGTACAGACAGTTCGCAAAACCGAAGGTTTTGGAAAGGTTTAGGAAGGTATAACTAGTGTGAAAGCACTAGTTTTTTAATCGACTAGGGTGGTGGGCGGGCTAGTACATATGTTCTTTAAAACATATGTACTTACAATAGTGAATAAATTCTAGAAAAACCTTGAAAAATTAAGGAATATTATGTTTAAAAAATATTTAACAACATAAAAAAAGATACCTAATAGGTATCTTTAATAAATGTAATTGTAAAATATTAATTTATAAATTAATTATTATCCATATAATTCATAAGTTTTGGAACAATTTGTTTTTTTCTAGAAACCATTCCTTCAAAGAAATAAGCTTCTTCAATATTAGGTGTATTAAATGAACCAGCAAAAATATCTTTAGCTTTTTCATTAAATAAAATATAAGAACCATTTTTTAAAATATCAGTTACGAATAATGCTATAGCAGTATAACTTTCATTTTTAGCTATTTCATTAAGTTCATTAATAAATTCTTCTTTTTTATTCATAATATCTTCAGTACTCATAGTTGATACTTGACCAATACCAACTTTTTGATTATCTACTGTAAAGTTTTTAAAATCGCCATGGATAATTTCATTAACTGATTTACCTTCAATTGAAGAACCAGCTTTAAACATTTCCATACCATATTTTTCATAATCAATTTTTGCAATTTTCGCAAGTTCTTTTAAGACATTTTTATCAGTTTCAGTTGTCGTAGGTGAAGTTAGTAAAAGAGTGTCAGAAATAATACCAGAAGCCATTAAACCGGCAATATTCTTTGGAATTTCAACATTATGTTCTTTAAACATTAAATAAAGAATAGTTTCAGTACAACCTAGTGGCATATTTCTAAAATTAATTGGCATACTTGTTCCAATATTTCCAATTTTATGATGGTCAACAATTTCAATTATTTCTGCTTCGTCTAATCCAACAACACTTTGTTCCTTTTCATTATGGTCGACTAAAATTACTTTTTTAGGATGTTTGTTTTCTGCCATACTTACTTTAAAAACTCCTAAACAAGTTCCATTATTGTCAATAACAGGATAATTACTATATTTCTTTTTATTAGCTAAATCTAAAACTTCAGTTAAAGAATCATTTTCATTAATATAAATAATATCTTTTTTCTTTAAATTATCTTTAAGATAATTACTTAAAACAACTAAATTGGCGGTTTTTAATCCATCGTATTTGGTACTAATAACATCTACTTTATTTTTTTTAGCTATTTCTAGATGTTCTTTTTTCATTTCCACACCATTAGTTAAAATGATAATTGAAGCCATATTATTAACGGCATATTCAATAATACTATGACGGTCTCCAACAATTAAAACACTTTCTTTATCGATTTTTATTTGTTCTTTAAAAGTTGTGCTTCGGTAAGAAGGTGATATAATATTACCTTTAATTTCTTTGTCAAAACGTAATATTTCTTTACCTTCTAAAGCTTCTAGTAAATTATCATATGAAGTATTTAATTTACCTAAATTGTTATTGATTAAATTACTAGCGACATCTTTCATTGAAACCGCCCCTAAATATTTATGATTTTTATCAATAATAGGAATAGTTCCAACTTTAGTTTCATTCATGTAATTATAACCTTTAAAAATAGAATCATTTTCATTTAAAAAGCAATCTTTAATATAATCAACATCTTTTATTTGTAAACGTACATCATTTAAATATTTAGGAACTTCAAACCCAAAATGTTCGAGAACGAATTTTGTTTCGTTGTTAATATCTCCAAGTATTCTAGGTTCAGTATTTTCTCCTAATTTATTTTTTAAATAAGATAAAACTACTGCTGAAGTTACACTATCAGTATCTGGTTTCTGATGTCCAAAAATTAAAATATTATCCATAATTTTCCTCCTTAAGTACCAATATTATACAATAAATTTTAAATATTTTAAAGCTAAAAGTATAAATAAATATTTTTATCACACAATAATTTTTAGAAAGAAGGGTGAAAATGAAAATGTCAGGTGTTGTCAGAAGAATTGATAATCTAGGACGGATTGTTATACCAAAAGAAATAAGAAAAACTTTAAGAATTCAAAATGGGGATAATTTAGAAATATTTATGGACGAAAATGATAGTATAGTTCTGCGCAAATTTTCTCATATAGACCGGTTAAAAGAAATTTCGAAAACTATAACTGAAACTTTAACTACTAAAAACGAAAGTGCTTTTGTCACTAGTAATGATCTTTTTGTGGCCGGAAGTGGGAAATATAAAAAAGATTTATTAGATAAGCAGATAAGTAATGATTTACTAAAAAAAATAAGTGAAAGAAAAACAATTTTAAATAATAATGGCCATATAAATTTAACTAATGATTTTAATTTTCATGGAGCTTATTTAATATGTCCGATAATAGCGAGTGGAGATGCTTTAGGTTTAATTGTTATTTTAAGTGATAATAAAATAGAAGAAAGTAGTTTATCAGTAGTTAAAATTATTTCTAATTTTTTAGCTAAACATATTGAAGAATAAAAAGAAAATATGCTATAATGTGATTAATAATATGTATTAGTTAAAACGAATCACGCGTTAAGTGATATAAAGACTTATAATGAGGTATTTTGCACGTAAGGCGTCCTTTTATAAGTCTTTTTTAGGAATGGTGATAAAATGCGTTATTTTGAAAAAGTATCTTTAAAAGAATTACAAAAACATTTAAATATTTCGGAAAAAGAATATTTAAATTATGAGTTACCAAAAAGAAGTACAAATAATAGTGCTGGATATGATTTTAGAGTAATAGAAGATTTTGTAATAAATCCTAATGAAACAAAGAAAATACCAACAGGTATTAAAGCTAATATGGAAAGTAATGAAATTTTATTTTTAGTTATTAGAAGTAGTTTAGGAGTTAAATATAATTTGCGTCTTTGTAATCAAGTTGGTATAATAGATAGTGATTATTATAACAATGAAGATAATGAAGGTCATATTTTTATCGTTATTAAAAATGAAGGTACTGAAATTAAACATTTTAAAAAAGGCGATAAAATTGTTCAAGGGATTTTTATTAATTATTTAATAGTTAATAATGAAGAAGAAATAAATAATTCTAGACAAGGTGGTTTTGGTAGTACTAATTAGGTGGTGACTTATGACAGAAAAACAAAAATATTTAAAGGCTTATCTTGATAATTTAGCTATAAGTTTAAATAAACAGTATCCAGGAATAATTGCTTTTACTGAAGTAGATAAAATGTATCAAAAGTATGAAAATGATGCTAGAGATATTACAGCTATAGTTAGTGAAATTGAGGATTTTAAAAATAATCTTATTAGAAATCATAAAAATAGAGATAATGAACCAAAAGTAGATAAAGCGAGAAAAGAAGAAATAGATAGATTAACCGAACAAAAAAAAGCTTTAGAAGGCATCGTACACCATCAATCAAAAGTAAATACACCTGAAGAGAGAGTAAAAGAAAAACCGAAAGTATTTACTAAAATTAAACCTAATAACTTTGGTTTTGCCAATACTTTAATCTTTACTCTATTAGCCGGTTTTGCGCTTGGTACTATAGTAACTACAGCTTATATTTTTATTAATATTGGTAAATATACTTTTACTATTTAAAAAAAATAAGAAAGGATGTGAGATATGAAAAGATTATTAATATCTCATATTGCTGACGAAGATGGAATAACGCCAGTAATTTTAGCTAATTTAGTTTTTGAAAAACTTGATATATTATTACTTGAACCTAGTGAAGTCGATAAAAAATTGTCAGAAAATATTATTAAATATGACGAAATACATATTGTTGATTTAAACGTTTCGGAAGAAATGGCGAAAAAAATTAATGATAATGAAGAGGTCAAAAACAAAATAAAAATATTTGACCATCATAAAAGTAAGTTAGATTTAAATAAATATGATTTTATTACCGTTATTGACGAAGAAAATAATCAAAAAGAAAGTGGAACTAGTATTTATTATAGGTATTTACTTACTATTTCTGATAATGAAATTCTTCACAAAAAAGTAACCAAGGACTTTGTTAATGAAGTTAGAATAATAGATACTTATGATTTTAAAACTAAAGAAGACGAAAAAACTAAAAATTTAGATTTATTATTTTCTATTTTAGGTAGAGAAAATTATATTAATTATTTTACAAAATATTTAAAAGAAAATGATAAATTTATTTATGGTGAAAAAGAAAAATACTTAATAAAATTAGAACAAGATAAATTAAATAATTATTTAGAGCAAAAATTAAAAGAAATGTTTATAGTTAAAATAGATAATTATAAAGTAGGATTAGTATATGCTGAAAAATATCGTTCACAATTAGGTAATATTATTTGTGAAAAATATCCTGATTTAGATTATGCTGTAATTATAAATATTTCTAAAAGTATAAGTTTTCGTGGTAAAGATAAAGTAGATTTAAGCGTTATCGCAGGTTCCCTAGGTGGCGGAGGTCATAAAAACGCTAGTGGAGCTCCTTTACCAGAAAATTTATTAGAAAAGATAAGTAAATTAATATTTCCAAATATTGAAATAATTAAAGAAGAAAAAGGAGATGGAATAAATGAATAATGAAGAATTTAAAAAAGAAGCTTTAAATTTTGGTGACCAAAATATTAGTAATTATCCAAATGGAAAAGAACAAGATTCTGGAGAAATACTAGAACTAAATATGGGAAGTGATAAATTTAGTTCTTTAAAAGAAGCTATTGATATGACTAAAAGTAATCCATTTGATATGGCAAATATCTTAAATAAAGAACCTGAATCAACGTTAATGCCAGAGGAAACTGAAATAGAAAAACCATTAGATATACCAGAACCATCACCAATGCCAACATTAATGCCGGAAGAAAAAAGTACTGCAGAAATAGTTGACGATCTTTTAAATAAGTCTGTTAATATAGAAGACTTACGTGATATGCGGGATAAATTTCAGGAAATAGATTTAGACGAGCAATCGGCAATTTATAATTCTAATGAAATGACTCCAGAAAAAGCTAAACAAAAAAATTTAGGAATGATAAATAGAGCTAATAGAGCTGCTAACCGAATGAATCAAAGTGGTTTTGCGCGTGGTTTTCTATTTACCTTATTAGCTGGTTTTGCGGCCGGTGCTATATTTGCTATTGGATATATGGCCATAGCTTTAGGTGATTTAACATTTACAATTTAAAACATATTATACGAGGAGTGATACAGTGAAACCAAAATTTTATATAACAACATCGATATTTTATGCATCGAGTAAACCTCATGTTGGAAATAGTTATGAAGGAGTTTTAACCGATGCAATTGCTAGATATAAAAGATTAATGGGGTATGATGTTATTTTTACAACTGGAACTGACGAACATGGTCAAAAAGTTCAAAATAAAGCATTAGAAAATAATGTTAGTCCACAAGAGTATGTGGATAATATATCACTTGAAGTTCGAAGAATAGACGATTTACTTAATATTAGTTATGATAAATTTGTTAGAACAACTAATCCTAATCATAAAGAAATTGTTGGTCAAATATTTGAAAAATTATATAAACAAGGAGATATTTATAAGGGAACTTATAAAGGACTTTACTGCACACCTTGTGAATCTTTTTTCACGGAAAAAGAACTAGTTGATGGTAAATGTCCAGATTGCGGAAGAGAGGTATCACTTGTTGAAGAAGAAGCTTATTTCTTAAAGTTAAGTAAATATAATAAATGGTTAGAAGAATATATTGAAAATCATAGTGATTTTATTTTACCTGAAGGCCGTAAAAATGAAATTATGAATAATTTTATTAAACCTGGGGTTGAAGATTTATGCATTTCGCGAACATCTTTTGATTGGGGAGTAAAAGTTCCTCATAATCAAAAACATGTTATATATGTTTGGCTTGATGCTCTTGTTAATTATATAACTTTTATTGGTTATAACCCTTTAGGTAGTAGTGAAGAATTTAAACGTTATTGGCCAGCTGATGTTCATATTATTGGTAAAGATATTTTAAGATTTCATACAATTTATTGGCCTGTTATTTTAAAAGCTTTAGATTTAGAAATGCCAAAAACCATTTTTGGACATCCATGGGTGTTAGCGGCTGATAGTGATAAAATGAGTAAATCTAAAGGTAATGTTTTATACGCTGACGATTTAGTTAATGAATATGGAACTGATGCCATAAGATATTATTTGCTTCATGAAATACCTTATAGTCATGATGGAAATATTAGTAATGAACTTATAACTGAAAGATATAATGCTGATTTAGCTAACACTCTAGGTAATTTAGTTAACCGAACAATAAATATGGTTCATAAATACTTTAATGGTGAAGTATTTGCCCCTAAAGAATTTGAAATAGTAGATAAAGAGTTAATTGAAATGGCTAAACATTTATCAGAAAAAGTAGAAAATAAAATGAATGATTTTAAAATAGCCGATGCACTAGACGAAATTTTTATTCTTTATCGTCGTTGTAATAAATATATTGACGAAACAATGCCATGGGTTTTAGCTAAAGACGAAACAAAAAAAGAAAGATTAAAAACAGTATTATATAATTTATTAGAAGCAATTAGATGTGGTACGGTTCTTTTACAAGCCTTTTTACCAGAAACAGCTAATAAAATATTTAAAGAATTAAATACAGAAAATAAAAGTATTGATAGTTTAGGTGATTTTAAAGGCATGGACCCAGGAATTATTTTAAATAAACCAGAAGTTTTATTTGCGCGAATCGAAAAATAAAACTTTTTTTGTCCATATATGTAAAATGTAGGATATTGTCGATTAAAATATATTGCTTTATCTTTAGTAAATATGATATATTAAGATTGTGCTAGAGAGGGGCTAATTATGATTACAAACAAAAAAGAGTTTGCTGTGTTTGTATCGTTTTTTGCCGTATGTATTGTTATTTTAACAATCAATGTAATTATAAATTTTAATTATTTAGATTTGTTTTATGTTCTAACACTTATATTTTGTTTGCTAAAATATCTTTATTTACAGCTAAATAATGCTTTTAAATAAAGATATTTTTATAAGGAGGGTTTTATGGTTGATACACATTGTCATTTGAGTAAAGAAATATATGAAAATTTAGAGGAAATAATTAATAATATGAAGGGAATCATGATTGTAAGTGCGGTTAATATTAAAGAAATAAAAGAAGCACTTACTCTAGCAGAAAAACATCCCAATATTTTTGTTACAATAGGTCTGCACCCGGAAGAAGCTGATAATTATACTGATAAAGATTTAGAATATTTAGAAAAACATTTAAAACATCCAAAAGTAGTAGGAATAGGTGAAATAGGTCTTGATTACCATTATACTAAAGAAAATAAGGATAAACAGCAAGAATTATTTATTAAACAGATTAAGTTAGCTAATTTTTATAAAAAAACTTTAGTAATTCATTGCCGCGAAGCTTTAGAAGATGCATATAATATATTAAAGGAAGTAAAAAATAAGGAATTAAAAGGAGTAATGCACTGCTATAGTGGCAATATAGACGAGGCTAAAAAATTAATAGAATTAAATATGTCTTTAGGTATAGGAGGTGTTTTAACTTTTAAAAATGAAAAAAAATTAAAAGAAGTCGTTAAAACATTAGATATTAAATACTTTGTTTTAGAAACTGATAGTCCATATTTAACTCCTGAACCATTTAGAGGTAAGAAAAATGAGCCTGCTAATGTTAAGTATGTTGCTATGAAAATAAGTGAATTAAAAAATATCAATTTTAACGAAGTAATAAAAACAACTAATAATAACGCTAAACGCTTATTTGACTTGCCTATCTAAATATGTTATACTAGAAACCGGTTTCAATTTTGAAATATGAGGTGAAAAAATGAATACATATCTGCTGGGACTTACCGGCAAATGGTTAACTCTCATTTGTGCAGGTATTTCTAGCTTAATGAATTCGGGGCTGATAATTTCAGAAGAGAAATATGAAGTCGAGAATATCGACCAAACAAAAAATTCGGTAGTTGAAGTTACTGAAGTTAATTATGAAACTAAAAGAATATATAATGATAAACTTCCTAGTAGTGTAACTATTACCAAACAGGAAGGAAAATCAGGGCTTGCTTATACTAATGAAGATAATCAGTTAGATGTACTTAAAGAACCTATTTCCGAAATTGTTGAAGTAGGAACAGGAGCCCCTGGAGAGTATGTTGGAAAAATGACTGGTTATGGAGCAGATTGTGCTGGATGTTCTAGTACTGGAACTTTATCTTGTCGTACCAGAGAAGGGTCAAGTTTTAGCTTAACCCAACATGGCGAAACCTACGACGATGCAGAATATGGTAATGTTCGTATTTTAGCTGCTGCTTTAGATAAGTTTCCTTGCGGAACTATTATTAAAGTAACTCATGCTAATTTAGGAACATTTAATGCTATTGTTCTAGATACTGGAGGAGCTATGCGAAATGCTTCAGCTAATGGCAATGTTTTAATGGATTTAGCCTTTATTAGTGAAAATGACCCCGAAGTTTTTAAAGCTACAGGGTCAAATGTTAAATACAGTGTCCAAAGATGGGGATGGTAAAACATCTCCTTTTTAAATGTCTTTTCTAATTAAATCTTTAGACTCAAATTTTTCATTGTTACTTATAAAATATATTTTATATCCACATGTATTGGCAATTTTTTCTATTAGTTCAAAGGAAATAATCCTTTGTTCTTTTTCATATCTAGATAAATTTTGCTGGCTGATGCCGACTAGTTTAGCTAATGTATCTTGTTTCAACGCTTTCTTTTTTCGCATATATTTTAAAGTGTTTCCTATCATAATATCACCTAATTAAATATACCAAAATGGTGTAAATTAGTGTTGACATACACCAAAATGGTGTATATAATTAAAATAAGGGTGATATGTATGCAAAGCAAACGAACTAAAAAAAATAATTTAATTATACTAGGGCTATGCTGTCTATTAGTATTAATGGGGATAGGCTATGCGGCATTTTCTAGTAAACTCAATATAACAGGAACAAGTAATATAACCAGTACCTGGGATGTTAGAATAACTAATATTGAAAGTGAGTTACATGGAGCAGAAGATATTGAAGAACCAAGTTATGATAATACTAATGGATTATATGCCTCATTTAGTACAGGTTTAAAAAGACCGGGAGATTATGCATTATATACAGTAACTATAGAAAATAGAGGAAGTGTAGATGCGAGAATAGAAAAAATAAATACTTATTATAAAGAAAATAAGTATATAACCTTTACTTTAT
>CALVVT010000038.1 GCA_944363935.1 uncultured Bacilli bacterium
TAATAACTATCTGTATATTCACTAAAACCAGTTTTAATATTTTGAGCCATCATTAGAAAATTAGAAGGGTCAAGCCAAAGTTCTTCAGGTCCATTAGTGTATTCCATAGCTAAAGTCGTGTCAATAATTTTTAAATTTTCATTTTTTTCTCGCATTTTATTAACATAACTTTTTTCATTAGATAAACCGTTAAAAATATAAAGATCACTTTGACTGTAATCGCTAATCTGTTTACTGGTTAATTTGTAACTAGAAATATCAACTCCATCAGGATAAATACTGTGAATAGTAGAAAATTCGCCATATAATTTATTAGTAATGTATTCAGTTGGATAATTAGTTGTATAAATCGTAATATCTTCCATACTATCCCTTTTAATACAACCAGTTAAACTAAAACAAATAACCATTAAAAATAAAAAAACAAATAATTTTCTCATGATTTTTCCTCCTTAATTACGGGGTCATAACCACTAGTGCCCCAAGGCGTACATCTTAATATTCTTTTAAAGCCCATAATACTTCCTTTTTTCGCTCCATATAACATAATTGCTTCTTTAGTATATTCGGAGCAGGTAGGTATATGCCTACAAGAATTATGCCAAGGACCAGGAATTTTTTGATATAAATTAATTAATTTAATTAAAACCTGTTTCATATTTTCACCAATATCTATTATACTAAAAATAATAATAAAAGTAAACTGTTTCATTTTCCTGTTTAAAATGTTATAATAACAAATAAATGGGTGATATTATGGAAAGAAAAGATGTTGATATAAATAAAGTTACACCAATGATGAAACAATATTTAGAAATAAAAAATGAAAATGAAGATTTAATTATCTTTTTTCGGCTTGGTGATTTTTATGAAATGTTTTTTGAAGATGCGGTGCTTGTTAGTCATGAACTAGAGCTTACTTTAACGGGTAAATCGGCAGGGTTAGAAGAACGAATTCCAATGTGTGGGATACCTTATCATGCCGCTAGTGGTTATATCGATAAATTAACAGAAAAAGGTTATAAAATTGGTATTTGTGAACAGCTTGAAGATCCTAAAAATGTTAAAGGGATTGTTAAAAGAGGGATTATTCAAATAGTATCTTCTGGTACGACTATGAGTGATAGTATTAAAGCTAACGAATATAATTTTATTGCGAGCGTGTATGATATTAATCATGCTTATAGTTTAAGTTATGCCGATGCGACAACCGGTGAAGTGTACGTAACTTTAACTGAACATAATCCAGCTAAAGTCGTCAGTGAAATAGTTAATTTAGGCGTAAAGGAAGTTGTAATAACTAGTAAAGTAGACCGAAATATTTATACAATGCTAAAAAATCAGTTTCATTTGACTGTAACTATTACTGATAATTTAACGGAAGAATATAACGATATTATGGAAGGCCTTGATTTTCGTTATCAGGTAAGTGTTAAACATTTACTGGCTTATATAACTGGTAATCAGAAAAAACATTTAGAGCATTTGCAAAAAGTTCAAATAAGAGAAAATAAAGATTATTTAAGAATGGATGTTCATACTAAAAGAAATCTTGAACTTGTTGAAACAATCAGAGGGCATCAAAGAAATTATTCTTTAATTTGGCTTTTAGATAAAACAAAAACCGCTATGGGCGCAAGACTCCTTAAAACTTATATTTTAAATCCTTTAATTGATAAAAATAAATTAGAAGCTAGATATGATATGATAGATACTTTACTTGAAGAATTTTTACTTAAAAGCGATTTAGAAAAACTATTAACAGAAGTTTATGATTTAGAAAGATTAAGTGGGAAAATAGCTTTAGGTAGTGCGAATGCTAGAGATTTATTACAACTTAAAAATTCTCTTAAAGTTTTACCGAATATTAAAGAGATTTTAGAAAAACTTAATTATAGTGAAAAATTAGAAATATTGGAAGATTTATATAGTTTAATTGAAAAAAGTATATATGAAAATCCACCAATGACTTTAAAAGAAGGTTATTTAATTAAGGAAGGCTTTAATAGTGAACTAGACGAACTGAAAAACCTTCGTAAAGGTGGTAAAGATTTTGTTGCCAGATTTGAAAGGGAAGAAAGAGAAAAAACTGGGATTAAAAATTTAAAAGTTGCTTATAACCGGGTATTTGGATATTATATTGAAATATCTAAAGGAAATATTAAAGAAGTTAAAGAAGAGTGGGGATATCAAAGAAAACAAACGTTGACTAACTGTGAACGTTATATTAGTCCAATATTAAAAGAAAAAGAAGCTTTAATTTTAAATGCTGAAGAAAAGATTATCGATTTAGAATATAATTTATTTACTGAAATTAGAGAAGAAATAAAGAAATATATTCCAGTTTTACAAAAATGTGCCCATATTATAAGTGAAATTGATGTTTTAGCTTCTTTTGCAACTGTAAGTGAAGAAAATAATTACACTAGACCAGTATTAACCGAAAATGAAATATATATAAAAGATTCTAGACATCCAGTAGTTGAAAAAGTTATCGATGGTGAGTTTGTTACTAATGATATTATCATGGATAAAAACACTAATATTTTGTTAATAACAGGGCCAAATATGGCGGGAAAATCTACTTATATGCGGCAAATGGCTATACTAGCAATAATGGCACAAATAGGGTGCTATGTACCAGCAAGTATGGCTAAAATACCGATATTTGATGCGATTTTTACTAGAATAGGGGCTTCTGACGATTTAGTCCGCGGTGAATCAACTTTTATGGTCGAAATGACAGAAGCTAATAACGCTATTCAAAATGCAACCGAAAAAAGTTTACTTTTGTTTGACGAACTTGGAAGAGGAACTGCGACTTTTGACGGTATGGCTCTCGCCCAAGCAATTATCGAATATATTCATAATTTTGTTAAAGGAAAAACCTTATTTTCAACGCATTATCATGAACTTACTGATTTAGAAGGCACGTTAAAACATTTACATAATATTCATGTTAGTGCTTATGAAGAAAATGGCGAACTTACTTTCCTACATAAAATAAAAGAAGGAAGTGCGTCTAAAAGTTATGGTATTCATGTTGCTAGACTTGCTAATTTACCAGAAGCTTTAATTAAAAGAGCTAGCGAGATATTAAATGTTTATGAAAATAAAGAAAGACACCGCGATATGAAAGTTCAAGAGGCACTACCGATTGACGACCTTATTCCCGTTAAAAGTGAAGCTGAAGAACGATTAGAAAAAATTGATCCACTTAATATAACGCCACTTGAGGCTTTAAATATTTTATATGAACTTAAAAATATGTTAAAAAAATAATTTCAGGGGGATAATATGAATGAGACAAAATTTATAAATGAAACTAATCATTTACCTAGTGATACTATAATTATTATTGAAAATGCTTTAAGTATTTATAATAGTTTACCAGATAATGCTGATAAAAAAGATTTATCGTTGTTTTTAGCTATTTTAAATAATCCTAATACTCCGGAAAGTATTTTGAATCAGCGCGGTATTAACTATGATACTATTTTAGATAGTTTAAATTTAGAAATAAAAGAGTCTACTATTAATTACGATATATATTTTAAAGAATTTAAAAATTTAATTGCGAGTTTAGAAGATAATAAAGAAAGACACTATACAAGAAATCTTACGCCATCTTTACTAGCTTTAAATTTATTAAGAAATAATAAAGCATTATTTGAAAAACTTTGTCCTGATTATGAAAGGGTAATAAAAGATTTAGATTTTCAAACGCAGCTGGAAGAAGAACAAGAAGTTATGAGTTTTAACGATAATTCTAATCAAGAGACTTCTTTAGGATATGATTTTCTATCATCCTTGCCAAGTGAAAAAATTTATTTTGATAAAAAAGTATTAAAACAAATATTAGTTACTTTATTAGAACCAGCTAAAATGCCTTTAATAATTGGTAAGAGCGGAGTTGGTAAAACTTCTCTTTTTAAAGCTTTAGCTTATTATTTGCCTAGTTATGAAATGTTTAAAGATACTAAAGTAATTAGATTAAATATTCCTAAATTAATTAGTGGCTGTAAATATACTGGGATGCTTGAAGAAAGAATTATTGGGAGTTTAGAAGAAATAAGTCATGGGGATTTTATTTTAGGACTTGACGATTTAGAAATGGGTTTAAATATTAATAAAATTGATAGTTTAAGTAATACTTTAAAAGCTTATTTAGAAGATGGAAATTTAAAAATAGTTGGAACAATTAATCATGAAGCTTATGAAAGTTTAGAAAATAATCCTTTAAATAGTAATTTTGAAATTATAAAATTAACTGAACCAAAAGAAAATGAATTACTTAATATCTGTTATGTAGCTATTAGCAATTTAGAAAATTATTACCATATAAGCTTTTTAGCTAATGATTATTTAAAAACTAATGTAATAAGTGAATTAATTAAGTTAACTAGTAATAAAAATAGAACTTATCATAATAAAAGTGGTAATCCAGCTTTAATTATTGATATTATAACTAAATCATTTGCTTTAGCTTTGTTTTATGGAAAAAAAGAAGTTACTTTAAACGAAATTATAGAAGCTATTAGTGATAACGAGCGAATATATTCAGTTAAAAGTGGTCAAACCATAAAAAGATTAAGTCAATTAAATAGTAGTCCCAAAATAAAAATAATTAAATTTAACAGGTATTAATACTTGTTTTTTTTCTTAACTTCTTGTTTATCTATTAAAAATTTGATATAATTTATTATGATAGGTAGCGTGATAATATGAATAACAAAGGGCAAGCTTTAATTGAGTTTATTTTGATAGTACCAGTATTAATATTAATCTTTTTAGCTTTAGTTGATATT
>CALVVT010000039.1 GCA_944363935.1 uncultured Bacilli bacterium
ATGAAAAAATTTAATGAAGCAATTCCAATAAATTATATAATCAAATAATCTAATATCATAAATATTAATAGTATAATTATCACTATAAATATAATTTATTAAATACTCTCTAATAGTTCCCAGTTTATAAAAATAAGAAAAAAGTTTATATAGAAATTCCACATCCTCATAAAAAACACCTTCTTTAAAACATATATCTTTATTAAATAATTCACGTTTATAAATTTTATTCCAAACAACAGGATAATAATTAATCATTTGTTTTTTCATATCTTCTTCATTATCTATATCATTTTCAACTAAAGATGATATTATTTTTACCTTATTATAACTAATATAATTAATATCACAAGAAACCACATCAAAATTACCCTGTTTAGCTTTATAGTATAATTTTTCAAACATATCTAGTTCTACATAATCATCACTATCAACAAAACCAATATACTCTCCTTTAGCTTTTTTAAGGCCTAAATTACGAGCTGAAGCCTGCCCACCATTTTCTTTAATATAGCACTTAAAATTAGGATACTTATTAGTATATTTACTAATTATTTTTTTACTATTATCAGGGCTTCCATCATTAACAACGATAACTTCAATGTCTTTAAGTGTTTGTTTGGATAATGATTTTAAACATTTATCTAAATATTTTTGTGTGTTATAAACAGGTACAATTACACTTACTTTTACCATATTACAAATAATCAATTATAAAAAAATTTTATTAATTGATTCTCCTTTCTATTATTTTATTTTTTAAATAACTTTTCCCATTTGTCGGCGACTTTAGAAATTTCAAATTGTCTAGAAAACTCTTTAGAATTCCTTGAAAGTTCTTCGAGTTTTTGAGTATTATTTAATATTTCTTTAAGTTTAGTTTTAAATAATTCTATATTATCTTTTTCAATAACATATCCATTATAATCATCAATAATTTGTTCATGGGCTGATTCTCCAAAGTTAAATGCAATAACTGGAATGCCCACACTAAAGCCTTCAATGATACTTAAAGAAAAACCTTCATAAATAGATGTATTTAATGTAAGAGATGAACCCAGTAGTACTTTTAAAGGAGATTCTGTAACACCTTTATAAAATATTTGTTTACTAATATTTAATATTTTCTTACTTTCTTCATTGAAAGAACCACTGCCATATATTTCAAATGTCCAATCAGGAAACTCTTTTAAAACATCATTAACCATGTCTATCATTAAATCAATACGTTTTTCTGGATGAATGCGTGTTATAACAACGATTTTTTTATTATTAATAACATCAGCCTTTTTATTTGTTATAAATTTATTTGGATTATAAATATAAGTATTATTTGTAAACCCAAATTCTTTAGCCTTAATCATTGTTGATTTACAAAGCCAGCACAATTTAAATATTTTTTTATTTAGTTTTTTTAAAGTTCTAACATTAAATTTATCCATTGATAAATAATCAAAACTAGAATGTTGAACAAAAATAACCTTCGATAAATATTTATTAGGTACACCAAAAAGTGTTTGATAATGTGAAGCAATAATATAATCCGGTCTATAATTTTTTATAAATTCCTGCATTTTTTCATAATCTTTATTTAATTTTTTGTTGTCTCTAAAGTATGTTTTTAACATTTTAATAAAATTACCTCTTTTTAAAGCATTAACAACATCTCTTCTATGAACAGTTTCCCAGACATCTTGCGTATTTATTGTTGTTACCTTTAATGGAGTATTTTTTATTTCCATACCGGGATGATTGTTACGAATGGCTAAAACCTCGACATGATAACCTCTTTTAATAAATTCTTCACCTAATGTTTTGTTAACAAACCAAACACCACCTAAAGAATTACCTTTTATCTGTAAAAATAATATTTTTTTCATGTTATCACCTATTTATTTGTTATTTTTTTAATAAATTTCAATAATGTATAATGTTTTTTATATGCTAATTTACATATAATCTGCAGTTTTTTACTTGATTTTTTTAAATATATATTATTCTGCCAATTAGGAAATCTTTCTTTCATTATACTATTTATTTGTTTTAAATATTTTTTTGTGTTTTTATAATCTAAAAATCTTAAAGTAGCAGTTCTAAATAAATTAGTTATATATATATATTCGGTTTCTAAAGGGTACATTTTATATAAGTTTTTATAGTTAACATCTAATACCTTAAATATATCTAATAATTTTTCATTAAAAGTTTTTTGCTTCATAATAGAGCCAGATCTTTGTAAATAATAATATAAACCTTCCTCTACAAAGCCTATTTTTTTTGTTTGTAATACTAAACTTGGTATTAATTCTAAATCTTCATATAAAATTCCTTTTTTAAACCCTTTTTTTAATAATAAATTTCTTTTATATAAGCGTATACAACCCGTTGGTGGTGCTACTAAATAATTTTTAATATCACTATTAGTATAATGATGATTAGATTTTATAATCTCTTCTTTCCCATCCTCATAAACATTAACCGCATCACAAACAACAATATCTAAATTATCACTTATCGCTTTACCATACATTTTTTCTAAAAAACTTTTATCAACATAGTCATCACTATCAACAAGGGCGATATAATCGCCAGTTGCTTTTTTTATGCCATAGTTTCTAGCGTCTGATAATCCACCATTTTCCTTAATATAACCTTTAAAATTAGAATGCATTTTAGTATACTTATCGATTGTTTCTTGGCTATTATCTTTACTGCCATCATTAACAATAATAACTTCAAAGTTTTTAAATGTTTGATTTATTAAACTATCTAAACATTTACTTAAATAATTTTCGGTATTGTAAACAGGAACAATTACACTTACTTTAGACACAGTCTCACTTCCCTTACACTTAATTCTAATACCATTATACACGAAAAAACATAAAGAATAAAGACTTTAAGTTTTTATATAATAGATTATGCTGGATAATTAACAATTCCAAATTTAGCAATTTCTAAAAAGGCCGGAATATTAAAGACAAAAATACTTATACATAAAATGATAATAATAATCCTTTTAATTAAATCATTTTTTATTAGTTTATCAATAAACAAATAAATTAAGATTATATAAGCCCATGAAAAGTATAAAGAATAAAGTATTAAACCATTTTCGTTAGTTCCCCAGCCCATAACGCAAAGCAGAGCGAACGAGAATAAAATCCAAAGGCCAGATACTATAACCATTTTATTTTTTCTATTGATAATTAAACTAATTAAACAAATTATTAAAACAATAATCCCAATAATGCTAAAACCATTTACTTTTTCTAACAGTAAACTTAAATAACCAGCATTTTGAATCACTCTTGTATCAGGCCCTAAAAAGATGCTTTGAATAAACGCTAAAAATTGCTCAAATCTTTCGATAAAACTAAGTTTATCACCACCATAATTCATTAAGCCTTTAAAATTATCAATTGCTCCAACTATTAAATCAAGCTGCCCAGCAATTAGCATAATTCCTAAAAATACTGCCGCACATTTTAAGGCACTTTTAAACCAGGTTTTTATATTTTTAGTTTTAGAAATAAATGGTAAACATATTCCCGATGTCAGCAAAGTACCAACAGAACCAATATATGTATAATTAGTTTCTAATTTACTTTGATAATAAACATAAATCATTAATATTAAATAAAATAAAGCAATAATATATTGTTCTAAGATAAAAGCAAAAGCTAATGTACTAAAGGCAGAAAAATAAAGTATAATATAGTTAAGTTTTTGCTTACTATTAAATTTAAGTAATCTTGTAAGCATTAAAACCGTAAAACCTAATAAAGTAATTTGAATAGTTGTTAAGAAAACTGCATATCCATTAGCAACAAAGAAAAATATATCACAAAGCACTTTAGCTAAAAAGGCAAATGGCATGGCAAGTAAGCCAAATAATGGTTGTCTTAAGTCATTTTCAACCATATTAATATTGAAAAAGGCATCACCTTTTAGTAAAGCAGCACTATCAGATGTATATAGAATATCATAATTTGCAACCGGTGAATAATAAAAAGCAGTTGTTATATTATAAATTATATAAGTTAAAACAAAAGCTACAATAAAAATAATAATTAAATACCATTTTTCAAATTTTGTTAAGCTTTTAATAAATTTTTTTATTATTGGCACAAGTTTTTTAAGTCCTAAATAAACAAAGATCATTAAAGCAAATGTTCCAAAAATAGTTAAAATAGTTAACGGCCAATACGAAAAGCCAAAGAAGTCTCCTTGATGTCCATTAAAGTGGAAATTATAATAAATTCTCATAATATAATTGCTTATGAAAAATGAAACAGCCAAATATAAAATATCTATTTTTTCAAAAATATTTTGTAATTTATATTTTACTAAGTAAAAAGAAATAAAAGCTACTAAGATCATCCCTATTAATAAAATTTCTTTTTCGCATCTAGGCGAGCAAAATAAACTTAAAGCAATTATTGAAACAAAAAGAATTACTTTACTAATAAGTTGCATTTTATCATTTAAATTAATTGTTCTTTTCATTATGTAATCTCCTTCTAAAAAGTTTTTTATGCAAATTCATTAAATAAGCTATAAAAACAATAATCGTTATTAAACAGACAATTCGGCAAATTTGATATAATTTTGTCCCCGGATAAGTTATCTCAACCATCCCGGAAGAAGGAACTTTAATTTGAATAAATCCATTTTTACTTTCCTTATAATCGATTTCTTTTTCATTTAAGGTAATATTATAGCCAAAATAATATAACCTTGGAAGTTCAATAGTCGCTCCTTTTGTTTTAATATCAAATGATAAATTTGGAACATTATTTTTTACATTCTTTACTTTACCTTCTCCTTCTAAAAAGATAATATCATTGTCTCTTTCTTGAAAATAATCATAATTGTTATAAGCCTTCCGCGGTAAATATTCTTTTTGCCATCCTAAACCTAAAGTACTTAAATCATAGCTATCTAAAGAAATAGATGTAAAGTTTTTCGTATTAACCATATATATACTGAAAAATATAGTTAAAAAAGCTAAAAGAGTTATAATAATTTTTTGATTATTTTTAAATTGTAAGATTACAAGGCCTGCGACTACGCACATAAAGAAAGCTAAGAAAGTAAAAATTCGCCAGACAAATTGAATATTAAGTAAAAAGCTTGGCATCTTATCCCATGGGGATAGTGGCGAAAGCATAAAAACACAAATAAAAGTTAATATGATAAAGCTTAAAACCACTCTCTTTTCTTTTAGTTTTTTAAAATTTACAAGAACACAAATAAAACAAAATAAAGCAACGAAATCAACAGTAAAGTAAATATAAGAAGCAATATAATTACCACTTTCAGGAATTTCTGTTATTGTTTTTAAAGTAACTGCCGTACTATCTACTGACCACTTATTAAACATATGATTTGGATAAAACACCATATAATCGCCTTTTAACATATGCTGTGCGAGTGGTACAATAAATGGTGATACAAAAATTAATATTAAAAGTGCGGCTATACAGAAATTTAAAATATTCTTTTTCGTAAAAACTTTTTTAAAATTAAAAAGCAAAAATAAGATAACAAAGAAAGTTAAGTAAATTGATAATACTAAATGCGATAGTATAGCACCTGTATAACCAATAACAAAACAAAGTAAAAATTTCTTCTTATCATCATTAAATAAATAATGTATGCCTAAAAAAATTAATGGAATAAAAATAAATATAAAAGATTCTGACATTGCATCTCTAAAAAAAATATCTAAAACATGATATGGGAAAAACATATAGAAAATAGATGATAATAAAGCAGCATTTTTATTATTAAAAGTTTCTTTAACAAAAATATACATAAAAATGCCTGATAATAAGAAACTAAGAAAATAACCTAATTTTACTGCAGCAAATATATTTAAATTAAATATATTTAATATTTCATATATATAAACAATAGTATGATGTGCTAGTGGTGGATAAAAAACACCTGTCCCATAACCAAAACCATTAGCTACAACATCTACTATTTTACTAATATTAAATATTTCAAAATTACTAATAAACCCCATTAAATTAGCAAAATGAAATACAGCATCATGCCGCATATCATACCCTCTACCATATGAAGCAAATAAAATAAGGGCTAATAAAAATATAATTAAATAATGTTTATTAAAATTTTTTAAAAACTTTTTCATACTATCACCACTTACTAATTAAATAATTTATATAAAACTTTTTAACCATTCATT
Source organism: uncultured Bacilli bacterium (assembly GCA_944363935.1). Classification (GTDB taxonomy): domain Bacteria; phylum Bacillota_I; class Bacilli_A; order RF39; family UBA660; genus Coprosoma. Next base: position 6,218 of record CALVVT010000039.1, read on the forward strand.
GTTTTTAAAATTTCCATTGTAATATTTAATCCTTCTTTAATTGGCGTAATACTAGACCAACCAAGTTTTTGTAATTTTGTAGCATCTAAAATAGCTCTAGTAGCCGTTGAATAACCTTTTGCTTCTTCCTTACTAGGCATATCAAAAACAACTTTTGTACCAGCATATTCTGCTATTATTAAAGCAAGATCTTTTAAAGTAATATTTGAAGATTCATCAGAAACATTATAAGCTTCATTACACTTTCCATTTAATAAAATAAATAAAATAGCACTCACCGCATCTCCAACATAATTATAAGAAAAATATTGATTACCTTCACTTTTTAAAATAATATTTTCATTATTTATGGCTTTATTAATGAATTGTGATATAGCTCTACTATCATCTTTGTTTACTGTTGGCCCATATATTCTTGAAAGCCTTACAATAACACCATCCAAAGATTTATTATCGATATAAGCATTCAATAAAGCTTCGCCCGTTCTTTTACTTTCCGGGTAACCTGCTCTTAAAGTATTACAATTAATATAGCCTAAATCATTTTCTGTAAATTTATCTAAATCATTTACATTTTCTCCATATATTTCAACTGAAGAAAGAAAAACAAATCGTTTAATTTTTTTCTTAATTGCTAATTCTAACAAATTATAAGTACCAATAACATTAGTAGTAATAGTTCCTATTGGATCACTACTATAAAGTTTTGGATGAGTATTACTAGCTGCATGAATAATATAATCAATATCAGAAGTAATATTAAAAGGTTTATTTATATCTTGACTAATAATTTCTATTTTACCATTAGATAAATAATCTGAAAATCTTGTCATAGCCTTTTCTTTATTTCGGCAAACAGCAATAACTTTACAATTAAGAGCTTTAGATTTATTCAAAAGCATAAGTACATCAATTAAAAAGCTGCCAATTAAACCTGTTGCTCCAGTTATTAAAATAGTTTGATCATGTAATTTCTCCCAATTATAATTTAATTTGGCGATTTTACTAATTTCTTGTACATATTGTTGGTTCTGCAAAATATTTGTCATCTAAATCACCTACTTTTATATAATTATCAATATTAGTATCTAATAAACCTTTAAAAATTTCAATATCCTCAATTGTTGTAATTTTAAGATTTTTTTCAGAACCCAAAGAAAAGTATACCTCTTCTCCAAGTTCAGACATTAAAGTACAAGTAGCAGTAGTATTTTCAATATTTCTTTTATCAGCTTCCTTTTCTGCCCAAAGTAATTTTTTTAATGGATATGTATGCGGTGTCTGAGTTCTAAATAAATGTTCTCTTGGAATATGAATATTAGAGGATTTTCCGTTTTCACTTTTATAAATTGCTTCAACACAAGGAATAGCAGCGACAGCAGATCCATATTTCTTACAGGTAATTAAACTTTGTGTTATAATTTCATCACTTATTAAAGGCCTATTACCATCATGAATTATTATTAAATCATCATCGCCATAATGCTTCTTAGCTTCCATAATTCCATTTTTTATTGATTCTTGACCTGTTTTTCCGCCATTAACTATATATTTTAATTTAGTAATATTATATTGCTTAGTATAAGCACAAAGGAATTCTTCCCAACCTTTTAAACAAACCACTATTATTTCATCAACCATTGGATGATTTTGAAAAGCTTCCAAAGTATATATAATAATAGGTTTATTATTGATGTGTAAAAATTGCTTTGGTATATCTTGTTTAGCTCTACTACCAATCCCCGAAGCCGTTAAAATAGCTACATTCATTATATTTCCTCCTCTTTTTTAACATCAAATACTATTCTTTTAGGAGCATGATTAACTCTTTTTTCTACAGGTGGTAATGTCATATAATCACCATAAAGCGTTCGTAAATAATAATCTGGATCAGCAAACGCTTTATATTTCTTCCCTTCAAATATAACTTTTTTAGATGGTAATAACTTGTTTTTTTCATAAGTATCTTTCCGGTAATCATAAGCTCCAACAAGAATTGACAAATACTTACCATTCTCAGTATTTTGTTTTTTTAAAAGCTTTATTTGTTTTTTCTTCAAATATGATAAACTAAACAAATTTAATACTGCAGTAATAAAAGGATGACGCGTTTCTTTAATTGAGCAATAAATTTTAGTCTTAAAAAATATTGTTTCCCATATATTTTTAATTAACATGGCATCGATACGCATCTTTTTACTATTTGGATTTTTTATTGTTTCAGCTGGGAAAATATCAACAAAAATCCCTTTATTTACATCTATTTTTTCTATTTCTGCCTCTTCAAAAATTGTATTATTTTTTCTAACTTTAGCAAATGGGAAATAACACTTTTTATCTGTTTCATAACATTGCAAAGTATATTTTTCATTTAAAAATTTAGGGGCTTTTTTCAAAAACAAATCATAATCTTTGCGAAGCATTATGAGGTCTAAATCATCATCCCAAGGAATAAATCCGTTATGACGAATAGCACCTAGTAAAGTTCCTCCTGCTAAAAAATAATCAATTTCAAGTTCATCACAAACTCTTGCTATCTCATCTAATATTTCAACTTGTACCTGATGTAGTTTTTTTAAATCATCATCACTTATTTTTTCAAACATTTTTCACTCTCCTATTTTCTAAAATATTATATTTAATTTTTTTCTTGTTCAAAAATTTTTCTATATTTTAAATTAATTATTTTTTTAAATGGTTTTTCAATAAAACCAAATGACAGAGCAAAAGTTAAAATTATGCCTCCAATTATTGTTATTAATGGCCAAAAGTCACCAAATAAACTTGATAAATAAGTATCTATTCTCGTATAGAAAATAAAATAAATAAAGAACATATGCAGAACATATATTTGAAGTGTTCTACTCCCTAACTTCGTGAAAAATAATTTTCTTCTTGGAATTAAAGCCATAACCATAATACCAACAATAATTGCTATCACAAAAAATAATAATCTAAAAAGCGGATAAAATAAATAACCTTCAAATGGGATTATAAAATAATATGGAGTTTTGCTAAAGAAAAAATTTTTTATAAAATCAATATTACTAGCAAACATTATCATAATAACAAATAAAGTACTTAAACATATTATAGAAATTATTTGATATTTTCTTTGATGAATGATTTCAACAAATTTATTTAATTTTTCTTTAGATATATAAAAACCTAATAAGAAAAACGGGTAAAATACTATAGTTCTAGATAAAGCAAAAACATCTGAAACAAAATAATCATACCCAATTATTAATGCAAAAACTATACTAAAAATAAGCATATATTTGGGCTTGACATTCTTTACTAAATAAGTAAAAGATAGCCAAATAGCACAAGCTAAAATATACCAAGGAGCTTCTCCTTCTGTAAATATATATAGTTCAATATCTTGATGCAAAATGAATTTTGAAAATGAAAATAAGGAAATTTTAAAAATTAAATAAAGTAAAATATAATTAATAACTTTATAAAGCCTAAAATTACCATTTTTATCTTCTAACTTTTTTGCTAAAAATCCAGTTATAAAAATAAAAAGCGGCATATGAAAAGTGTATATAAATAAATATATTCCGTTCATATAATTTATATCAAGCTGACAGCCAATTACATGACCAACAACAACTAAAAGAATTAAAATAAATTTTAAATTATCATAGTATGAAATTCTTTCTTGCCTTGGTTTCATACTTCACACCTCATTTTTTATTATAACATAGCTTTAATAATTATCAATATAATTTTTTAATTTATTAATAAAGTTTACTGTATTACTTTTAAATTTTTTTGGCTTAAACTTTTTTATTTCTTTTAAAATGTCATCTAATTTATCAAAATCATATAAAGGTAAAATATAACCTTGTTTACTAAATGTTTTAATAATTTGTAGTTGATGATCGTTTGTGTGTTCTTTATATTTTTCAAGCCTTGGTGCGGATATTATTTTTTTACCACGTTTAAGACCATCATTTATTGAACCAACTCCGCCGTGGGTAATTAATAAACTACATTCATCTATATATTTGTTAAACTCATCAGGCGATAACAAATCATAAATTTCCATATCTTTACTTGTAAATTTAGTATGTCCGGCTTGAACGATTACTTTTTCTTTAATATTACCATTATCTATTTGTTTTTGTATAGCATTAAGTAATCTTACAAAACTTTTATCTTGCGTTCCTAAAGTAACAAAAATCAATATATCCACCCCCAGCACTCTGCTTTAGGGTAAAGTTTTAACATACTTTCCCACTGTACTATAAATTTATCAGCGATAGGATAAACTAGTTTTCCGGCCAAAGTTTTCGTTTCACTATTAGCAAAAGTTTCAATAAAAATTATTTTACTTCTAAATAATTTACCAATATAACACATAGGAACTGCTGTATGAGTTCCAGTAGTAACAATATATTTTGGCCGATATTTTATGAATAAAACTAAACTTTTAAAGCAATTATAAATAAATTTAAAGACATATGAAAACAAATGATCTTTTGTTCCATACACTAAAAAAGACACTTTAGGAAACTTGTTTTTTAAACTAATATTTGATTTTGTTTTTTCTGTAACCAAACAATAATCGTAATTTTTAAATAAAGGTTTTAACTGCATTAGTTCATTTAAATGTCCTCCGGTACTTGAAATAAACATTACTTTTTTCATTTACATCACTCTTTTCTACTACATTTCTAATATAAGAGAATGTATGCTTTATTGTTATCAAAGACGATACTTTCTTCGTCAAATTCATCATAATTCTTATCTTCAAAATATTCATTATATTTTTTCTTACTCATCGGTTTATATTCATATTTATTGTTACTATAAACATTAAAAGCACATTCCATCGCCCAGTCAACTGCTACTACTCTAATATTGGCACCATTAGGATAGCCTACATGATAATAATAAGCGACATCAGTATCTTTAGCATAGTAAACCGTTTTGATTTTTACATCATTTTCTTCTTGATAACTATCTAAAACTGAATAAATTTGATTTAAGTAAGCAACATCATTTTTATATCTTTTTAAATCAATTTTTGTATTCGCAATAAACTGTCTAGCAAATAACGCAAATACAATTAGCATCACTACTAATAACCCATAAACAAAATATTTATAATCGAAATTTAAACGAATAACTAGAAAAATCATTAATATACTTGGAATTGTCATAAGTGTAAGGGCCATTCTAGCTGCTGTATAATTTTGCTCAGTATTCATAACAATATTTGGAATAAAAGGCGCTAGTAATGCGGCAGTTAATAAAAGAAGTATAATCATAATATTAATTTTTTTACCATCGTTTTTAATAACGCCAAATATAACAAACGCTAAAACAATAAGACAAAGTATTAAATATATATTTTTATTGATAAATCCAAAGAAATTTAAGAAAACATCTGGAACTAAACTTGTAAAAATATATTCTATATTAGCTATTAAATCGATATGGCCCAGTTTAGTCGTTACTTCCCCAGTTACCATTAAAACTATTTGTAAAATTAAATACATGACCGCAAAAGAAAGCAAATAAGCAAGTAAAGAAACACCTATTTTTTGAAAGAAAACCATAATATCTTTTTTATCGTTATTAACAATATTGGTACTCGCAAATAAAATAACTAATATAAATAAATAACATAATATTCCTTGATAACAAATAATGCCTAAAATAGTAAATAAGAAAGCTAACAATATGTTTTTAAGACCTAATTTATTTATATGACTTGCAGCTAAAGTTACAAATAAAATACCAAGAGCAATAACAAAAGTTTCATCAACCATATATAATTCAATGGCAAGTGGATTATAGAAAAGTAAAAAACTACTTATTAAAAGTAAAGCTTGCCAAAAGAAATTTTGCGGTTTAATGTTTGTTTTAATCAAATTATAAACTATCATAACAGCTAATGTTAAAAAGATATTTGCCATAAAAGCTGAAACAAAACTAAGTGAGTCCATTGGTAAATTAATAAAATTAAATAAAAGATAAAATAAAGCAGTAATAAGGCGACCATTTTGGCTAAACCAAAGAGCCGTATCACTATAACCATTATAAACAGTACAATAACTATCAAGATTATGTGTTACGGTAAATGCCGGAAAAGTAAAAATATTAGCTACACTAAATATAATAATAAATAATAAAATTTTATTTTTCATTTTTATCTTCCTTTCCTTTAACATTTTCGTAAACGACATAAGTAAGAAGGCCAAAGAACATTACCAAATACATCATTGGGCTGACCCAGCCAAAGACATGACCTGAATAATAAGCAATAAGCATACCAAGCATTGGGCTCATAAAACAACAGGCAGTCTTAAGTGATACATTCTTTTTAAAATTCATTAAGGCTATTATAATATTTTTAATTAGTAAATAGAAGTATGGCCCAATAAATAAAAGTAATCCAGCAATACCAAATAAATAATATTGATAATAGTAATCACGCTCTAAATCAATAAAATTAAGGGTGTAACCTAAACCGAATATTTTATCGTTAGGATTATCGTTTCTTTCGGCTATTCTAGTTAAAATATCAGTTTTCATCTTTCTACTATCGTTATTTAAAGCTTTATCCCTTTTCGCACATTCAAGCCAAAATTCTTTATCGCCACTAACTGGATACATTTCAAGAAAATACTCATTAATCAAATATTCATATTTATATTTGTTTATCAAAGCATCAATATCTTTCTCATCGACATCTTCTAAATCCGTATAAGCTTGCTGATCTTTAACTGCAAAACTATAATTACCATCATTAAGTCTTCCCATCATAAATGGTGAGATGCACATATAAGCTGTGCATGCTAAAGCGGCAATACTAAATGTTGTTAAAAACCATTTGTTAATTTTTTCTTTTTTAATTAAAATAACTATGCCGTAGCAAACTAAAGCCACAACACTTATAATAGCTGCACCAAAGGCCGCAGTTCTTGTTCCTAAAAGAACCATCGCTAAAAACTGTGCCACATATAAAACTATATTAAACTTTTTACCTTCTTTATAAAGTAAATAAATATTAATTGGCAAAAGCATGAATAAAATTGCGGAAAGTTCATTGGCAGAATCAAAGAAACCACGCGATGCCAGTTGCTTATAATCTCCTTGATATAAGAAATAATCAAACATATTATATAAAATATGATTATGTGTAGAATTATAAGAAATATAAGAAAGTTTTAAAATATTTAAAGCAATAATACTAAAAGATATAATACCAATAATCCATTTTATTATTTTAAAATAATATTCTTTATTAAAAATATCTTTATTATGCAAAAGGACATATAAAAGCATAAGTGGTAATACATAAACTCTTAATATATAAAAAGTTTCAGTAATTAAATTAAAATCAGCTTGCGGAAAAATGTTAGTATCAAATTTTATTATATTTTGATAATGTAAATAAATATAAAGTCCGGCTACCGCTAAATAAATTCCTAATTTTAGTATTTCTTTTAATTTAGCTTTTGTCAGTGTAAGAATTAACGCTATACCGATCAATATAATGTTAACAAGCTCAATTAAAGTGATACCAAATATTTCAATATCTTTAAAAGCTGTTGTTCTAAGCATATCTAAAAATGGTAGTTGTATTAATAAAATTGTAATTAATATTTTGATTATTTTATCTCTCTTCACTTCTTTCACCTCTTTAATTTTTGACCTAATTTTATTAATTTATACTTTTTATGATAAAAAAGCCTCATTAACAATTTTTCTTTTTTACTATTTTTTATTAAATATTTATTTTTATGCCATTTAGGAAATCTTTCTTTCATAAAATCAGCTATTTTATCAATTTGTTCATATTTATTAAAGCTATAAAAATTAAGCGAACCTAAATAAAGCAAATGATAAACAAGTAAATACTCTAGTTCATCTTTATAAGGCGTATTAATTAAATTATCATATAGTATTTGACTAGCTTTAAAAATATTTTCATATTTTGAATTATATTTTTGATCTCTCATTGTTGAATTTTCATGATGAACATAATGTAAAAAAGCTTTATTAAGATAATACACCTTTGGTTCGTCTTTAGCAAGACCAGGAATTACCGCAAAGTCTTCATAAATAATTCCCTCCGGAAAATAAAAGTTAATTTTGTTTAAAAATTTTGTTTCATACATTTTATTGCAAGGACCAGCCCCACAAAACAAATAATCTTTAACGGCGATTTCCTGGGAATTTTTATCGCCTAATATTTTTTTATATTGGTCAAGACCATTAGTTATAAAATAATCACAGCAAACAATGTTATAACCTTTACAAATTATTTCATACATCTTTTCACACATATTTAACTCTACATAATCATCACTATCTATAAACATGATATAATCACCAGTTGCTTTTTTTAAACCTAAGTTACGAGCACTAGCTTGTCCGCCATTTTCTTTATTAAATAACTTTACTCTTTTATCAGTTAAATATGAATTTATAATATTCTTACTACTATCAGTACTGCCATCATTTATTAAAATAATTTCAATGTCTTTTAAAGTTTGATTTATTAAACTATCTAAACATTTTTTTAAATATTTTTCAGCATTATAAGCAGGAACAATTATACTAACTTTACTCACTATCTTTCACCACTTTTTCGTATATCTTATTAATTATTTCTTTGTCTTTTTTACTTGAAAATTTTCTAGCCCAAAAGCAATCACTATTTATAAGCAAATCATAATCATCTATAGTAAAGGTATAAGGCTCTCCCCTTTTCCAGTCGATATATCTTTTTATTCCTAAGTAATCATCGTTTTTTATACTATAAACATCTTTATAAAATTTACTATTATAAAGAATTGTTTGCACAAATAATTCGTCAGCACAATAGCTATATTTAAATATTTTTTTAACTTCCTTTTCTTTAGAAAGTAAATATTTTACAAATTCATCGGTAACACTTACCCAATTAGCACCTTTTCTAAAAGTATAATTCACTTTTTTTAACCGGTTAATTTTTAATTTTTTCTGAAATTTAATACTATGAAAATGAAATACTTGGAAAAACTTACGTAGTAACTTATTTTTGCTTCTCGCTAAATTAACAAATAAATGATAATATTTTACCCTTTCTATGGCACTTTCACTAATATTTTGATGGTTATCAAAACAAACAAATTCTTTTCCTTTGTTCTTATCAAAAAAATCATGGACTTTTTTTTGATTAGTTAGTGGCATATCAGTACCAGAAAGCAAATGATAATAAGCATATTTTTTTTGACTTGCCGTCCTAAAAAGTAAATATTCACACGCAATTTGCTTATAACTTCCCCATCTTACATCAAGTCTTTTTGTAAAAATTAAATTACTTTTTTTTATTAATTTTTTAAAATAATTAAAATCAAAATTTTTAACTTTTTTATCAATATGTAAATAAATGTCATTATTTTCATTATCTAATAATTTTAATAATTTTTCTAAAATAGTAAATTCATTATGAGCCATAATAAGGTATGCATGTTTAGCCATTTCTCTCAGCCTTTCTATTTTTTAATTTGTTTGTCATAAACAAAATACGGTTTTTTAAATCTTTAAATTCTTCAGTCTGTTTATAGCCTAAATACATAATTGGTAAGGTTATTATTAAACTAATAATTAACCCTATTATAAAATCTAAGATATAACCATAAGAACCAATTAAAACTAATAAAGCATGACTTACTCCAATAGCTATTAATAGTAGCAGCAATTGTTTAGATAAATTTTTAAAATAAAGACTGACTTTTTCTTTAAAAACATGACGATACGCAATAACCGGTTTTACAATAACTGGTATAAATTGACTAATTAATGTTCCTAATAATACCCCAGCAATTCCTAACGGGAAAACCAGTATAACACTAATTATAATATTAACTACCGACTGAATTATCGGAACATACCGATCATTATTATAAAGACCAGCGGCTGATTGAATTGTTATTGGAACTAAATTAAGACCAACTAAAAAATTATTTATAGAAATTAATAAAACAACAATAATTGGTAAAACAAATTTTTCGCCAAAGCATAATTCAATAAATGGGGTAAATAAATTAACAAAACAAACAGATGCTACTCCATATAAAATAAAGCATATTAAATTCATTTCATTAAATACTTTTAAAGACTTTTTACCGTCTTCTTTAGCAATTAAATTACCAAATGAAGCTGTAACGTTGTTAATTAAAACTGTAATAAAAGAATTAATCATATTGACAATTAATACATAGTTAGAATAAACTCCAACTGTTACTATACCAATAAATTTAGAAATAATTATATTATCAGATGCCGATAATACATAAGAACCCGCTTTATGATACATAAGAGCTTTTACATTAGTCGCAATAGTTTTAAATTCTTCTTTAGGTAATTTTTCTCTAACTTTTTCTTTTAAGTACGGATATTCTTTATTTATAACATGATTAACAAGTAAATTTTCAATTACAACAAACACTGATTGAACTAATAAATAAATAATATAATCTTTAAATATTAATAAAACGGTTATTTGAAAAATAGTAAGTAAAAAATTAGATAACATAATCATTGGCATTATTTTGTAATTATGCTGATCCGCCGTAATTAATGTTCTTTTATAAGAAAATAAATATGTAATAACCATATTACCAAGGAAAATTAAATATATAAAAGTTAAATTATCAATGCCAGAAGTATCTTTAATAAACCAAGGTAAAAAAGGTATCAAAATAAGCCCTAATACTAAAATAATTAAAGCAATAATTCTATAAGCTTTTTGATAAAAACGCATTAATACTTTTATTTTACTTGTTTCTTTATCAGCAAGTGGCTTATATAAACTATAACTGATTGCCGTTGATATTCCAAGTTCACTTAAAGCAAGTAAACCAAGAACATTAGATAAAAGACCGTTTACACCAAGGTAAACATCACTTAGTACTTTTACAAAAATAATGCGGGAAATAAAGCGAAGTAAATTTAAAAGTAAATTGTTAGCAAAATTTCCTAAAACATTTTTTAATGAATTTATTGTTCGCATTTTAACCACCAACTTATTATTAATTATACCATAGAGGACGGTTTATCTCAACATACTAAAGAAAAAAAGCAAACAAATTAAAGGAAACTTGTTTACTTTTAACAACAATTAATCAAAAATATCATAGCCTAAATCCAGATCGACATTGCCATTAATGCCATTTATTTTACCATCCGAAGCGAATTGCCAATATTTAAATGGGGTTAATGTGTATTTTGGTTTTTGGGTTTTAGCATAAATATGCGTTGGGCTTGGAACAGAAAGATATTCAGCAAGCCAAATTTCATATTTTTTTGCTAGTTCTGGCGTATTTAAATGTGTTGTAAGCCATGTTCTATTAGCATATACTCCGCAAGTATAACCATTCTTTTCAATGGTACTACAAAAAGTATCTGACACCGCTGTTAATTTATCTTTACCAGCATCTACAACTCCCCCATCTTCCATGTCAATAAAAACTTTGGTTCCCATATTTGGCGAATAATTGTGTTTTTCTATTTCATCTAAAAGTCTCAGCATATGTCTTGCTTCTGCTTGTGCACTAGTTTCACTATTATCTATCTCACTAGCATAAGAATATAAATATAATCCATATGGTATATTATATTTTTCACAAGCTGCCACATTATTTAAAAATTGCTTATCATCTTGCTTAGTCCAATCACCACCATAACCAGCTCTAATTATAACAAAGTCAATACCAGTACTACTTACGCCTGCCCAGTTGATAATATCTTGATGATGTGACACATCAATACCGTTATATACCTTTTCGCTGTTATTAAGAGCTAACTTAAACATTTGGGAATCTTTAGCCCCGTTTTCAGCTAATTCAATATTAGTTTCATTAGCGACATTAGCATCTTCTACATTAACAGATAAACCATTACTTTTAGAAATTATATAAACATAACCATTCCCAAGTTCTTTTACTATCCATTGTTGATTATCTGCCCCAGTATATTTTGATATTTCAACATTTTTATTATCCGCCGTTAACGCTACTTCAGGGTTCATTGAACTAGTAATAGAATAATAACCATCATCAAGTTTATTTAAATGCCATATTTGGGCGACAACATTATCATTTCGATATAATTGCACATTAGTTCCATCAGCTTTTTTACCACCAGCCGCATCTAAAACTTTAGTACTATCGAGTTTACTCACAATAGAATAATAACCTTCTTCATATGTTTGTACAATAACGTCATTTTCGTTACGAGTAGTTGGATTTAATTTAAATTTTTGAGCTTTTGATTTATTACCATTATAAATTTGAATATTAGTTCCTTCTGCAGTACCAGCATTATCAACATCTAAGAATAGGCCACTACTTTTAGCAATCAAATAATAATAGCCATCACCTGATGATTTAATATACCATTTTTGGGCATCGGTGTTATTAGAATTATAAAGCCATACATTAGTTCCATTAGTTTTTCCGTTATCATCCACATCCATAACCATAACATCACTAAGTCCAGAGGTTAAAGAGTAAATACCTTCACCTAAATATTTAATATACCATTTTTGAGAATTATAATTGTTATCCGTTCTAAGAAGGACATTAGCACTATTTCGCGGCACCTCACCATTTACAGATACTACTTTAGTTTCGTCAAGCGAACTATTTAAAGTATAATAACCTTCAGGAATTACTTCTTCTTCAACTTTAGTAAATTTAAATGCTTGAGCGTTAGTGGCATTTCCTTGATAAATTTGAATTTTTGTGCCATTTTTAGTTTCCGCATTATTAACGTCTAAATATTTATGATCAATAGCCGAAATAATATTATAATTTCCATCACCTAAATCTTTAATAATCCATTTTTGGGACTTTGTTCCATTATTTTTATAAATTTGAACTGGCGTATAATTTGCAGAATTACCACCACTTACATCTAACAATTTATTTTCATCTAAATAAGAAATTATACTATAATAACCATTATCTAAATATTTAATTCGCCAAATATTTGATAAATCATTAGACATATCACGGAGTTCTGTTTTGGTATCTCCGTTTATTACATTTATTGTTTTAGCATTATTTAAATTACTAGTAATTTTATATAAGCCATCTTCAATTGATTTTTCACCATCAATTAGTTCAATAAATTTAAACTTTTGAGCTTTAGTTCCATTTCCTTTATATGTCTGAATATTTGTTTTATTCGCACTACCAGCATTATCAACATCCAAATATAAACCACTACATTTAGAAATAATATAATAATAACCATCACCCGCATATTTTAAAGTCCATTTTTGAGCATTCGTATTATTTCTTTTATATATTTGTACATTAGTTTTATTTTTCTTTCCTGCATTATCAACATCTAAAACAAAATTTTCATCAACTAAACTAGCAATTTCATAAGTATCATTACCAATATTAGTTACTTTCCATTTTTGTGCATTAGTTCCATTAGATCCATATAACTGCACATTAGTTTTATTTTTAGCTTTTGCATCATCAACATCAACCACTTTACTTGCAATCGCACTTTGAATAGTATAAACGCCATCAGAAATAGTCGCTGCACTAACAGCACTATTAAAGGCAAAAAAAGTAATTAAAAATATAAAACCATAAAATATTTTTTTTATCATTAATTATCCCTCCTACATTAATACAATTATAGCAAACTCAAAAAAAATGTTCAAGAAAAAAATAATGCGCTTTACATTATTTCTTTAATTGTTTACGAAATTCGTAATCTGATTTAAGCATATCGTCTAAATCATATTTTGGTTTCCAACCTAAAAGTTCTTTAGCTTTAATATTAGAGGCAATTACTTTAGATGGATCCCCTTCTCTTTTCGGACCATAATTATATTTAAAAGGCTTTATCTTACTAGCTTTATTAACTACATCTTGAACACTATAACCATGATTACTACCTAAATTGCAAAGAAGCGACTGCTTGTTATTAATAATATATTCAGCGCCTAAAATATGGGCTGTCGCTAAATCAGTAACATGAATATAATCCCGAATACAAGTACCATCTAAAGTATCATAATCTGTTCCAAAAATGGTAAAATTATCTTTAATTTTTAAAACGCTTTCGATAATTCGCGGAATTAAAGCGGTAATATTTTCTTTATCAAGGCCAATTTCTAAACTTTCATGGGCACCGCCGACATTAAAATAACGGAAAATACAATAATGCATATCGTATCTTCTGCATACCCATTTAATCATATTTTCACTGACAAGTTTAGTTTCACCATAAGGATTAATTGGTTTAGTATTATCTTCTTCTGTACATATGCCATCACCTGATACTTCGCCATAAACAGCAGCAGTTGACGAAAAGACAATATTTTTAATATGATGTTTAACCATTACCTCAAGCATTATTCTAACTCCTTCGACGTTATTTTTATAATATTCGAGCGGTTTTTCTAAACTTTCAGGCGCAATTAATTTAGCGGCAAAATGCATAACCACATCAAAAGACTTTTCCTTACATTCAGTAGTAAATATTTGATTCATAATATTTTCGTCAGTAATATCTCCAAAATAAAATCTTGCGTCTTTATGAATATTTCTTCTATTTCCCGTTGATAAATTATCGATAATAACTACTTCATGACCTGCATTAATAAGTTCATAAACAACTGTACTTCCAATGTACCCCGCACCGCCAATAACACATGCTTTCACATTATCACCTACCTTGATTTAATTATAACGAAAAAAATTAAAAAATGCAAGAACAAAGCAAGTGTCAAATATAGTAAAATAAGCTATAATTAGTATATAAAATATAGTCCTAACTTTATTATTTTAGTATAATTATACTAGGGTGAAGAAGTATGACAGAAAATAACTTTAATGATAAAAAAGAACAAACAATGACAAGAATGCAAAGACGAGAAATAGAAGCTCAAGAAGAAAAAATGAAAAAAGCCAGAGAAGAAGAATTAGAAAGAAAAAGAGCGGAACTTAAAGCAACTTTATTTGACGAACCAAAGAAAAACATTTATAAAAAAGAAATTCCAAATCAAAAAATAGAAAAGAAAACCCAAAAAGATGTTTTTACTAGAATTATTTTATCTATTACTGTTTTATTTGCCTTTACTTTCTTATTTTATATGATAATTGATTCAGTTACTGAAGTAAATCAATTATATCAAATAATTAATGCTTTTCTAATCTTTCTTGTTGTTATTTGTCTAGCGGCTTTTTATAAAAGCCGAAAAAATATTGTTCAAATAATTGCCAGCTTTTTAATTGTTGTTTTAATGGGCTTTAATGGAAGTGTCATGACTGGAATTTTAGCTTTACCAAAGCAAGATACTGTTCCAAGTTTTAAAGGTCAAACTTTAACGCAGGCTATTAACTGGGCTGATGCCAATAATATTGAATATGAAGAAGTTATGCAGTACAGTGACGATGTTAAAAAATATAATATAATTGATAGTAATATTAAAGAAAATACTTTAACCAAAAATATCGATAAAATTAAATTTACTGTTTCCAATGGACCAGACTATAATAAAGAGGTTATTATTAGCGATATGACTACTTGGAATATTGACGAAGCTGTTAATGTTATTGATAAAAATCTTCTTAATATGGTTACTGTTAATTATGAAGAAAATTTAGATACAGAAAAAGATATTATTACTGCTCAAAATAAAAGCGGAAAAATGAAACGTAATGACGATTTAACATTAACTGTTTCTCTTGGAAATACCGAAGATTTAAAACCAATAAAGCTTAAAAACATGAAAAACATGACTTTATTTAAAGCGACTTTATATTTAATGCGGCATGGCATCGATTACGAATTAAAATACGAATTTTCAGATAAAATAAATAAAGGTAATGTAATTAAAAGCGATATTAAAAAAGGTACGGAAGTAAAACCTTTTGAAAAAGTAATTTTAACTATTTCCAAAGGAAAAGAAATTAAAGTTCCTAAACTTATTAATATG
>CALVVT010000040.1 GCA_944363935.1 uncultured Bacilli bacterium
ATACCGGTAATAACAAACTGATTAGTAAGCATATTACCAAATAAACTAACATCTAAAAATATATCACTTTTCATTAAAATCATGGTTATTAAATCATTACTGATAAGACCAATACCAATGGTTATTATTCCAGTAATTAAAGTAGTATATCCAAGATACATAATAAATTTACTTCTTTTTAAAATAATTAATAAAATTAAAGATATAATTAATAAAGTACTTAATACTATTTTAGTTTTACTATCAAAAATAATTTTTAAGCTATCTAAATTAGATACTTCTAATTTTTCAGCAACAGTAGAAGCATTAGGTAAATTATCGATTATTTGGCCACTTTGACTTTTAACAGTTTTTAAAAAGTCTTCTTTTTGTTTTTCCGTAACTTTAACATTACTTTTTTCTATCCAATTATCAATATTATTATCTAATATTTGATTAAAATCTTCACTGGTTAATGCTTTTCGATCTTTACCATTAATAATATAATCCGTAACATTTCCCGCAATAATTCCAAAAAATTCTTTAACCGCTTTATCCTCAACCATTTCGTCAATAACATCGGAAGAAACTCCATAATGCTCTGCTACAATATAAGCATTATCTAAAACTTCTGTTATTTCATTACTACTAATATCGGCATTTTCAACTTCATGTAAGGCCTTTGATATATCCATTTTTAAAACCCCATTAGTAATGTTTTCCGCTGTAAAAAAATAACTAATATTTAAAATAACAATTAAACACATTAAAGTAATTAGAAATACAAATGAAGATATAAAAGTAATTATTTTTTTTAATATACCTGTCATAAGGACCTCCTTATTTAATATTATATCTTTTTTAAATTATTATTTCAATATTACTATGAAATTTAATTATTTTATATGCATACATTATATGGGGTGAAGATATGAAAATATGTGTTTATGCGATTGCATATAATGAAGAAAAATTTGTAGATAGATGGATGGATTCGATAAAAGAAGCTGATGCCGTCTATGTTTTAGATACTGGGTCAACTGACAAAACGGCTCAAAAATTAAGAGAAAGAGGCGCGATTGTTAAAAGTAAAAAAATAACTCCTTGGCGCTTTGACGTTGCTAGAAATTTATCTTTAGAATTAATTCCTGAAGATTTTGATGTTTGTATTTGTTTAGATTTAGACGAGGTTTTACTTCCTAATTGGCGCACTGAATTAGAAAAAATATGGGATAAAAGCACTACAAGACTTCGTTATACTTATAACTGGCATCTTAAAGACGAAAAACCTATTATTTCTTTTTATGCCGATAAAATTCATAAAAGAAAAGGTTATAAATGGAAATATCCCGTACATGAAATTTTAGTTTATGAAGGCACAGAAAATATCAAACAAACCGATAAATTAATTATTAATCATTATCCTGATAATAAAAAATCAAGAAGTAGTTATTTACCTTTACTAGAGCTTGCCGTTAAAGAAGATCCTAATAATGACCGTAATATGCATTATTTAGGGAGAGAATATATGTATTATGGTAAATGGAATGAAGCTATCGATACTTTAATCAATCATTTAAAGCTTAAAAATGCAGTGTGGAAAGACGAAAGATGTGCGTCTATGCGGTTTATCGCAAGATGTTATACTAATTTAAAAAGATATGATGAAGCAGAAATGTGGCTTTTAAAAGCTATAAATGAAGCACCCTATTTAAGAGACCCTTATGTCGAAATGATGTTTTTAAAAGACAAACTAGGAAAATACAATGAAGTTATCAAATATGGTAACGAAGCTTTAAAAATTAAAAATAATCCTAAAACATATATCAATGAACCATTTAGTTATAATGAAACAATATATGATTTATTATCAATTGCTTATTATTATACTGGTAACATTGATAAAGCTATCGAAAATATTGATATTGCTATAAGTATTAATAACGACGAAAGACTTATAAACAATAAAAAACTATTTTTAAAGGAAAAATCTATATAAATTAATTAATTTCTAAAAAACCCCTGATTAAGTAAGTTTAGTTACCTTTTGAGGGAAAGAAAATAGTAGCAATAATTATTAAAATAATAATTATTATCGCTACTATTATAGCTGAAAAGATATTCCCCATATAACTTTGACTTACCCGCCAAATTGTTTCTAACATTTAAATCACCCTTTATTCTAAATTGTAACTATATTATGATTGGCAATTTGCAGTTACCGAAAGATTATATCACAATATCATTTCGCAAGTAAATATATTTTTGACATTTTTTTTCTTTTTTTCGGCAAAGCTATATTTTATAAAGGAAAAACAGTGTCAAAAAAACTGTAAAGAAAAAAAACGTTAGTTAAAACGTTTTTTAATATACATACTTGTTCCGGCAGTTACAACAGAAGCACCTAAAAGTAAGGCCACATAAACAAGAATATTATCAGCAGTTTCAGGGTTTTTTATTTCTTCTTTAGCTTCAGTTTTATCGTTATCAACTGGTTCAGAAACAACTGGAGTTTCTACTTTATTTTGCATTAAAGTATAACCATATGCAAAATTATCATTTAAACCAGCAGTTACTGAAGTATAAACTTTATTATTTTCAGTAAAATCCCAAGTATATTCGTCAGTATTTGTTTCAGCTATAACAAGTTTACTAAAAATATCGCTATCAGCATAAACATTAGCACCTTCAAACATATTAACATTAGCTTTTAAGTTAGTGCCAGTAGAACCATAAACAGCTAAATTACCATATAAATTAGTTACTCCAGTACCTTCATAAACGCCTTCGTTTCTAATTTCTAAATTACCATTAATGTTAACAGAACCATTATTTATTAAAGTTCCATTACTTTTTGTTGGAATTGCTAAAGTTCCATCAATGTTTAAAGCAGAACCATTATTAACAGTTAATTTAACTGGTAAAATAGTACCTCCACCTAAATCAAGTTGCATAATAAATTGTTTACCACTATTAATAACCGCACTTCCATCTAAAGTAATATTAACGTAAGTACTATCGTATTGTAATGTTGCTTTACCACTATTTAAAGCAATTCTTCCATTTTGACCAATCCAAGTTTCTCCATTAAAAGTAAGAGTATCAGCCGCTGTAATTTCAACCGGTGTACCTCCTAATAAATCACCTTGAATTGTACTAAAATCGATATCAGCAGCTTTTACACTACCAAGAGTCATAAATGTTGCAAAAGCTAAAGTGAAACCTAAAACTATTTTTTTAATTCCAGACATAACTATCTCCTCCTTACTTTAAAATTAACATATTATTTTTTTTGAGTAAATACTTATTTTAAAAAAAATAATATTATTAACAACTTTTGACAATTGTTTACTATTTTTTGTCAACAAAAACTATGTTTATTGTTATCTTGCATAAATATTACCTTTTCTTAATACACTTTGTAAAAATCTTGTTTTGGTGTAAAAATGAGGCTTCAAAAATCTTGTTTTCGTGTATAGTATAATTATGAGGAATTAACACGCAAAGAAAAATATGCAATGAATTAACTAAATAGAAAAACAATTCTAATGATAAATCCTTCAATGTATGTCGACTTTTTTATTAAGTATAACTTTCCTATTATACAAAAAGAACTACTTAAAATGAACTGACCTCCGTTTCTTGGACATAGAAACAAGGTTCATATCAAATGGTAGTTCTTTTATAATCTATTATATTCTTCAGCAGTTATGACTTCACACCATTCATTTGCAGTACTTTCTCCTGGTTTAGTTAAAGGATTTAAATAAGACTTCCCACTAAAATACTGGGCATATGTTTCATTAAAACTCCCAAGACCAAACATTCCACCTTTCATGAAACACCTCCTTTTAATAATTTAAATTATTAAGAAAATCAATAACTGCTTCTTTTGAAACATCAAGTCTTTCACCATCTATCCAGTTTATATCAGACTTATATTCTTTTAAAGTATTTAAACTAGTAGAAATACTAGAACCACCTGAAGTACAAAATGGAATAACAGTTTTTCCATTTAAATCAGTATTATCTAAAAATGTTAAAATAATTTTCGGGACATCACCCCACCAAATAGGGTAACCCAAATAAATTACATCATAGGTTGTAACATCAATATCATTAGCTATTTCAGGTCTAGCATTTTCATTATTTTGTTCAGTATTAGCTCTACAATTGTCATTATTATAGTCTAAATCTTCTGCAGTATATTCTTCTGCTGGAGTAATTTCAATCAAATCAGCATCTACTTCTTCAGCAATATAACCAGATACTTCTTTAGTATTTCCTGTAGCTGAAAAATAAACTACAGCACTTTTTTGATTATTTTCGGTAGCTTCCTCTTTATTATTAGTATTATTAGTTTCCTTATTTTGTATTATATAAACTACCCCTAATCCTAGAATAATTAACGCAATAACAATTAAAATAATTTTTTTACTCATTTTTCCTCCTCATAAATTTCTTTAGCCATATTAAATACTGCCCAAGCATTAGGCCATCCTGCATAAAAAGCTACATGAGTGATAACTTCAGCCATTTCTTCTTTAGTTATCCCATTGTTTTTAGCATTTTGAATATGATACTTTAAACTACTATCTAAAATACCTTTACTCATTAAAGATACAACCGTAATTAACGATCTATCTCTTAAAGATAATTTATCTTCTCTACTCCAAATTTCGCCAAATAAAACATCGTCATTTAATTCAGCAAATTTAGGAGCAAAAGAATTTAAACTATCTCTTCCAGCTGTTTGTTTTATCACTTTATCCTCCTTCCTATTATAACTATATCACTTAAAGTAAACTTTAAGTCAAGAAAAAAACAGATAATTAATTTACCTGTTTCCGCATTCTTTTGGTATAGAAATATATTACAGCAACAATAAACAAAATAACTAATAATATTAAAGCGATATGTGAATATTCTTCCATAAAACTAACAATACTATCCCAGTTGTCTCCCATAATACTACCTAAAACTACTAAAACAGTATTCCAAATAGCACTTCCTAATGTTGTATAAAGTAAAAACTTTTTCATAGGCATTTCGCTCATACCTGCGGGGATTGAAATCAAACTTCGAACAATGGGAACGAATCTACAGAAAAAGACGGTTAATTGTCCTTTAGTATCAAACCAATTATCAGCTTTTTCAATATCACTAGCTTTTAATCTTAATACTTTACCAATTTTACCATTAACTATTTTAATTAGTCTATCTTTATTTAATATTTTACCAATATAATAAAGGACTATAGCTCCAACAACAGAGCCTAAAGTAGCAAAAACAATAACTAATACAACATTTAAGCTTGTATAAGTAGTCATAAATCCTCCAAAAGTTAAAATAACTTCTGATGGAATTGGCGGAAATATATTTTCAACAGCGATTAATAAGAAAACGCCCAAATAACCAAACTTTTCCATTAAATCTATAATAATCTGTTCCATAATCGTCTCCTATCTATAACAGCATTATACTGGTTATAGCTAAAAAGTTCAAGTTATTTTCGTCTTATTATGTAAATAAAGATAATTAAACCAAGTAAAGAAAGAATTAATCCTTCTTTAAGTAAAGGAGCATTATAAGTTATTTCGATATTATACTTACCTTTTTCTAAAGGAAAACCAATAAAGGCTTTATTTACTTTTTGATACGCTATTTCTTTTCCATTTACTTTAATATTAAAACCTTTATCATATGGAATAGATAATTTAAAATAACCATCTTTTTGATTATTTATTGTTCCATAAATTTTATCACCTTTTGTTTTATCTCTATTTATTTTAAACGGTGATACACTTTCTTTAAACTCTACTAAATCATTATAATCATAAACTTTTAAATTAAAATCAGAAAGTTTAAATTTCCCTTTACTAAACTTAATAGTAAGTGTTTTAGGATTAGTTATAGAATACTCAAAATTAAAGTTTTTATTATGATATTTCCAATCTTTATCCGTAAGTTTATTTAAAATACCATTTACTTTAATATAAGCATCTTTATTATTATAATTCATTTTAAAATCAATTAAAAGAATTTTATTTTTTAATTCTTCATTAGTTTCTAAAACTAATTTATTATTTTTTTGAGCCTTAATTATATAACTATCATTATTTTCTTTTAATGTTAAACCTTTAATATCTTTAACTATATATTTACTATTTAAATCTTTTATTTTTTTATCATAAGTATTTTCTTTTTTATCTTCTATAATCGCATAATTTAAATAAGCATCTAATTTCTCAAACTTATCTAATTTTTGATATTCTTTTATACTCATTATATTATCAGTTACATAACCAACTGGTAAAACATCGTTATTTTGATATACATTTTCTTTTATTTTTTGATAACCAATTATTTCATTTTCCATATTAAAGAGATATTTATTACCTAAATAATAGTTATAAAAAATATTATCGGTAGCTGAAAGCATAAATATATTTCGGTAAATAAATTCGTTATTAATTAAATTAGTATAAAATTTTTTATAATTATTATTTTCTACTGAAGAATAAATACTTCCAGTATAGTATTCGGCGTCATAAATATGATTAGCTTTATCTATTTTTATTCCTTGATCAGCCATTCTATAAAAACTTTTATCATTATTTAATACTTCTTTTACATTTTTTGTAGTTTCGTCGTATTTAAAATTTTTATAAGCTTCATTAGTTACATAAATATCATTACTATTACAAATTAAAGAAATACTAAAACTAAAAATAATTATATACGTGCAAACTAATCTTTTTTTACCAATTAATAATAGTAAAAATAAAACACTCATGTCTAAAACAAAAAGTAAGATTTCCTTTTCAGGATTATAATTATAATAAATTACATTCGCAATTACTAAAAAAAGAGCAATTGTACAAACAAAAGGAATAGGAATTTTATCTTTTTGATAATTGTTTAAAAACTCACAAATTAATATAATTAATAAGAAAACTAAAGGAATAAAAGCTTTACCATTTAAATACATTCCTCCATTACAAAGATAATTAAAAATTGGAAATGAAAATAAAATGGTTAAAATTAAAGTAAGAATAAAGACATGTTTTTTAGTACTAAAATAACCGGCAATTAAACCAATTATTCCAACTGCACTTATTCCCATACTATAAGCAGTATAAAGTAAATATTCAGTTTTAAATTCAGGAATAAATAAGCTTAATAAGGTTATATCAGTATTAGTTTCAGCTCTTCCACTTAACATTACATATAAAGTTGGTAATAGTAAAAACATTGCCATTAATATTGGAATTATAATTATCCCAATGTATTTTAAAGCTTCTTTTACAAATTCTTTTAATTTTATATTAGGGTTTTGTTTTAAACATTTATATATTCCATACAAACTTACTGATAAAATACCAACTACACTAAAATAATAACTAGTTAAAATCATTAAAAATATAGAGATAATTAATAATCCTTTTTTATTTTTTTCAAAATAGTTATCGATACCAAACAACGCTAATATTAAAAAAGGAATATAATTTATAAACATTAAATGTCTATGAGCATGAAATATTAAAAATCCGGCAGTTAAAAATATAAAAGTTCCTATAAAAGCTATCAAAGGAGAATAAGATTTTCTTAAAAATTTATACATTAATATAATACTTATTAATAAGATTAAAATCATTATTACTTCAATATAAATTGTCATTGGAATAAAGGGTAAAAAATAAGACAATAAAATAAAGGGATTATATAAACCATAATAAGAAATATTATAAATATTTTCTCCAGCTCCTAAATTAAAAGCAAAACTAGGAAATATTTCCCCGCTATCATAAAATAAGGTTCTTAAATAATCAGCAAGCTGTATGTGCTGGCTAAGCCAATCTTTTACTGAACCAAATAAATTATTATTTATAAATAAGCTTATTATCACTAACAAAAATAAACATAAAATAATTATATTAACAATATCTTGTTTTTTTGCCATATACCCACCTACATAAATTTATTAACTTTTTATTAAATTATTCTCCATAATTGTATCATATTTTAAACTTTTATCAAACTGAAAAACAGATAAATAATCATTATTATTACCAAAATAGGAATAATTATCATACTAATAATTGCTTTAATAAAATTATATATTTGTTTTAATACTTTCATATACGTCTTCCTTCTAAAACTATTATAACAAATATTTTAATATTAATATCTTACATTTTTGTAAGAAAAAAAGACATATAGTATATTTTTTATTCTATATAGTCTTTCTTTAAAACTTCCATATATATCTCATTATACCAATTACAATTTAAATAAACTGCTTGCGTCCTTTTTCCAATTTCTTTAAACCCAAGTTTTTTATAACAACTAATAGCGCCTTCATTAAAAGAGATAACACGAAGCATTATGTTATTTAAATTTAAATAATTAAAGCCATAATTAAGCAATAACCTTAAAGCTTCAGTTCCATACCCTTTATTTCTATTTTCTTCTTCACCTATAAAAATTCCTACTTCAGCAGTTTGATGTATATGATTAATGCTATGAAAACCACAATTGCCTATTAAAATATCATTTTCTTTTTTTACGATGGCAAACTGGTATTTTCCATTATTTAAAACATTTTCTATATAATTCTTTTCTCCTAATAAAGTAATTATATTACTACTACCGCCAAGACCATCAGTAACAGAAAAATCATTTAACCATTTACAGTATTGTTCGGCATCTTCAATATTCATTGGCGATAAATATATTCTTTCACCTTCTAATTTTTTAAAATACTTCATAATTTCCACTCTACCTCACTATTTTTCATTTAATATTTAGAAATAAAAATTTTAATTTAATTAAATCCAGTTTCTAATAATAATTCTATCATAATATGTATATAAAAGACAACTATATTTTTTTAGATAAAATTAATAAAAACAGAAAATAAATTATAATTAGAAATAGAACTAATAAAAAAGATTATATTACATAAACTTAAATGAGGTGTAGTATGAATAAAATCGATAAAAATTTTAATAATTTAATTAATGAAATCAAAAATAAAAGTTTAGAAGAAATATTCCACCATATTAAAAATAATTATTTAAATATTAATAATGAACTTAAAGATAATATTGAAACATTTTTAAATAATTTCAATTATTGGGGAAAACTTAATAGAAATGAAGGAATATTTGAAGAGTTATACAATAGAAGTCTTTCTTTAAAAGAAAATATCGACGATTATATCTGGCTTTATAATAAACTTGAGGATTACAAATCTAAAAAAGTATTATTAGCAATTCTTAATAACTGGTATAATTTTGATTTTAATTTATTAAAAGAAGTTAAAGAAACTAATTATAATCATTATTTTGATTTAGATATTATTAAAACAAATAATGAAGTAATTGCTGATTTAGGAGCTTATACTGGTGATACTATTTTAGACTATTTTAATAATTATGGTTTGAATTATAAAAATATATATTGTTTTGAAATTACTGATAATACTTTTGAAATTCTAAAGAATAATTTAAATCATTATAAAAATATTAACTTCATTAAAAAAGCTATTTCAGATAAAAAAGAAACTTTATTTTTAAATGAAAATAGTACTAGTGCTTCAGCTAATACATTAGGAACAGAAAATACTAATATAAAAGTTGAAGCTACTACTTTAGACGAAGAAATAAAAGAAAAAATAACTTTAATAAAAATGGATATTGAAGGTTATGAGAAAAAAGCTTTATTAGGTAGTCAAAATCATATTAAAAATGACCACCCTAAATTATTAATATCAGTATATCATAATCATAATGATTTATGGGAAATTCCTATGATGGTTAAAAATATGGATAGTAGTTATAAATTATATTTAAGATATTATGGTGGAAATATCTTCCCAACAGAAACTGTTTTATTAGCTATATAAAAACTCGGAGTTATTTACCGAGTTTATTTATTGAAAAACTTTTTTATATCAACATTTAAAGTATCAGCAATTCTACCTAAAGTAGCTAAACTAAAAGATTTTCTTCTTTTTAAAGATTCTATTTCAGCAATATAATCAATTGAAAGTTCTGCTTCGTCAGCTAATTTTTGTTGGGTATATCCTTTTTCTTTGCGATATCTTTTAATGTTTATTCTTACAATATCATAATAATAATCATCTGTATGTTTTAGGGCCATAAGTACTACCTCCATATATATATTTTCTCATTTTAAAAGAAATAATTTTATGGGCTTATAGCACTAGTTTTTTACAGCGAATTATGATACAATTTTATCATAGGAGTGATTATATGCATAGACATTTTAAACGAAGAAGAAATAAACAAAATAAAATAATTATAATAAGTGCATGTTCTATACTGCTTTTAATGACTGTAGGTTATGCCGCTATGAATACTAATTTAGAAATAAATGCTAAAGGAAATGTTATAGAAAAGAATACGCTAGGAAAAGATTTAATAGATATGGCTGGGGTAGTAACTAATGGTGATGGACTTTATAAAGATGCTTATGAAGAAAACATATATACTTATAGAGGCGCAAACCCTAATAACTATGTAAATTTTAATGAAGAACAGTGGAGAATAATTAGTGTTAATACCAGTGACAATACTATCAAAATAATGCGTCATTCGTTACTTTCAGATAGAGTCTTTGATACAAATAACAATGGACGATATGATGGACAATATTGTAATGATAGTAGCTATGGATGTAATATCTATGGAAGTAATAGTACATTATATGATGTAAATTTAAACCCAATAACGACATTAGGCAGACAATATAATGGAACAAAATATCAATTACCAAGTAAAGAGTCAGAAAT
>CALVVT010000041.1 GCA_944363935.1 uncultured Bacilli bacterium
GCTAATAAGTAACCTTCTTCTACCCATAATCTTTCAGTATCAAACATTAGTCCATCCATATCAAAAATAACAACTTTTATCATATCATTTTATCTATATCTTTAGGAACTTTATCATTAACTACTGCATTAATGATTTTATCTTCCTTCTCTTTAGATACTTCTTTACCAGTTAAAGCTCCAAGCTCTTTTATAACTTCTCTTAAAGTTTGTTCATTTTTCAAATCACTTTGCTGAAGCTTATTTGCTAAATCAAGAATTGTCTGTTTGCCAACATTTGTTTTTCTTTCAATTTTATCAAAAAAACTATCTGAAAATTTCATAAAAAAAACCTCCTACATTAGTATATGTAGAAAGCCTTTTTTAGCTACTCTTCTCCTTTATTTTTAAATCTTAAAACAATAGGAGTTCCTTCAAAATCAAAATTTTCTCTTAACTTATTTTCTAAATACCTTTTATAAGAAAAATGAATTAGTCCTTTATTATTAACTTGAATATTAAATGTTGGGGGTAATGTAGACACCTGGTTAGCAAAATAAATTTTAAGTCTTTTTCCTTTATAAGTTGGAGGTAAATTAAGGGCATAAGCTTCTTCAATAATATCATTAAGAACACTAGTTTTTACCTCTCTTTTAGCATTTTCATAAACTTTAATAACTTCAGGCATTAAAGTATGAATTCTTTTTTTAGTTAAAGCTGATAAATATACTATAGGAGCATAACTAATAAATTGAAATTCGTTTCTAATATTATTAGTAAATTCTTTCATTTTCTTATCTTTGTCTTCAACCGTATCCCATTTATTTACAACAATAATAATAGCTTTTCCAGCTTCTTTAGCATATCCAGCAATATGTTTATCGTGCTCAATAATTCCTTCTTCAGCATCGATAACAAGTAAACATACATCACTTCGGTCAATTGCTTTTAATGAACGTAATAAACTATATTTTTCAACAGTCTCATATATTTTACCACGTTTACGCATTCCCGCCGTATCAATAACTACAAAGTCTTTTCCATGATATTTAAATAAAGTATCAACTGCATCTCTAGTTGTACCAGCTACGGGACTTACAATAACTCGCTCTTCATTTAATAAAGCATTAACTAAACTACTTTTTCCAACATTTGGCCGACCAATAACTGAAAATTTCAAAACATTGTCTTCGGTATCTTCAATCTTTTTAAAGTCTTTGGTTATTTCGTCTAATAAATCATAAAAACCATAGTTTCCGGCTCCACTAACTTCAATATAACTATCAAAACCAAGTTCATAAAAATCATATTTATGATCTTTATAAGTTTTTGTATCTGTTTTGTTAATGACTACAATAACTTTTCTACCACTTTGAATTAATAAATCTCTAACAACATAATCGTTAGTAGTTAAGCCTTCTTTTCCATCAACAACAAACAAAACTAAATCAGCTTCATCTATCGCAAGTTCTGCTTGGGCTTTTATTTCAGCATTAAATCTCCCTTCACTAATATCAATACCACCCGTATCAATTATATGAAATGAATAATCAAGATAATCTACCGTTCCATAAATACGGTCTCTTGTTATTCCGGGAATATCTTCAGTGATGGCTGTTTTTTCACCAACTAAACGATTAAATATTGTACTTTTTCCAACATTTGGTCTACCCACTAGTGCGACAACTGGTTTATCCATTACTATCACCTTCCTATAACTTCACTTTTTAATATTCTATCGACATTCTTATATATTATCTTCGTATTTTCAAGTAATATTCCCATATCTATATCACTTAATTTTTGTTTTGGTTTTAAATAAAAATTATCACGATATTTATAAATAATAAACTTATTTAAAAATGTTTTATTTAAAACTTCTTTTAGTTCATATAAAAAACTTACTTCTTTGACTTTTATATTCATATCTAAAGCCTCACTATAATCAAAATATTCGAGCTCTTCTTTTTCAATTTTTATAACAAGGCCATAATTTTTATCTAAATAAAGCCAAACATTAATAAAACCTTTTAAAGTTATATCATAATAAAATTTTAATTTATTGGTTAACTCATTTAAAAACTTTTCAATAACTTCTTTTTTATTTAAATTAATATCTTTTAAATATAAATTATTTAAAAAAATAGTTAGATGACCATTATCAAAAATTATTTTCATTATATCACCTAACATAGTTTATGAAATTAATTATAAATTGACTTAAGAAGTTACTGCAATTTTGTGCAGAACATCTTCTTTTCCAACTTTAGAAACACTTGAAAACATTATAAAATCATCCCCAACAACTAAATCAAGTTCATTTAAAATATTCGTTCTTTGCTTTTGTTGGTTTGTGATCCCTACTTTATCACATTTTGTTCCAATTATGGTAACTGGAATTTTATAATATTTTAAATAATTATACATGAGTATATCATTATTAGTTGGTTTATGACGAAAATCTATTAATAAAAATACTTGTTTTAAGTTTTCTCTATGAATAATATAATCTTCAATCATTAAGCCAAATTTTTTTCTTTTCGTTTTACTCACTCCTGCATAACCATAGCCAGGAGCATCAACCAAATAAAACTCGTCATTAACATTATAAAAATTAATAGTTTGTGTTTTTCCCGGTCTACTAGAAGTGCGGGCATAATTTTTACGATTTACTAATGTATTTATAAAACTACTTTTTCCAACGTTAGATCTACCAATTAAAAGATATTCTGGTTTTTTATCAGTTGGATACTGACTCCGTCTAACAGCGGAAATCGCAAGCTCAACAGAATTAATTTTCATATTAACCACCGCCTAAATTATATCAAAGTTCCTTTTAAAAGTCAAAAAATTAAGCCTATTTTCTAGTCTTAACTTTTGCTTTTATTTTTTTAGTAAGGGCGTGTTTTATAGCTGTTTTTACCCCCAATGTTTTCTCACAGCTATATAAAAGGCAAAGCGAATTTACTAAATTTTTACGAAAGAAAATATCGGAAATTATCTTTTGAATTTCAGTTTTTTTCTCTTCTTCTGATAACCATTTAAACTTACTAGAATTAATTTTATCGGCAAAATCTTGATAAAAATCTGAAGGTAATCTTTTAATATACTCTACTGGATAAGGATTAATTATTTTATCGCCATCATAAGTAAGTAAAGGATTATCCCCATATATTTCTTCAAACATTTCAAATGAACCATCAACTATATCTAAAGCTTTTGTTTTCTTTTCAAAATCTGTCACCATTCTAATATCCCCATTGTAAGAAAGACTAGAAATTATTTTATAAAGTTCCTCTCTTGTAAGTTCTTCTTTATTAGCCATTAATAAAGATACAATTAAAATATTAGTTCTATTTTCTTTTATTGCTTCGTCTATTTGCTTTGGCATACTATCATATATAATTGGTTTAGATAACCGTCCCGCTAAATTAAAATGTTGCCAAGTAAATAAGTCATATAATAAAGCATCTTTTTCAACAATTAATAACTTAATTTTAGAGTCTTCATGTTCAAACTTTAAACAACCTATTTTATTATAAAACCAACTAGCGTCTTTAGCTTCTAATTTTCCATATTTCTTTTCTGCTCCCTTATAAAAATGTTCAGGATGCATCTGATAATCTTCAGTTAAAAAGCTATGTAGATTTTCAACAATTAAAATAACATCTTTGTCAGGTTTCTCTGCTTTAGAATAACCTTTCTGATAAAAAATTCCAGAGCCATAGCCAATACCAGCAATTGATGGTGGTAAGTTTTCTCTTAAATTTTCAATTAGTTCTAGATTTTTCATTATAATACCCCCAATCTATAAGAGATATTATAACACAATTTTAAAGTCTTACAAAATCATATTTTTTTAACATTATAATATTTTTCTTGGATTTTCCAAGTACTGGTAAAAAAACGTTCTAAATTCCAATAACTAATACCACCTAATTTATAATCATTAACTAGCTTTAGTTTAGCTTCTAAACTTCTTACATCTTCAAACCATACTTGATGGGCCTGATTATCTTTAGTGTAATTAAAATAAGGAACCTGAAATGTTTCATTATAATTTATAGGCGAATTATACTTTTTAGCTAATTCTAAAGCATCTGCAAAAGAAAGCGATTTCGCACTTGTTCCTTTTTGATAGGGAATTTGCCAATCGTAACCATAAGTGGGTATTCCCATTAATATTTTAGAAGAAGGCATTGTCGTTACAGCATAATCAAGGACTCTTTTTATTTCATTTACCGGCGCAATAGCGGTTGGTTCACCATTACTATATCCCCAGCCATAAGTCATAATTATAACTTTATCAGCAATTTGCCCATGAAAATTATAATCAGTTCCGCCATAATATATACCAGGTTGATTTTCCCGAACTTTAGGCATAATTGCTGTTGTCATTATTTTATTATGCTCATGCATTAAATTAGCAACTTTTGTTAAAAAAGTATTATATAAATCTTTATCTTCTGGTAAAACCAACTCAAAATCTACATTAACACCATAGTAATTTTTATTAGTTATTTGTTCTAGTAAGTTTTTAAGTAAATTAGCTTGCATAGTTTCGCTAGTAAATAGTTTATGAGCCCATTCACTACTAAAATTATCACCTGGTTTAATATTAGTAATTGTAAGTAATGGCTTAACTGCTGTTTTTAATGTCATATCTAATACATTTTGATCATTTATTGTTAGTAAATAACCATTTTCGTCATAATTATAACTAAATACACTTATATAAGTTAAATAAGGAAATGAAGCATACAAAATATCCGAATCAATATTAGGATAAGCATAGCCATTAACTTCAATATATGGTTTTTCTTCTAATATTATTAATGATTGCCCTGGTAAAAGCTTTTCATTAGCAAATAAATGATTATCCTGGATAATCGTATTAACCGGTACCGAAAATTTTTGCGCGATACTATTTAAAGTATCACCAGATTTTACAATATATGTGGCCATATAATCACCCTTTCTCTTAAAAATATGAAAAATGATAAAAAAATATTAAAAAAACGTTGATTTTTATATAGAAATATGCTATACTTAATGAGTAATTCGCTTGGGGAATTAGCTCAGTTGGCTAGAGCACCTGCTTTGCACGCAGGGGGTCAAGGGTTCGAGTCCCTTATTCTCCACCATTTTTGTATCTAACCGCTATTTTAGCGGTTTTTATTTTACAATATCATTGTTATATCATTGTTTTCCAAAAAAAATTCTAGGAGCTACTTTTATGGCTCCTAGTTTTTGTT
>CALVVT010000042.1 GCA_944363935.1 uncultured Bacilli bacterium
TCTTTTAAGAGTATATTAGATCTTTTTAATTAAATAAAAAATTTTTACATTTTTATTTAAAAGTCACAAAAAATGACAATATTTGTTTATTGTTGTTTTTTTTTATGATATAATGGTTATGTATAAACTAAAAATACGGGGTGAATATATGTCTATAAATAAATGTAAATTAATTAGTGTACTTTTGTTAAGTTTTTGTATAGGATTTTTTATTAACATAAGTGATGTAAGGGCTATTGGAACGCCTGATGGAAATGGATATGCTGATTGTGAATATAAAGTTGCTCATCAAGTTGGTAGTAATCAAGGTAGAGAATATGTTATAAGAATTAACGTTTTTAGAAATACGGAGGGCAATTATGATGGGTATGCGATAACTGCTTGCGGTAATACAACAATTGGTAGTAGTACTTGGAGCGAAAAAAATTGTTCTATCGCAAATTATGATGAAATGTTTAGTCGCTCTGATTTGGAAAGTTGGTTTCGACCTGATGGAAAATGGATTTGCCCGCCAATTTGGTTAAAAAATCCTCTTGTGGCTGGTGGTAATGATATATTAGATGATATAACTTTAAGTTATACAGATAAGTCTGGAATTGGTTCTAGATATAATAAAATTGATAATATTACTAATTATAGTAGCGAAAGTGGCGCTCCTTCTGATCATACTGGTGAATATGAAGGGCAACAAACCGGAGATTATCATGATACACAAAGTGATGAGCAGGCAGCTGGTAAAAATAAAGGTGCTACTAGAGAAGAAATAGAAAGATGGGGTGGATTAGCATCTTATAATACACTTGGAGAACTTGGCGATGTTAATAGTTCATGTTCAGTTGTTCGCAATAATAGCTTATTAACATCAATATTACGTTTTGTTTTTTGGGCAATATCTATTGGTGGTATTTTAGTTTTGATAATTATGACAGTTTTAGATTTTGTGAAGGCTGTAACGGCTAGTGATGATGCTGGGTTAAAAAAAGCATTTCAGCATTTAGTAAAAAGAGCAATTGCTGCTGTAGTATTGCTTTTATTGCCAATGATAGTTAGTTTTATTATTAATATTATAAACGGAAATGCACCAGAAACACTTAATGGTACTGTTCAAATTGGAGAAGACGGTGAATTATATTGTGACGTCGTTGAATCAGATTAAGTTTTTGTTAGAAAGGAGTAGATTATGGATAGTGTCTTAACTAATTTATTTAGAACGTTAATGTTCTTTTTTGACAATATTATATATGGTTTTATCCCAACAGTATATAGCTTGTTACTTTATTTAGCACAAATTGACATATTTTCAACTGATAGTAATATAGCTCAATTAATGAATCAAATTTATACACTATTAGGCATTTTTATGTTATTTAAATTAGCATTTTCTTTTTTGAGATATATTATAGATCCTGAAGCAATGTCTGATAATGCTAAAGGTGTTGGAAAATTAATTACAAATACAATAGTTGTAGTTGTTTTGCTTGTTACTGTTCCATATATTTTTAATATTGCTTATAAATTTCAATATGCAATTGTGACAAGTAATGTTCTTGGACAAATTATACTAGGGGCTAACACTGGTGGAAGCAATGTTGACGTTGATGATATAGGTAATCTTTTTGATGTAAATAATCCTCAATATACAGTTTCTACAGAAACTTCTGATATTCTTAATAAAAATGCTAAAGATTTACAATTTTTAATGTTTGGTGCTTTCTATAGTGTTAATTATGATGTTATTCCAGAATGTGGAGATCCCGATAATGGAGTTATGCCAACGCCAATATTTGGTAGTATAGAAATGGCACAAAACGCAAAATGTTTAGACGCTTTAGAAGGATATTTTGAAAGCGAAGCTGATATTTCTACTAATGGTGTTACCTTGGGAAGCTTTTTTAAAGGTATTGATGGAAATGGTCAAACAATTGATGAACGAAATTTTTCTCATTTTGATAAACTATTATGGTGGAAAATAGATGGCGAATATGCAATCAATTATTTGCCACTTATTTCTACAGCTGCAGGAATATATGTTATTATATTATTAATTTTATTTTGCGCAGATGTTGCCGTTAGAGCAATTAAGTTATGTTTTTTACAAATGATAGCGCCAATTCCTATTATTTCTCATATAGATCCTGGAAGTTCTTCTGAAAATGATAAACTTAATAAATGGGCTCATGAATGTTGGAATACATATTTATCTTTATTTATTCGTTTAGCAACGATATTCTTAATTATGCGGTTTATTTCTTTAATTGCTTCTGGTGTTTTTGATAATGATGGTTTTAAAAATAATATAACAGCTAACGAATATACAATGTGGGTTTATTTGTTCTTGGTTATTGGAGCTTTCTTATTTGCCAAAGAAGTACCAAAATTATTAGAAAGTGTTTTAAATATAAAATCAAGTGGCGATTTACATTTAAAAACACCAGCAGCTATAATGGGGGCAGGTGCTTTAGCCGGAGTTACTGGAGGACTTGCTAATACTATTAATGCTGTGAAAACTAATAATTGGAGTAAAGGGCATCGACTTGATAGTTTTGGAAAAACTATTGGTTCTTCTTTAACAGGTGCTGCAAGTGCAGGATTCCGTGGTGCCTTTATGGGAAGAAAAGGGAATGTATTACAATCTGCAACGGCTGGACGTCAAGAAATGATTAAATCCCGAAATTTAAAAGCAGATAATTATGGTTATGGAGATAGAGTCCAAGCGGCAGTCAATAAATTTGCTGGAGCAAGAGGGAAAACAGGAACTGAAAGTGGTATATCTGATCAAATAAAACAATTTACGGCTTTGAGAGATGATGCTCAATTAAGAGAAGATCAACATAATGAAGTTATGGGCGATATTCGTAAAGAGAATCCTAAATATGGTAAACAATTAAGAGATGCTTTTGAAACTAGAATTGTTACAGAGGATGGTACTCCAAATGGCAACCCTGTATTTAATGAAAATGGAGCACCAGTTTATAAAAGAACTTATTCCAATTATGAGGCATATGTTAAAGCAAAACATGTTGGTGAATTAGTTGAGTCAGGACAGATGACTAAAGAACAAGCAGAAAATCATGTGAATCGGCATCCTGATTTGTCACTTAATTGGGCAAAAAATCATGAAGATACAGTTTTACCTAGAAAACTTTATGATCAATATGAAGTTGAATTTAATGCCAAAGAAGAAGCTAATAATGACGTTCAACGTTACTCACAAAGAATTGATAAACTTGAAGGTGCTAAAAAATCAATTGAAGGTGGTAAAAGTTCATTGGGAAGTAAACCGTCAAGTGGGAAAGGTGGCGATAAATAATGAATTATTTAATACCGGCAAACTCAAAGAAATCGTTACTTATTTTGAGTGCATTTACACCGTTTGATTTAATTTTATTTGGTGGAGGTTTATTAGCAACCTTTTTGCTATTGTTAATTTTTAATCCAACAAATGTATGGTTTGCGATTATTGATTTAATCCCGGCAATTGTAACTGGTTTTTTGGTGTTACCGATACCAAACTATCATAACACTAGGATACTTTTAAGAGAGGTTTATCGATATTTTACAAATAGACAAAAATTTATATGGAAAGGTTGGTGTGTAAAAGATGAGTTCGGAGAAGAGAAGCAAGTACACAAATGATTTTATACCAGTAAAATCAATTACTAATGGAGTTATTTTACTTGATAATAATGACAAAGTTACGGGGGTTAAAATACAGCCCCGTAACATTGGTATATTAGAAGCAGATATGCAGTATTTTATAATTAATAATTTAAAGAATGTTTATAATATGATTGATTATGAATTTTGGATTATTGCGGCTGATAGACCGGTTGATATTAATGTTTATTTATCACAACTTCAATTACTTTATAATTCGCAAACTAATCCAGTTAAAAGAAAATTAATTATTGACGATATTAACAAAGCTAATATGTTTACTCATAATAATGTTGTTGATACTGAATTTTATTTACTTTTTAAAGAAAAAGATATGAATAAAATACAAAAAAGAATTCGTGATTTAGTTCAAAATTTT
Organism: uncultured Bacilli bacterium; assembly: GCA_944363935.1. Classification (GTDB taxonomy): domain Bacteria; phylum Bacillota_I; class Bacilli_A; order RF39; family UBA660; genus Coprosoma. The sequence goes on from CALVVT010000042.1 coordinate 4,037, forward strand.
GCTAATGCAGGACTTCAATCTAAACAAACATCTAATGAAGATTTGCGAGTTATTCTTGATAATTTCTTAAATGGTGGACAAACCACTAAATTTGGGACGGTGATTGCTTAATGGATATAAAAACTCAAATAGCGCCAAAAGGGTTAGAATTTAAACCTAGTAGTATAGTTGTTAGCGATAAATATGCAACAATTTTAACAGCTATTTCTTACCCAAAAGTTATTAGTCCCGGCTTTTTATCTAATTTAACTAGTATGCCCGGTATTAAAATGTGTATTAAACATATACCAATGCAGTTTAGTGTAATTAATAAAATGATTAATAAAGAAATTGCTGATTTAAAAGTTCGTTATCAAGAAGAACACGATTTAACAATGCAAGAAAAAATAAGACAAGACTATGAGTCTTTAGAAGAATTTATTAAGCAGCTTGCAGCTAGTCAAGCAAGAATATTTGATTTTCAGCTTCATATTATGATTACTGCTGATTCAGAAGATGAACTTACTTCTAAAAAATTACAAGTAAAAAATTATTTAGAAGCAATGGATATGCGTGCTGTACCACTTCGCTTTGAACAAGAACAAGTATTAAAATCAATGTTACCAATTTTCTCTAAACAGGAAATTGAAGAAAGAATTGGAACACCAATTCCTTCTCCAACAATAGCTGCTATGTATCCATTTGTCTTTGATAGCGTAAAAGATCCGGGATTATCAATGCTTCTTGGAGTAGATTTTTCTGGTGGAGTTGTTTTATTTAATCAATTCTTATATCAAATAAGAAAAGAACATAATCGTAATAATGCTAATATGATTATTTTGGGTACATCTGGTTCTGGTAAATCAACAGCAGCCAAACTTCTTTTAAGAAGTCATATTAGAAATGATAATCAAATAGTTGTAATAGATCCTGAAGGGGAACTAGAAGATATGGCTAAAATGTATGGCGGTGACTTTATTGAACTTGGTAAAGGTGGAGACTTTGGAATGATTAACCCTTTAGAAGTTATAGTTGATGCAGATGAGGATGAAATTAGACAAGGCCTTGGTTATGCTGTATTTACGAGAACTTTACAAACAGTAAAAGCCTTTATGAAATATTATGATCCATCTATTACAGAAGATGTTCTTAATATTTTTAGTGAAATGGTACAAGAAACATATAGACGTTTTGGAATAGGTTTTGATACTGATTTTTCAAACTTTACTTCAAAAGACTATCCAACCTTTAAAGATGTTTATGCAACTGTTAGAGGTAAAATTACTTCAATGCCAGAACAATCTAAAGAAAAAGATATATTAGAACAATTAGAAATAAAATTACGACCTTTAGTAAAAGAATTAAGATATTATTTTGATGGAACAACAACTATTAGTCCTAAAAGTAATTTTATAGTATTTAATATAAAAGAATTAATGAATGCTGATACTAATATTCGTAATGCTTTATTCTTTAATACATTAAAATATTCTTGGAGTTTAACTTTAAACCCTAACGTTAATACAGTATTAATGGTAGACGAAGCTCACGTATTATTATCAGGTAATAATACTTTGGGTGCTGACTTTTTAGCACAAGTTCAAAGACGTGCTCGTAAATATAATACGGGAACCATTATTATTACCCAGCAACCAACAGACTTTAGCGATCCTGCTGTTATTACCCAAGGTAAGGCAATATTTGATAATGCTTCATATTATTTAGTTATGGGACTTCGTAAACAGGCAGTTACTGATTTAGCTAAATTAGTTGATTTAAATGAAAATGAAATGGAAAATATAAAAGGATTTAATCAAGGAGAAGCTTTATTTGTTTGCGGTAGTAAACGTATGCAGATAAATGTTATAGCAACCCAACAAGAATTAGAGTCATTTGGTAGTGGTGGCGGACTATAGTAAGTAGGTGATAATGTGCCAGGCTTTTTATTAAAAGCAAAAGGAGTAATAACAAGGGGATTAGCTGCAGCAAAAAGTGCACAAACAGTAAAAAATCAATTAAATGAATCTAATGAAAATGGTAATCAGGGTTCTGGTGTAGTTTTGAAATTAATTATTATTATACCAAGTGCTTTTTTCTTATTATTTTTGTTTTTGATAATTTCTATAGTTGCTTATCCACAGCTAGTTTGGCTACGAGGCGAAAGTGGAAATACAGCTAATGCTAGTGCAATGTCTAGTTCAGATGCTGATGAATTTTATTTTAATCAGGGAGATGGCCCTTGGGCTAATGTGTCTTATGATGCTGGCGGAGGAACTATAGCATCTTCAGGTTGCGGTCTAGTTTCAATAACACATTGTATAGATATACTTACTGGTTCTGATTTTACCCCAGATGAAATAAATGATCAATTAAGAGAATATTATAATAACAATATAGCAGAATATGCTCCTGGAGGGTCTGTAGTTGCGAAATTAGTTGAATTTGCTGTTGGTAAATATGGACTTACTAGTGCTCATTATAATAATGTTGATGATGCTATTAAAGATATGGCTTCTGGTAATAAAGTTATTATATGTTCTGATAACGGCGATGGAGCACATTTTATAGATCCTGCTGGTGGAAAATATTCTGCTAACCACGTTATTATGGCTTATAAAACAGATGGCGAAAATGTGTGGGTTAAGGATTCAGGAAGAGCTAATGGAAATTCTGTTAAATACACTAAAGAAGAATTCTCTAAAATTGATTTTGTTGGATGGTATGTTTTAGGGAACTAGAGAAAGACGTGATAAAGTGTCTAAATTAAAGAAAATTATAATTGTGTTAATAGTATTAGTATTTGCTATAATAGCTGTTTTATATTTTACTATTTTTAATAAGTATAGTAATAAATATAAAATTTCATTAAATAATACGGTGGAAGACTTTGAAGTTATGGAAAAAGTAAGTAGGGATTTTATAAATAATTACTTTAATTACAATAGTAAAAATTTACGAAATGGTAATTGGAAAAAAAGTATTTATCCATATATTGATAAAAAGGCTATAAAACAACATAAAAATAGCGAACTTTTTAATTTTTTATATGATGAACAATGGCAATTATCATATATTGTTAATGATTTAACATCTAGTGAAGTAATTGATATTGATTATATTACGCCTATATATAAAGATAATGATGTGTATGTTACAACACAAATAATTTTGCGAAAAAATGGTTCTGATGATGTTACTTCTCCATATTTTAATATGCTTCAAAAGTTAAAAAATGTTTATACTATTGAATTTACTAGTGAAAATAAGATATATTCTATAAAATGTAACCAAAGTATTATCTTGGAAACCGGAAGTGATTATGGAAATACTTAATTTTGAGGTGACTATATGAAAAAAGTAATATTAAGTTTGTTTTTACTCTTTTTTCTAACAGGTTGTACAGCAGAATATAAACTAGATATTGATAATACTTCAGTGAAAGAAACAATATTAATTAATATAAAAGATAGTAAACTTGGTTTAGAAGGAAAAAATATTTTAAAAAATAGTAAACAAAAAGTTTTTAATGATAGTAGTGATTATTATATTCAGAATTTTAACAAAAGTGGTAATAAATTTAATATAAATTATAATTATATTCATGATATTGATAAGTTTTCAGGAACGAGTTTTATTGAAGAATGTTATCCTGAATATTCTATAATAAATAATCAAGATGTTTTGGTGATAAATACTGGAGAAGAATTCGTCTGTTATAATAAATTTGGTAATGAAAAAATAGAAAATACTAAAATAGTAATATCGACAAAGTTGAATGTTCTTAATAATAATGCTGATAAAATAAATGGTAATAGATATATATGGAATATCGATGAATCTAATTATTATGATAAACCTATAATAATGAAAATTGATAAATCTAACGCTAATAACGAATCTACATTTTTATTAGGAATAATAAGTTTAATTATAATTATTGTAGGAGTATTAATATATTTATTTGTTAAATTTAAGCGCATAAAAAATAATAGTATTTAAAATATGAATGGTGGTGTTATATGGTAAAAAAATCTTTAAATATAATAATAGGAATATTATTGATTTTTTGTGTATTATTCATAAATATAGCTCCTGCAAGTAGTGCATTCATGGATGAAAACGATGCTGGTACAAAAAAAGAAAGGCAACTTTTACGAAAGATTGAGTTAATACATCAGTCATTTAGTAAACAAACAGATGAAGCTGCTTTATATGCAACACTTGTACATCGTGGTAATTTCACTGATTATGTAAATGATTCTTACGATCCTGATTGGGAAGATCATGAATCAGATTATAAAGAAAATTGGTCAAAATTTAGTTCTGATTTTACTCAAGTATATAATAATCCATTGGGTACTTTGAATATACCAGAATTAATTAGAATATTTATATCTGCAGGTTTTGCCACAGCCGAATGTGCAGTAGAAGCGGTTACAGGTGTATTTGATACTAGTGAAGAAAATGTATATGATGATTATGAAGGTTCAGGCCCACTTAGTATTGAGTGTGTGTGGACAAAAGTTGTTGAATATTATGTTACGGAGCCAACACATGATTCTGAAGAAACAGTTGATGGAAAAGTAACTGACATGCAGTCTATTGATTTGTTAACGGCAGCTGCGATTGTTATGATTGATTCTAGTAATTGGATCGGTAATTATAGTGACGAAAATTATAAAAAAGCATTAGCTGGTTCTGGTCTTGTTGGTAATATGGCTAATAATGCTATTACAAAATTTATGGGGGCAGTTTTTAATGGGGTTTTTTGTACAGCTGGATTTTTTGCTGATGTAGCAACTGGTGGTGGTGCAGTTGATTTGGCAACATCGAATTTTAATCCTACAGCATCTTTTACAGATGCCGTAGAATTTGGATCTTCTGCTCTATTTTCAACGCCTGCACAAAGAATGAGCAGATATTATACAATGGCTAGAATTTGTAGAGATGGTTTTATAGGTGGTACGTATACTAGTGTTCAAGATATTGAAGATGATAAAATATATCAAGGAAAAAAAGATAAAATAGCAGAAGAGATTATTGGATTAGCTGAAAAATTTAGAGAAATGGGATCTTCAAGTGGAGATGATTGTATAGTAAATCCTTCTTCTTCTGGAGCTTTTGCTACATGGAAACAATATGATGAAGAATGGGGAAGCTTACCAGTTGGTAGTGGAGGAACAATGTCTTCAATTGGTTGTTTAGTAACATCTGTAGCAATTCAATTGGCTAGATCTGGAACAGCAATTTCTAATTTACCGAATGGATATAGTAGTTTTAATCCAGGTGCTTTTATAACAACTCTCAATAGTAATGGTGGAATTGTAGGTGGTGGTGCTTTTAGTTGGACAGGCTGGGATAGTATTGCTAGTAATTGGAAAGCCGGTGATTCTGTTTCAACTAGTATAAGTGATACTGCTACACTTGCTAAAACATTATCACAAGAGTTATCTACCGGAGCTGAAGGTCAATACCAAAAGTTTATTGTTTTACAAATTCATCATAATGGTAGTTCTCAACATTGGGTTGCTGTTGATAGTGTTAATGGAGATCAAGTTACTATTTTTGATCCAGGTGCTGAAGGAACAACTTTAGATGATAATTATTCTGGTTGGGTAGTAGACAGTTATCGTATTTTATATGCTACTGATGTAATGCAAGGTCAAACAGGTTCTTCTAGTAGTGGTAGTTTACCAGACTATTGTGAAACTTCTGGTGAAATAGTAATCCCTGAAGAATTTGGTGGCGGTGGTTATACTATTACAGTTTATACAGATTTTAATTGGGCTTATGATCAAGGTAAAGTTTATGACATTTGGTTAGCTTCAGGAGCAAAATTTGATGATGGAATTGCTGTAATAGATGGCAGATATTTAGTAGCTGTTACAACAACTTTTGGTAATGTTGGTGATAAAGTAGATTTCTTTTTAGACGATGGCACGAAAATACCAGCAATAATAGCTGACATTAAATCGCAAGAGGTGGTTCCTTGGGACCCTAATCCTGCTAATGAATGGGGACATAATAATGGACAAGTTGTATTGGAATTTGAGGTTGATGGTCAGTATTATTATTCATATGGAAATCCTGGCTCTGATAAATGGAGACCAGAATGGGCTGGAAAAAGAGTTGCTAGTGCGACTAATCTTGGAGAATCAATTCTTCATTAAAAAAATGTTACAAATAAATATTTTTGTAACATTTTTTAAATGATTTTATTTATAAGATATATATTTAGGATCAATATTATTTTCTTTGAAAATTTTCTTTACTTCTTTATTAAATTTATCAGTTTCTTTTTTCATAACATCACATTTAGATGTATAATTGTTACCAGTAATTATTTTACAATCAAATTTTCCTTTTTTTAAAGTTCCTCTTTGAAAAAATACTCCATAAATATTGTTTTTGTTTTTTCCAACATATTGATATTCGACTTTAATATTTTGATTAGGTAAGAATTGTAAATTTATTTTTGTACTTTTGTCGTTAGAAGTCATTATTTTTGTAATAAGAGCATTATCGTATAAGGCTGTATACTGAATATTGTAGTTTTCTTCGCTAGCTGTTTTTGCAAGATATCCTTCATTGTTTGCATATCCGGCTTTGTTTAAATAGTTATTAAAACTTTCCGTATTAGTTGTAGTTAAATGTTTATTATATAAATTTATGCCAATAATTATTGAAATTGCCAATATTACTATTATTAGCACAATTGTAATAATTATTTTAATTAGTTTTCCAATTTTATTTTCATCTTCCATATTAAATTTCATTCCTTTCTTTTTTTTAAAATACACATTAATTATGAATGACATAATTATTTTTGAAATTTATATCTTCTATTTTAAATTATATCAATATTATTTTGTTAATTCAACCTACTTTCTATATTTTATGTAATTATTTGATTGACAATGAAAAAAATCATTTGTATAATTATTTTAGAGTAGGAGGTATAAGATGTTAAAAATCCAGCCAAAAACGGTAATTTTTATTATTGTAGTTTTAGTTATTATTGTTGGGATAATTATTATTAATGTTGTAAATAATAAAGTTAATAAAGATAGTAATAGTTATTTGATAGTTGGTAACTCTATTATATTAGAAAAGAAAGGTAATAATTGGCAGCAATTGTCTGAAATTAATGACTCTGTTTTAGAACAAAAATATACAGTAAAAACAGCTAATAAAACTTATAATGATGTTAGTGTAAGTTATGCATCTAATTCTTGGTATTATGTTGATAAGAATTATAAAGATATTTCGAATGTCGTTATTGCTTATAGTAATATGAAAGATATTAATATAGTAAAACATCAAACAGATTGGGCTACAAATAGTGATTTATCAGTTTTGCAAAAGGTTTTAGAAAAAAATGATGTTTCTGATTTTTTGAGACAAACACGGAAAACTGTGTTAGATTATGATGGCGATGGAGAGAAAGAGTATATTTATACAACAACTAATGCAAGTTTGTCTTATACGGGTGAAAAAGAAAGAAATGTTATTTTTGCTGTTAATGATGGTAAAATTAATATTGTTGAAGATAATGAAGAAGATCCATATATGGTTATGGAAATATTGGATATTGATGGCGATGATACTTATGAAGTAATTGTTAGTAAGGGCTCAATAGATATAAAAACTTTTGATACATGTTATCAAATATATAAAATAGAAAAAGGAACTTGGAAATTGATAAAAGATTGTCAAGCATAAACAAAGAAAAAGCAATGAATTTTAAAAAAAGCAAATAAAAATTAATTATTTGTTTTTTTCTTATGTCAATATAAGCTGGAATATGGTATAATATTTTTGATTTATAAAACTTTTAGGAGGCAATCAGTATGAAGTTAAAGTTTAGCGCGGATAAAAAAGATTGGAAAAATTTTGCTATTTTTGCACTTATTTTATTATATGTAGTGGCAATTGCTCTTCTTAATCTAGAGCAGTTTGCTTTTGGTGATGTTGATCATCCTCTTCACGGATTAAATCCATTACCAGCTTTCGCACCTAGTCATATCGGTATTACGCTTGTTTGTTATGTTGCAGCCTTAATTGCATCAGTTTTAAGTGTTAAAGATAAATTCTTTGATAGAGAAAAAGGATTTGGCTTTTCAACTGAAGCGAAAAAAGAAACAGGTTACGCTAAATGGGAAAGCGAAGATAAAATGAAAAAAGAGCTTACCATGATTAATGCAATTGATAAAGAAACCGATGCTGCCGGTATTGCGCTTATAAATGATGGTAAACATTTATGGGTTGATGATGATTATTATCATAATTTAGTTATTGGTTCTACTGGTTCAGGTAAAACGCAAATGACAGTTCAACCATTAATTAAAGTTTTAGCTAAAAAAGGCGAATCAATGATAATTACCGACCCAAAGGGTGAACTTTATGAAGAGAATGGTGAAGAGTTAAGAGAACGTGGATATAATGTTGTAATTTTAAATTTCCGTGATCCACAAAAAGGTAGTGGCTGGAATCCTTTAACTTTACCTTATGAATTATATAAAAATGGTAATAAAGATAAAGCTAATGAGCTTATCGATGACCTAGCTGCTAATATTCTTTATGATGAAAATGCGCAAAATCAAGATCCATTCTGGGAAAAGACTTCAGCTGACTATTTTTCAGGTATTACTTTAGCTTTATTTGAAGATGCTACAGAAGAAGAGATAAATTTAAATAGTGTTAATACGTTTACAACCGTAGGAGAAGAAAAAAGTGGGCCTTCTACTTTCGTTCAAAAGTATTTTAATATGAAAGATCATAATTCTCCGGCTTATACAAGTGCATCGTCTACTTTAATTGCTCCTAATGAAACAAAAGGTAGTATTTTATCAGTATTTAAACAAAAATTAAGACCTTTTGCGGCCCGAGAAAATATATCAGAAATGCTTTTGCATAGTGATTTTAATATGAAAGATATTGGAAAAAAGAAAACAGCTGTTTTCATTATTATTCAAGACGAAAAGAAAACATATCATTCTTTAGTAACAATATTTTTAAAACAGTGTTATGAAACATTAATTGATGTTGCTCAAGAAAATGGTGGAGAACTTGCTTATAGAACTAATTTTATTTTAGACGAGTTTGCGAATATGCCACCATTAAAAGATATTACAACAATGATTACTGCCGCTCGTAGTCGTAAAATTAGATTTACAATGATTGTTCAAAACCTAGGTCAATTAAAACAAGTATACGGTGAACATGATGCGGAAACAATTCGTGGTAACTGTGGTAATTTAATATATTTACTTAGTACTGAACTTGCTTCCCTCGAAGAGATTAGTAAATTGTGTGGTGAAGTAAAATCAAAGGAAAAAGATAAAACAGCTTCAACGCCATTAGTAACAGTTAGTGATTTACAAAGATTTCCAAAATGGACTATTATTGTTATTCGCTGGCGGATGATGCCGTTTAAAACAAAATTAACGCCTAACTGGCAAATGAAAAAAAATGGTTATTGGGGAAAAGAATATGGTAAAGCTGGTTATGAACGCCGTGAAAAAAATGAAGTTAAAGTATTTGATTTAAAAGGTTTTGTTACAAAGAAAAATGAAGAGAGAATTAATGAATTAATAAAAACAGGCTTTAATGGTAAAAATCCAGTTCCTGGAGGTCTTAATTTAGCCACTGATAAAGCAGCTAATAATACAGGTTTACCTAAAAAAGATTCGCCAATTGATGTTAATGCAATGATTAAGAAAATTGATGCTAGAATAGCTGAATTAGAAGCGGAAGAAAAAGCTGAACAAGAAAAGAAACTCGCGCAAGCAAAAGTTGATGCAAAGGTTAGAGCTGGAAAGGCTACTAGTACTATAGAAGCAACTGAAAAACCAGCGCCAGTGATAAAAACTGTTGAAAAAGAGAGCCAAGTTAAGAGTTCTCATTCTAAAATGGAAGCTAATATTAAAGAAGAAAAAGAAAAGAAACAAAAACAAAAAGAAGCTTTTGCTGCTAAAATTACAGCTAAAGTTAATAACGAATCTAAATTAGTAGCTAAAAATAGTAAAAAAGAAGAAAAAACAAAAGTAGAAACTAAACTTAAAGAACATAATGTTAAAAAGGAAGTTATTACTGACGATCAATTTTTCGATGACTTTTTTGCGGACGATGAAGACTATTATTAAAAAGGCTTTTAATCATTTGGTATTAAAGGCCTTTTGTGTGTATTTAATACAAAAATAACATTTAAATAAACTAATATAAAAACCGCCTCTCAATTTATTTTTAATCATAAATTAAATTAGAGGGTGATTAAATGATTACATGGAAAGAACTTGATATGATTAGTAATCCTAATGTTATAGATATTAGAAATATTAGTTATTATAATATTAGTCATTATCCTAATGCTAGAAATATTTCTAGTATAGAACTTACTATAAGTCCTGAAAAATATCTAAATAAAAGAGAAAAATATTATATTTATTGTCAAAGTGGAATTACATCAGTTAAATTAACTCAAACGTTAAATAAAAAAGGCTATAATGTAGTTAATATTATAGGTGGGTATCAAGTTAAATAAGCTAGAAATAACTTTTTTTAATTTAAATAATGTTGATATTATACTTAAAAATGTGTTAAAATGTTAACATAAGAGGTGACGGGTTATGCGAAGAAACGAATATGTGGATGAACAAGGTAATCCTATTGACTATAGTTTTGTTAATAAAAAGCCGTTATTAAATTTCTTCTTTGTTTTTAGTGTAATATTACCTTTAGTCTTAATAGGATTTATTATTTATACAGTAGTTAATAATAATTATTGTCATGAAATATATGATAATATAAAAGATTCTACTTATAATTATTTAAAAGAAGAAAAATTACTTCCAGAATATTCTGGAGATTATGTATATGTTAAATTAAATGATTTATATGAACATTCTTATATTACTCCAGGAAAAACAGCTAATAAAAAAGCAACTGGTAGAGTTAAAGTAACAAAAGTAGAAGATGATTATATATATACATTAGACGTTGGTAATTGTGATAAATGTTCAATAAGTAAAAGATATAAAAATTGGGGTAGTGAAACTAGTAATTATAATAGTTCAGCTACAGTAATAGATGTTATTCCATATTATAATATTTATGATAGAGAAGTAAATACAACTGAATGGTCTGATTATTATGATCAAGAAGAGTTAAAAAAGAAAGTTTCAAAATATGGAGTAAGAATGCCTAAAGAACAAGATAACTTACCAGAAGTTCCTAATGGAACTAATGTTGTAGAAGTTCAAAAAGAAGATAAAACTTTTTATAGATATAGTGATAAATCATGGAAATGGTTTGATATAATAGGTAATTATTCTGGATTTTATTCGGAGCAACCATCTGGATATAGTAATAAAGACGAAAGTACTAAAAAAAATACAGAATATACTGCTTGGTCTTTAAACTATCCGGAGGAGCATGAATATCGGTCGATAAAAAAAGCGACGGCATATAAGTTTTATTATGTAGACGATAATGGACAAAAAGTATATGCTAATAACGGTAAATATACGGTTGAGGAAGACGTTGATTTAGACTTGTATACTGAACGCGATGAAGAGAGTACAACGATGTATTCTTATAGAGATGAGGTTTGGCGGTGGTATAATGGCACGAAAAGGAAATATAGTAGTTTTCGTAACAACCAACCTAATGGATATCCATATCGGGATGCTGAACTTTATCAGTTGGGAAGTTATAGTAGTTGGGCTGAAGAATCTTCGTTGACCCCTGAAAATCAAGAGTATAGAGTTGAAGAAACTAAAATAATGTCTAGATATCGTTATGTATATGAAACATTATCTTTGCCACTATATGAAAGTGCAATGAAAAAATCAGAGTTTGAAAAAAAAGTTGGTAGAGATTTAGAAGATATAAGACTTGACGAAAATTATAAAGTTGAGGTTACTTATAAATATAAATATAGAGATGCAATGTAGTAAATAACTA
>CALVVT010000043.1 GCA_944363935.1 uncultured Bacilli bacterium
ATATCTTTATCATTTCGAGCTACTACGCCGGCATATTTTAAAGCTTGCCAGTTTTGTTTTACTGCTTCCATCACTATTTCTTTATCATTTCGGACTGCTTCTCCGCCATATTTTAAAGCCCACCAATTTTGTCTTACTGCTGTCATCATTACATCTTTATCATTTCGAGCCACTTCTCCGGCATATTTTAAAGCTATCCCATTTTGCCTTACTGCTTCAATTACTATTTCTTTATCATTTCGAGCCGCTTCTCCGGCAAAGTCTAAAGTCCGCCAATCTTGTTTTACTGCTTCCATCACTATGTCCTTATCATTTCGAAGTGATTCTCCCGCATCGTCTAAAGCTCTCCAATCTTGTTTTACTGCTTCCATTACTATGTTCTTGTCATTTCGAGGTACCTTTCCGGCATAGTATAAAGCTCTCCAATCTTGTCTTACTGCTTCCATTATTATATCCTTATCATTTCGAACTCTAAAGTTATCACAATAATATGCTAAAACATCACAGTTTCGTTTTACTGCTTCCATTACTTTTTTTTTATGCGCTTCTTCACGAAATTTTCCTAATATATTCATTTATAAATCACACTCTTTTCTTTTTTTAATAGTATCTTACTTTTTTCTCTACTTTATTAACATGAGTCCTGGCATATCAAAAATAATATCTTTACAAAACAACTTTAATTATTCAACATTTATATAATTAACATAAACTACAATAGTTTTTAATCTATCATTTTCTATAATTTCTTTATTTACAATGATATAAAAATTTTGATTTATAACTTATTACTTCTATATTACTAATTTTCCCTTTATAAACTAATTTATTGGTTTCTTATTATATCAAAAATCAAAATATTGTCAAAAAAAAGAAACATTACCTTCTTTTCAAACTTTTAACAAAACGTAAGTTTTCAATATAAGCTTCATCTATATTTTGTATCTTTTTATCTAAACTGTGAATTTGAGCTCTTTTTAAAGCAAGTGGTCCAAAAGCACCAGCTAGAAAAGCACTAAAACCAACTAACCCAGAAATAAAAGACATATCTCCTTCAATATAACTAGAAGCTCCAGTAAAAGCAATACCACAAACGGCACCTCTTAACATTGCTGGAAGCGCACTTCCATAATTTAAACTTTCTTCAGATTTTGTATAAAGTTCATTTCTTTTATCTTCATACTTACCTTTTTTAGCAATTAAATAACCTAAATAAGCTTCTTTTTCGATTAATATTTCTTGTTTATCGCCAAACACTTTTTTCCCTCCTTTCGGTCAAAAAAAGTCCATACGGACTAAAAATCATTAATTTCAATTTTCACTTTTGGTAAATTATTCATATAGGCATTAGCAGAAACTAAAGTTCTAATCGCTTTAATTATCTTGCCCTGCCGGCCAATGACCTTGCCCATATCTTCTTTAGCTACCATAACAATAATTGTAACTAAATCTTCGTCATCAAGTTCTTTTACAGATACCATATCCGGTTTACTAACTAAATTTTTAATTAAAAATTCGGTTAACTCTTTTAAATTCATAATTATTTACTTTCTTTTTTTTGTTCGTGGAATTTTTTCATAATTCCTTTTTGACTAAATAAACTTCTTACTGTATCTGTTGGGATAGCCCCCATTGATAACCATTTTAAAGCTACTTCTTCATTGATTTTTACTTCGGCTGGACTTGATACTGGATTATAAGTTCCAACAAGTTCGATATATTTGCCATCTCTTTTAGTTCTAGAATCTGCAGCTACAACACGATAAAATGGTTTCTTTTTGGCTCCCATCCGCATTAATCTTAATTTTACTGCCATTTATATCCCTCCGTTTCTGAAATAATTCTACCAAAAAATAATAAACCTGTCAACACTTTTTGGTTGACAGTTAATTATATGATTGAAAAATAATAATAATTATGGTATTATCATTAAAGAAAAGAAGGGATAATATGTTAAAACCATGTTTAAAAGAAGCGAAAGTAAGAACTGATAAACCAATTACTTTCAAAGAATATAAAATTGAACAAAAATATAAAAATTTAGGTAAAAATAAAAAATATTTCATTAAAACCTATGGCTGTCAAATGAACGAGCACGATTCTGAAAATATCAAAGCTATTCTAGAACAAATGAACTTTTCAGAAATAAAAGAAATGGAAAAAGCTGATTTAATTTTACTTAATACCTGTGCGATTAGAGAAAATGCTCATAACAAAGTATTTGGAATGATTGGCCGGATTAAGCATTTAAAAGAAACTAAACCTAATATTGTTGCTGGTATTTGCGGTTGTATGGCTCAAGAAGAAATAGTCATAGACGAAATCTTAACTAAATATAACTGGCTTAATTTAGTGTTTGGAACTCATAACATCGATAACTTACCTACTTTACTTTATAACGTTTATAATGGCCAAAAACAAATCGAAGTTTACAGCATTGAAGGAGATGTTATTGAAAATATTCCAGCAAAAAGAGATAGTAAATATAAAGCTTGGGTTAATATAATGTACGGTTGTGATAAATTCTGTACTTACTGTATCGTACCTTATACTAGAGGCCGGCAACGAAGCCGCAAAATGGAAGAAATTATTAAAGAAATAAATGATTTAAAAGAAGAAGGTTATAAAGAAATTACTCTTTTAGGTCAAAATGTTAATGCTTACGGTAAAGATTTAAAAGAAGATTACGACATGAGTGATTTACTTGAAAAAGCAGCAAAAACAAATATTCCAAGAGTAAGATTTATCACTTCCCATCCTTGGGATTTTACCGATAAAATGATTGAAATTATTAAAAAATACGATAATATTATGCCTTATATTCATTTACCACTACAGTCAGGTAGTAACAGAATATTAAAATTAATGGGAAGACGCTATACTAAAGAAAGTTATTTAGAATTATTTAATAAACTTAAAACCATTCCAAACGTTTCAATTACAACTGATATTATCGTTGGTTTTCCAGGTGAAACTGAAGAAGATTTTAATGAAACTTTAGATGTTGTGAATATTTGTAAATACGATTCAGCTTTTACTTTTATCTTTTCAGCTAGAGAAGGAACACCAGCTGCCAAAATGAAAGATGATACACCTTTAGAAATCAAAGAACAAAGATTATATAAATTAAATGAACTTGTTAATAAATATGCCAAAGAAAATAACGATAAATATTTAAATAAAGAAGTTCTAGTTCTATTAGAAGGCAAAAGTAATAAAGAAAATTCTTTAATGGGTTACACCGAAACTATGAAATTAGTTAACGTTAAAGCCAGTGATAAATATATTGGGCAAATTGTTAAAGTAAAAATAACGGATGTTAAAACATGGAGTTTAGATGGAGTAATCTGTAATTGATTACTTTTTTCTTGTTTATTAGTCAAAGTTATGCTATTATTAATGTATAAGGATGGTGTTTATAATGAATGAAAACATTGAAGACAAAATTGAAAAACAAACTAATATAGCTTTAATTAAAGACGATAAAAAGAAAAAAAGAAAAAAAATAATTATTTCCTTAATTATCATTATTTTACTAGCCGTTATTGGAATTTTCTATTATGTAACTAATAATCCAAGAATTATTATGAAAACTGCAGTTAACAAAATATTTAATAGTTTTGATAATAATTATAATTATGAAGAAGGAACATCTACTTTTAAATTAACCGATAAAAATTCTAATGATTTTATCGATATTTCTTTAGATTATAACCAAGATAATGAAAATGGACTTTATGACGCTAATGCTAAAATATTATTTACTGGCCAAACTGATTTAAATATCCATTTTCAGCAAACAAAAAATAAATTATATTTTAAAATTCCACTTTTAAACAATAATTATTATAGTTATGAACAAAAAGCTTTAACTAAAAATGAAACTGATAAAATTATCAAAACTATTCAAAATTCTTTTAATGATGTTATTAACAATGAAAAAATAAATGGTGAAGATATAATCATTAAAATAAATAATAAAGGAATTAAAACTAAAAGAGTATCTTTAACAATTAATAACGACAATATTAAAGATATTACTACTATTTTCGCAAATAATTTAGAAAACTGTGAAGAATTTGTAAAGCTAATGAATGATAATTTAAAAGCTAATGAAACCATTGATTTTAGTAAGTTAATTACAGATAAAATTGATAATCCAATTACAATAAATCTTTATGTAACTGGTTTATCTAATGATTTTATTAAATTTGAAGTTTATACCGAAAATAATGATAATATCACACATAGTTTTAGTATTATTAAAATAAAAGATAATAACTACGAATATAACTATATAAATAATAATGATAGTATTAACGGTAATATAATAATTGAAGGCAATAAAATTACTTCTGATTTTAAAAGTATGACTAATGGAAATACTGAAGAAGGCAGAATAGAAATTAATAACAAAGTAAAAGAAACTAAAGACTATAAACCTAAAAATATAAATAAAAAAGAAGTTCAAGAATTAACTGAAGAAGAGCTAAATAATTTATATATGGGATTATTTGTCCTTATCTTCTACTCTACTAGTACAAACAATTAAAGCCTAATATTTAGGTTTTTTTGTTCACTTTTTACCCTACTATGCATAAATTAAAGTGAGGGGTGATATGGTGGCAACATATAAAGAAATTGTAACTAAAGCTATCATTGGTAAAGGTAAAAAATCTTTTAAAAATACTTATACCGCTGTAGCTGAACATGAACCATCAACAGTACTTGGATGTTGGGTAATTAACCATCAATTTAAAGGTTATAAAGCTGGTGATAAAGTCGGTGTCAATGGGTCTTTTGATGTTAATATTTGGTATTCTTATGACGGTGATAGCAAAACAACTGTAATTAATAAAAAAATAGATTATAACGAATTATTTAACGTAAAAGTAAGAGAAGACGTCGATAAAGATAACGATACTGATATTATCGTTAGGTCATTAAAACAACCAACTTGTTCTAATGTTAATCCTGTAGAAGGGAAAAATATTTCTTTTGATATAACTAAAGAATTAGGTGTTGAAATCGTTGGCGATACGAAAGTTAAAATTGCCGTTGAAGACGAAGAAGACCCTTGGGACGAAATTGTTGACGATATTGACGAAAATACTTTAAACGAAATTGATGAAAAAGTTAACGAAAATTATATTTAAAAGATATTAGTTTTGGGCTAATATCTTTTTTAATTTTTTTTAAGTTTTTTCTTTGTTTTTAAAGCTTCGGCTTTTTTTAATTCTCTACCTTCAGCTAACATTTCCATAACTGATTTTAAAATCATACTAAAGACAATAGTTAAAATAACCGTTGGAATAAATATAGTCCAAAGTGAGTAAGAACTAGTACTAGCGTTAGGTCCAAATAATTTTAAAACAAAAATGGCAATGGGATAATGAAGCATATAAATATAAAGTGAAATGCTACCTAAATAACTAAACATATCATTTACTTTTTCATGATTTAAAAGACCTGTAATTTTATCTTTATTAAGTATTGATAAACAAATAACAATAATACAAAGTAAAGTAACGGTCCATTTTTCTAAATTAAACCAAGTAGATGGGTATAATATATACCAAAGTAATAAACCTGCGCATAATAAATAAAGAATTGTAAGACCCCATTCACCAGTTTTGGTAAAATTATGTGTTTTTATTTTATCTATTAAATAATATAAAATTATACCAGCTGACATTCCTATTAAAACAAAAATTATTCCATTATTTATTCCAAAAGCCATATTATCAGTTCCTGTTTGCAGACCAATAGTTGACCAAGTAGTTATTCTAGTGCCAGAAAAGCACCACCAACCACCTAAAAAAATAAAGGTAAATGGTGCGACTATTCCAGCCATAAAGTCTTCATTTTTACATAGACCCCAGTATAAGAAATAGCCAACAATAAGCAAAGCTGATATAAGCCAAAGTGGTCCATTTAAATTTAAAAATTCATTTCCACTATTTCGAAGACCAGCTGCATGAAAACCTAAAAACTCCCAAAAGCTATTAATAACCGTTGAACAAACTTGTTTAAAAGTATAATCGGGATAATAAAAGCTTGTACAAACTAAAACGCCAAGAATATAACCAACTATCAAAACTGGAATTAATACTTTTAAGTGCATAAAAGTATACTCAAAGGCTCTTGCGGAAGCACTTTTATTTTGATAATCTTTATCCTTAATTTGTTTTTTAAAATGAGAAACTAAAAAGAAACCTGCTGGAATCGTAAAAATCCATAATACTGCACTTGAACCAAAAAACCAATTAGAAGATTCCATATAATAACCATTATTCCCATTACATGTACTTGCGATAATAAAACCTATATTAAACCCAATAATTGCAATAGCAATAACAAACTGCCATATTTTAACTGCGCTATTTATCGCCCCTTCTTTTTTCATGTTTTCCTCCTTTTCCAAGTAGTTTCCTACTATATTAATTTTATCACTTCGAAAAAAAATTAACAAGATATTTTAAAAAAATATTTTTTATGATACAATAGTAACAGAGGTGAAGATATGAAAACAATATGGAAAGTAATTATTGCTGTTATCATTATAATTGTTTTAATTGTTATTGGTTTTATTATTTACATTAATACTGCCTTTATTTCTAAAGAAGAAGCTCAAAATATTGTCATTAGAGATATTAATCAAAATGCAAATGATATTTATTTTGAAAGCACCGAATTAGAAATTGACGAAGGTCAGTATGATATTAGTGTTTACTATAATAACACTGAATACGAATATAAATTAGATGCTAAAAACGGCCGAATTATTTATACTGATTACGTTAATTCTAATAACCAAAACAATACTCAAAATAATCAAGGAACTAATAATCAATCTGATAATCAAACAAATAACCAAACAAATAATCAAACACCTAGTATTACTTTAGAAGAGGCTAAAAAAATTGCTTTTGATCATGCCAAGGTAACTGAACAAGATATTAATTTAAAAAAAGCCCATAGTGAAATGGACGACGGACAAATGGTTTATGAATTTGAATTTATTTACAATAATAAAGAATACGATTATAAAATCAATGCCAATAACGGTAATATTATTTCTTTCGAACAAGATGGTCATCGTTAACCATCTTTTTTTATTGTTTTAAATTTTTAGCTTTATTTCTGATTCTTTGAATAGCGTTATCGATAGCCTTTTCATCTCTATCTAGTATTTCAGATATTTCTTTATAGTTAAGGCCATAATCTCTTAAATCTAAAACCATTTGTTCAAAATCAGTTAATTTAGCTTGTAATAGTTCATAAGTTCTTATTGTACTTTCTTTGTCAACTAAAATATTAATGGGATTACTAGAATCGTCTTTTAAAATTTTATCTATACTATTAAATTCCTCATTATTATCAATTTCTTCCATTGAAATAGAAGTATTAAGGAATTTATGTTTTTGTCTATTGATTCCAATAACATAACTAATCATAGCTTTTTTTATACAAACTCTAGCATAAGTAAAAAATAAGTTATCACGGTTTGGATTATAATATTTAACAGCATGAGAAAGACCAATGTTTCCTTCTTGAATTAAGTCTTTCATTTCAACGCCACTTCTTTTATTATTTTTAAATATTGTTTTAGCTATTTTCCCTACTAATGGCTGATATTTTGTATAAATAACTTCAGAAGCATCGACACTTTGTCTAGCCATTTCCACTAATTCATAATCATTTAACTCTTCAAAATTCATTTATTTCTAACCGCCTCATAAATTATTAAAGCAGCCGCTACTGAAGCATTTAAACTATTAACTTTCCCTTTCATTGGAATTGAAGCAATAAAATCACAATGTTTTTTAGTACTAGGGCTAATCCCAGTTCCTTCGTTACTAATAACTAAAACAATTTTTCCAGTATAATCAATATTTTTATAATCGGTTCCAACCATATCAGTTCCAATTATCCAAAAACCATATTTTTTTAACTTTTCTAAAGTATTATTAATGTTACTAACTAAAGCAATATTAACATTAGCTAAAGCTCCCGCACTTACTTTCATAACGGTTCCATTTACTTTAACACTTCTATCTTTAGGAATAACAATGTTTTTAAGGCCAGCGGCTTCTAATGTTCTAATAATTGCACCAAAATTATGCGGATCTTCTAAATGATCTAAAACAACAATTATCTCGTCATTAAGCATACTCTCTAAATTACTATATTTATAATCGTCAATCTCTAAAATAATACCTTGATGATTGCCTTTTTCCATTAAATCTAATTGCTGTTTAGGCAAAAACACTGTATTTACTTTTTTTAATTTTGTTAAAATTTCTTTATCTTTAATATTTTCATAAACATATGCTTTTCTAACTACTGCTTTATCTAGTGCTTCTAATGAAGCGTTTCTTCCATATATCTGCATTTAATCACCTTATTTCTAATATAAATTTCATTATTTCTTCTATTCTATCATTATTTTCGATAAAGCTTAAATAACCAATTAAAGCTTCTAAACCAGTAGCTCTTTTATAAGTAATTATATCAGTTGTTTTAGACTTATGGCTTTTATGATTACGAGCTCTTTTTACTATTTCAAGTTCATTATAAGTTAAAAAATTATTTTCAAGCATTTTTTCTAAAAAATTACTTTGGGCTTTCGCACTAACATAGTTAATACTTTCTTTTTGTAAATCATTAACATTAAAATATTGGTTTATTATATACCTGCGAATATAAAGTTCATAAACTGCGTCACCTAAATAAGCTAAAGTTAATACATTCATATTTTGACTATTTAAATATTTATTTATAAGTATTAAATCTTTTTTATCTTTTTCTCTATTTAACTTTTGTTTAAATTTTATTAAATTATTTAGTTTTTGAACTTTATAACCATTAATTATATCAAAGTCTTCGTTATAATAAAGAGATCCGAAATTAAGGTTATCGATAACATATGTATTTTCTTCTTTTATAGGATTATAATTTTTTAATAAATAATTATATAAATTAGGTGAAACCGCAATATCAAGGTCATTTGTTTTATTTTTTATTCCTCTTATAACTAAAGAAGAACCAGCTAAAATAATAAATTCTTCTTTAGGTAAATTATATTTTTGAATAATTTTATATATTTCTTTTTCCGTTATCATATCTATCAAAAGTTACTCCTTTAATATAACCGTTTTTAACGTCATTTATAATTAAACTTATAGTTTTATCGATATCTACTTCGCCACCTTTAAACAGACATCCTCTTTTAAGACCAATTTCCTTAAATGTTTCCATAATATCCTCATTTAAACTCTCTATATAACGCTTTTTTAAAACAGCTGGATAATATTTTTCTAAAGCTTTTAAAATATAAACAGCTACTTCAAAAAGGGGCAAGACCTCTTCCTTTATTGCGGTGAAAGTAGCTAGATTAAAAGCACTACTTTCTTCTAATTTAGGCCATAAAACGCCTGGAGAATCTAATAATTCAATATCTTTATTTACTCTAATCCAACTTAAATTTTTAGTTACTCCTGGTTTATTACCAATATTTACAACTTTTTTACCAGCTAATCTATTTATTAATGTACTTTTTCCAACATTAGGTATCCCTAATACTAAAACTCTTATTTTTCTTTCTTTAAGTCCATTTTCTACCCGTTTTTGATTTAATTTTTGCATTATATCACTAGTTAAATCAATAAGTGGTTTTAAATTAGTATTTCCTTCTAAAGACATTGGTAAAACAGGATAACCTTTATTTTCATAATACTTAATCCATTTACTAGTTTCTTCTTTATCACACAAATCATATTTAGTCATAATTATAATTCTTGGTTTATGACCAATTATTTCGTCACTATCAATTAATTTTGAAGAATATGGCATTCTCGCATCAATTACTTCATAAACTAAATCAATTAATTTTATATTTTCTTTAATTAATCTTTTGGTTTTAGCCATATGTCCAGGATAATGATTTATATGAACTTTACCTTGTTTATCTATATTACTCACCATCTCACCTCTTTCCTAAAGAATATTAAAATCAAGATTATTTAAATTAATATTAACAATTGAAAGTATATTATTAGCTTTTATATTACCATCTGTACTTAATAGTTTATTTATTTGTTCTTTAGATAACGTATCATTTTCAATATCTTTACATAAAGTAAAAGCACATATAAAACCAAAGGCATAATTTAAATCATAATAATCATTAAAAATAAAATCCAAATGTTTTTTATAATCAAAATCAATATTTTGTAAATCTTCAACTGTAAAAGTTTGGTAATTATTATAAATAAAATATTCCAGTTTTAATGTTTTTACGGCATCGATAAAAAAATTATTATAATCACGCCTAAATAAATTAATACTTTCCTTATCATTTATATAATTAAGTAAAATAAGTTGATTTATCATTGCAAACATTTCACTAATAAACTGATTAGGCTCATAATTAATTAATGTATTATTACTAGCAATTTTATAATGATAAGCATGCCCTAATTCATGAAACAAACATTCTACCCCTTCTAAATCACTATTAAAGTTAACAAATATCGCTGGTGGTTTTTTATAAGATGCAAGAACATAACTTCTATCACTTAAATTGATATTTTTAAACAAACTTGTAAGAATATTCGAGTTTAAATATTTTGTAGCAACACCTTTAATAATATCTTGAGCTTTATTCATGCTATAACTCTTTTTAGAAACTACAGAAGTTTGAAATTCCTTAAATGAATAATTATTTATTAAATCCAAGAAAACTGACTTTTTAAGACCAATTTCCTCTAATTTTTCTTCTAAAAAAGAATTATATCCTT
The DNA here is from genome assembly GCA_944363935.1 of uncultured Bacilli bacterium. Taxonomy (GTDB): domain Bacteria; phylum Bacillota_I; class Bacilli_A; order RF39; family UBA660; genus Coprosoma. The sequence continues at coordinate 10,803 of CALVVT010000043.1, forward strand.
TTAAAGTTGCCATTTTTTCCTTAATTTCAACATATTTTCTAATTAAAATTAGCTTGTTAGCAATAGTTAAATTTTCATTATTTCTATTCTGAAAATATATTTTTTCACTTTCATTATATAATTTAAAATATTGTCGACTATCTCTAGGCAAATGTTTACATTCTTCAAACATTTTATTAATAAATGGTTGATATCGTTTATTATAAAAATCTGTAATTTGAAACTTATTAAATACAACTTTAATAAAATTATCATATAAAGTTCTATACTTTCCATATAATGTAATTATGTTATCAATTTGTGTATTTTCTTGTCTATTAATACTAGAAAATATATTATAATATTTATCATATACATTTATATAATAATATATTTCTTGTAATTTATCTATCTTTTTATAAACATCCGTTATCATTTTAATATTTGTAATATCAAATTCAAGCATAGCTTCTAATGCATCTTTACTCTTTAAATCTCTAGCATAATCATTTAACATTTATACCACCTACTTACTTGATTTTAATTACTCATATCCTAAAATTTTACTATTAATGTAGATATTTCAGTATTTATTATAACAAAAACCTTTTAACTTGACTACTATATATTGAAAAAAGCTAGAATATATCTAACTTTTTGTTACTATTTATTTATTTTACCTATTTTTGATAATGGAAATAAGCTTAAATTAGTTGAACCATATATATCTTCTTCTTTTACAAGGCCAATAACCCGGCTATCTGTTGAATTATTGCGGTTATCCCCCATAACAAAATAATGACCTTTAGGAATAACATCAAACCCAAGTTCTTCTAATTTAAAATCATTAGTTTTTTCCGTACCAATAAAGTCTTCTTTAACTCTTTTATCATTAATATAAAGTTTATTATCTTTATATTCAACATAATCACCAGGTAATCCAACT
>CALVVT010000044.1 GCA_944363935.1 uncultured Bacilli bacterium
AGGAAAAAATAAAACAGAAAAATTGTATTTTAGTCATTTTAATAAGCGAAATAGTGATTATAATTTAATAATTGCTAAAGGAAATGTTACTGACCCAGTTAATATGGTTAGAGCTTTAATCATTGAAATAAATAAGCGAGGTCTTAATTTTGAACATGGAGATAAGGTTTATTGTGTATTTGATGCTGATGACAACAAAACAAAAGATAAACAAATTAAAGATGCTATAACAGTAGCTAAAAATTATGGAATTGAAATAATTATTTCTAATCCTTGTTTTGAAGAGTGGATACTTTGTCATTTTGAAAAAAGTACAGCTAAACTAACTAATAATGAGGCATATAATAAAGTAAAAAAATATATTAAAGATTATCATAAAAGTTATGATGTTTATCCTATTTTAGTAGATAAAACTAGTATAGCATTTAAAAACGCTAAAATAAAAGAAAAATATCATATAAATCAAGGCCGAAATATTTATTTAACAACTTCTAATCCTTCTTCCCTTGTATATAAAATAGTTGAAAATTTAAAGTAGAGAAATCTACTTTTTTTTACTTCATTTTTCATAATTCGACAAAATCCGACAATATAGTAGTTATATAATATTTTTGAGGTGGTAAAATGGAAGTTCTTTATTCTTTGTTTTTAAATTTAATGCATATTATGTTTCCAATATCTTTATATTTATTATATGTTCTTTATAAAAAGACTTATGATAAAAAAGAAAATGATTTAGCTATTCTTTTAGTAATCGCATCAATATTATATATTACTTTAAAATTTAATACTTTAGTTTTTACAAATATTCCATTTCTTATTATTAATCTAGGACTTATTATTGCTTATTTAAAACAAACTAAACTAGGAATTGTTTTTGCTAGTATTTTATGTATTAGTTATTATACAAATTTTTATAGTAATTTTTTAATAATATTTATTTTAATTTATCTTTTATATTACTTTATATATTTAAAAGTTAAAAATATTTTTAAAGTAACTTTAATTATAAGTATATTACAAACTATTTTAATTTATATATTATCGTTAATTACTAATGATATCAATTCATTTATTTTATTGTTTGAAATTATATTTATTTCTGTTTATGTTTATATAATGATAACTATTATTATTTATATTATAAAAACATCAGAAAATATTTTAAAACTTCACATGTCATATAAAGAGTTAGAAAGAGAAAAACAAATAAAAAATAGATTATTTCAAATTACTCATGAAATTAAAAATCCAATAGCTGTTTGTAAAGGTTATTTAGATATGTTTGATGTTAATAATCCTAAGTGTGCGCGTGATTATATTCCAATTATGAGAGAAGAAATATCTAGAACTTTATATTTACTTGAAGATTTTTTAGCTATGAATAAAGTAAAAATTAATAAAGATATAATCGATATTAATTTACTTCTTGAAGATATAATTAATCATTATTCACTTATTTTTGAAGAAAAAAATATTGATTTTGAAAATGATATAGAAGACGAAGAAATATATATTAATGGTGATTATAATAGGTTAACTCAAGTATTTTTAAATTTATTAAAAAATAGTGTTGAAGCTTTAAAAGATAAGGGGAAAATAACTTTATCTTCAAAAGTTAAAAATGATAAAATTTATATTAAAATAAAAGATAATGGAGTAGGTATTGCTAAAGAAAATTTAAATAGATTAAAAGAACCTTTTTACACAACTAAAATTAGAGGTACTGGTCTTGGCGTTTCCCTTTCTAATGAAATCATTCTCGCCCATAATGGAAGTCTTACGTATGAATCAAAAGAAGGAGAATATACATTAGTTACTGTAATATTACCGATAAAAAAAGAGTTATCATAATTTTGATAACCTTTTTATTTAGCTTCAGGATAATAATTTTGTTTAAAATTATGACTACTTGTGTCTTGTTTTAACAATTCGTCAGTTGTTATTAAGAAAAATTTATGAAGAAGAAGATTAGATTTATCACTAGTTACTGGGTCATCCCAAGTTAAATCTAAATGAAGCCAAGTGCTATCAATATAAAGTAAATTCCAAATATGGTCGTTATTGGCAATTTTATAATTAGGGATATTTAACTGATCTAAAAATAATTTCATGGCATCACTATAACCACTACATAAAGCGTGACCTTCTAATAATGGGCCATTAGCTTTATGGGAATTATATTGGTAATCAGCTGTACTACCTTTTTCGATATTTAAGGCTCTTTGTTCGTCATAAACAGAATGATTAATTATATAGTCATGGAAAGCTTTTATTTTATCTTTATCTGACATATTATCATTAATAATTTCTTTTTTTATTTCTTCGATTTTGCTATTTATTTTATTTATATCTTCTTCACTATAAAGTTTTGTAATTTCGATATCTGTTTTACCATAGGTATTAGTAGTAATATATAATTTTTCATAACTATTATAAGGAGAGACCATATTATTAATTACGGAAAGTAGTTCTTGGTCTTTAGATATATTAGCTAAATCATTACTACAATTTTTATAACTTACATCGCAGTAAAAAGTAAATTTAGTTTCCCCACTGTTTAAAACAGTATAAATAACATTTAAAATATCTTGCTTGTTTTTTACATGAAAATCATTTGTTGTTTGGACAAACTCAAAATCGTAATTAGTATGATACCCATTACTTTTAGGTTCATTTACTGTTTGATATTGAGCAATATTACCCATTACAAATTTAACAACACCTTCTCTATTGATATAGCAAATTATTAATAAAGCAATTAAAGAAAAGGTTATAAGCCAACTTAAAATTTTTTTCACTTTCATCACCTAATTATATTTTACCACAAAAAAAAGTAAATTAGTCCATTTGATTTACTTTTTTAGTTAATCTTGATTTTTTACGGGCTGCTGTGTTTTTAGCCACTACTTTTGCACTTACTGCTTTATCAATACGTTTAATTGCAGTTTTTAAATTACTACTAGCTTGTTCTTTATCTTTGTTAGCAATACTTTTTTCAACATTTTTACAAGCTGTTTTCATGCTCGCACTATAAGAATTATTACGTTCTTGTTTCTTTGCATTTACCAAAACTCTTTTTTCGGCATTTTTCATATTGGCCATAATTTTCACCTCCCAGCCATCAGTAAATATATTTTAGCAAAAAAAACAAGAAAATGCAAATAAAATTAGTTATTTTTGGCAAAATATTTATGGGTGATTAAAATGAGTCATGAAATTGATTTAAAAAATTATGAAGTTTATACTGATTTAGCTATTGAACTTGTAAAAAAAGAAGTTAAAAAAAATGATTATGAAGATGTTAAAGTAACTAGTATTGATTTAACTGAAAAAGAAGCTTTAGAGATAAATAAAAAGGAAGGAACTTATGTAACTATTGAGTTTGAAGATATAACTGATATAGATAATTTTACTAAAGTCAAAAAAGTGTTTATTAAAGAGTTAAAAAAACTATTAGAAAAATTTAAAAGTGATTTATATTTAATAATTGGATTAGGTAACCGTAAAACTGCTCCTGATGCCCTAGGACCTAATGTAATTGATAATGTTTTAGTTACCAATCATTTAGCTTTATATGGTAGTTTAGAGGAAGGTTTTAAAAGAGTTTCAGCTCTCGCACCTGGTGTAACTGGTGAAACAGGAATCGAAACAAGCGATTTAATTAAAAGTTTAGTCGATAAATTAAAACCTAGCTGTTTAATTGTTATTGATGCTTTAGCTAGTAGTTCAATTGAAAGACTTAATAAAACTATTCAAATGACTGATTCGGGGATTAATCCTGGTAGTGGTATTGGTAACAAAAGAAAAGAAATTAGTAAAGATACTTTAAATGTTCCGGTTATTGCTTTAGGGGTACCAACTGTTGTTGGGGCTCCGGCTATTGTTAGTGATACGATTAATTATATGTATAAGCATTTCGCATATTCTAAAGCTAATATTAATAATCCAGTAAATAAACTTAAGTTAAATGTTAATTATTTAAAGGAGAATATTAAAATTGATTTAAACGATAAAAAACATTTATTTGGAATTATTGGTTCTTTAAACGAAAACGATATTAAAAATTTAATTTATGAAGTATTAAATCCTATTGGTTATAATTTAATGGTTACGCCTAAAGAAGAAGATTTTATTGTGGAAAAGCTAGGAAAATTAATAGGAGAAGGAATAAATGATACGTTACATGAAAAATAAAAAGTACGCGAATCGCGTAAAATGAACACAAGTTAAATTTTATAGTTTAAAATAGTATCAGAAAGTAGAGGTATCTAAAAAATGTATAGAGAAAAACGGCGGAACAAGATTATTATATTTATTTTAACAGGTATTTTATGTTTAATGGGGGTCGGTTATGCGGCTTTTAAAACCAGTATTAATATAACGGGGACAACCGATATTAGTAGTACTTGGGATATAAAAATAATAAGTGCGGACGTAACTGATACAAATGGAACGGGAGAAAATGTTAAAAACACTTATAATGATTTAAGTGCGAGTTTAGAAGCTAATTTATATGAAAAAGGAGATTATGTAGAATATAGTATTATAGTAGAAAACAAAGGAACATTTGATGCGAAATTAGAAACTATTGGTATTACTAATAGTAACAATGAAGCTGTTAAAATAACCAGTTCAGGTTTAACTAAAGGACAAACACTTTATAAAAATACAACAGCTACTTTAAAAGTAAAAATAGAATATAATTCTTCCTATGAAGGAGATGCATCAGGAACTAGTGGAGAAGCTAAAATAGATTTAGATTTTGTTCAAAATAGTGGCGGAACAATAGAACCAGAAAAGAATCATTTAGTAACATATGATTATAGTATTAATGAAGGAACTAGTACTAATGCCGAAAACGAATATATAAATGAAGGAGAAAGTATTAATTTAAGTTATACAGCAACTAAAGAAGGATATGAGTTTGTGGGATGGAATACGAATAAAGATGCAATTGAAGGACTTACAGAACTTACAATGGGAACTAGTGATATAACTTTATATGCGATATTTAAAAAGCCCGATACAACTCCACCGATAATTGAAAATGTCAGTACTAGTTCAACAACTAATAGTATAACAGTAGTAGTAACAGCCAGTGACGAAGAAAGTGGAATAAGTAAATACGAATATAAAATAAATGATAATGAGTGGGTAGATAATGGAACTAGTAATACTTATACTTTTACAGGACTTACTCAAAATACAGGATATGAGATAAGTGTTAGAGTCACTAATGGAGTAGATTTAACAGCTGAAGAAGAAGTAAGTGAAAGTATAAAACTTACAAATAATGTTGTAACAACTGGAGATGGCCTATATAAAGACAGTACTGAAGAAGGACGATATATTTATAAGGGCGCAAGCCCTAATAATTATGTAAGTTTTAATAATGAATTATGGCGAATTATTTCTATTGAAACTGATGGAACAATGAAAATAGCAAATACTAAAGGTTTAAGTGAAAGAGCTTTTGATACTTCAGGAAATAGAAGTAGTACTTATTGTAATAATTCTAGTAATGGATGTAATGCTTGGGGAAGTAGCAGTACAACATATGATAAAGATAAAAATAAAGTCACAGCAATAAGTGATACATATTCTAGTTCAAGTACATATGCTTTACCAAGTAAAGAAGCAAGTTTAAATACTTATTTAAATGGTGATTATTATAATAGTTTAACTAGTGTAGCTCAAAATCAAATAGATAATCATTATTTTAATGTAGGAACAGTATCAGCATCAAGTAGCAATACTTTAGAGACTGATATGCTTGAAGAAGGAAAATATAAATGGCTTGGTAAAATAGGCTTATTAAATATAACAGATTATGTAAAAGCTAGTACAAATAGTGTTTGTGATAGTATATATGATTATGGTTCTAATACAAGTTGTTATAATAATAGTAATAATCATAATTGGCTTTCAGTAACGAAAGCTAGTTATCCAAGATATATAAATGGAAGTTCTGGAAGTAGATATAATATATGGGGATTAAATCATACTTCATATAATATAGGAAGAAATGGAACAGCGTCAGCTAATAATTATGGTATATTACCAGCATTATATTTGAAAAATAGTGTAAGTATAGTAAGTGGAAAAGGAACAAGCACAGAACCTTATAATTTAGGGACAGGAGTAAGTACAAGTGTATTAGATGTTCCAACTTTTAGTGAAGAAAGAATCAATAATGGAATAACAGTTACTATAACTTACCCCGAAGGAGAAGGATTAACATATGAATATCAAAAAGATAGTGGAGAATGGCAAACAGCGACCCAAAATCAAGAAGTAGAGTTTACTGAAAATGGAACTTTAGTAGCCAGAGTAAGTGATGGAATTAATGAAGTAAATACAAGCACTTATACAGTAGAAATTGGGGCGTCTTTTGGTGGAGTAAATATTCCGCTTGTAGAAACAGGTGATGGATTATATAGAGATTTGTATGAAGAAAATGTTTACATATATCGAGGAAGTAACCCCAATAATTATGTAACATTTAATGGAGAAAGTTGGAGAATAATTAGTGTCAATACTTTAAATAATACTATAAAAATAATTAAAACGGAATTTATTGATAGTGAAAAAGTTTATGATGGTTATCTTAATAGATCATCTGAATATTGTGATTATCCAACTTGGGGATGTAATATTTGGGGAAGTAGTAGCACATTATATGATGTAAATATGCATCCAATAACAGAGTTGGCGCGCGAAGTAAATGGAACAAAATATGCGTTACCAAGTAAAGAAGCAGAGTTAAATACATACTTAAATACCACATATTATAATGGATTAAATGAGGTAGCAAGGAGTATGATAAAAGAAGATGCAGTGTATAAAGTAGGAGTATTAGATTATGGTGATGCAAGTATGAATCAAGATATAGAGCAAGTAAATGCAGTGAAATGGCTTGGTAAAGTTGCTTTAATTGATGTTACTGAATACGCGAGAGCCAGCACTAATAGTGCTTGCTCGAGAGTTAATAGTTATAATGCGAACTTTGATTGCTATAATGATATACAAAATTGGATGTTTAATAATACTAGTTGGTGGACTATAACTCCTATTTCTAGTGATTCTACTAGTTATGTAAGACGAGTTGGATCTTTAAGTACAAGTACTGGGTCGTATCAGCCTTTGGGGTCTTCCCGAGTTAATGATACATTTAATAATACTCGTCCTGTAGTAACATTATCTCCTGATGTTAAAATAACATCGGGTAATGGAAGTTCTAGATCACCGTATATGATCACTATAATAAATTTACATTATTTTTACATATAAAAAAACATAAATCTTTATTTTTAATTTAATTTTTGCTATAATTAGATTAAGAATAGGAGGGATTTAACAATGAATGAAAATAAAGACGAATTGTTAAATAATACAAATAATAATGATAATAATAATTTAAATTATAGTTTTGATTTTTCAGGTCAAGTACAAAGTACTCCAGCACCTGAACCAGCAGCTACAGAAGCTCCGGCACCAACTATGGAACCTACACCTGCATTTTCTGAACCTGTTCAGCCAGAAGTTACGAGTGTTCCAGTAGAAACTCCGGTAGAGCCAGAACCAGCGCCAACAATGTCAGCTCCAGAAGAAACACAAGTAACTGTTATGCCTGAAGTTCAAACTCCGGTAGAGGCTGCTCAAACACCAGTAGAACCTGTTGTTAATAATGCTGAAATTCCGGTAGAACAGAATGCTTCAGTACCTGAACAAACAGTAAATAATGAAACTACTACTGAACAAAATACTGAACCAGAAAAAGATAAAAAAAGTACAATTTTCTTTATTGTTTTATTATTTATTGTTATTGTTGCTTTTATAGTAGCATTACCATTTATTTGGTCGCAATTACAATAATTAACCGCAAATGCGGTTTTTTCTAAAAAAAGTTATATAAAAGCTTGACAAACATATAATAAAAATGTATATTATTAGAGAAAACGAAAGAGGAAAGCAGAAGTATCCACTTCTCACCTGATTACTTTAAGGTAATAGGTAAATGCCTAGGTGATATACTATAGCATAAGTGGATACATTTGTATCCACTTTTTTATGGAGGTGTCTGGTATCGCAAGTAAAAATCGAGACTTGTTTATAAACGAGCAAATAAAGGCTAAAGAAGTTATGGTTATTGGACCTAACGGAGAACAATTAGGTATTAAACCCCTTAATGATGCACTAACACTCGCATCATATGCGGGTTTTGATCTTGTATTAATGAATCCTGGTGGTAAACCACCAGTATGTAAAATTATGGATTATAATAGATATAAGTATGAAAATAAGAAAAAACAAAAAGAAAATTTAAAAAAACAACGGGAAGCTAATTTAGATATAAAAGAATACCGTTTATCTGTTAATATCGATGTTCATGATTTTAATACAAGAGTTAATAATGCTAAAAAGTATTTAGCAAAAGGGCATAAGGTCAAAGTATCTGTGCGTTTTAAAGGAAGGGAACTCGTTCATACACATCTAGGAAAAGAAGTACTATTAAAGTTTGCTAGTTCTTTAGAAGATGTGGCCCAAATAGAAATGCAACCAAAACTTGAAGGCCGTTTTATGACAATGATGCTCGCACCACTTAAAGAAAAATAGGAGGATAGTTATGGCAAATAAAATGAAAACACATAAGGGAACTGCTAAAGTATTAAAAGTAAGAAAAGGTGGTTCTATTAAATATCAACCAGCTAATAAATTACATCAAACAGCTGGTCGTAGTAATGCTTCTCGTAGAAGAAGACATCACGAATCAGGTTTACACAAATCAGATTTTAAAAGATTAAAAACAATAATCAATAAATAAAGGAGGAAAAAGATATGACAAGAGTTAAAGGCGGAACTATTAGCCGTGCAAGACATAAAAAAGTAATGAAAAAAGCCAAAGGATATTTTGGTAGTAAGCATAGATTATATAAAACAGCGCATGAACAAGTAATGCATTCTGGTAAATATGCTTATCGTGATAGAAGAAATAGAAAAAGAGATTTTAGAAAATTATGGATTATGCGTATTAATGCCGCATGTCGTCAAAATGAAATCAGTTACTCTAGATTTATAAATGGTTTAAACAAAGCTGGAGTTGAAATTAACCGTAAAATGCTTTCAGAAATTGCTGCTCGTGATCCTGAAACATTTACAGGTTTAGTTGAAACTGCTAAAGCAGCTTTAACTGGTAAAACTGTTAAAGAAGATAAAAAAGTTAAAGAAGTAAAAAAAGAAGAAAAATCAGAAGATTTATCTAAATTAACTGTGGCTGAATTAAAAAAATTAGCTAAAGAAAAAAACATTGAAGGTTATACTTCAATGAAAAAAGCTGAATTACTTGAAGCTTTAAAATAATCCCCTAGAATTATCTACGGGATTTTTTCTTGGGTAAAAGCATTTTAACTTTACCACTAGTTCTATAATTTAAACTGCGATTGTTTTCGTCTAATTTAATACTTGCCATATCGCCATCATTATCTAATGGTTTACTAGGAATTTCTTCGTTAAAAGTAATAGTTAAATCACTTGTTTTAAAGAAATCTAAATGTTCTTTATACTTAGTTAGATCAAAATCATTGTTTAAATAGTCATGAAGTAAAGCTTTTACTAATTCGGAATTAATTTTTTTAATAATTAAAGCCTCAAATTTACCATCGTCAATATCAGCATCAGGGTAAATATCAATACCACCAAAACCTTTAGAATTAGAAATAGCCGCTAATAAACAGTCGTCAGTAATGGTCTTTCCATTTTTGTTATAAGTAATATTGTAAGTATGAATATTTCCTGTTAATAATTTTAATATTTCGGGAATTGCGGAAATAATATAACCGTTCTTGCCCAAATGTCTTTTAAGCGATAACTTTGTTTCATAAGGAATATTAGTTAAAGCCCCAAAACAAGAAACATAACCAAAAGCAGTATCGTTAACTGTTACAATATCCATTGTTTGTTCATTACCAGTAATAATTAAATCAGCGGCGGAAATGGGATCGTTATCTAGGCCAAAATTGTTTAAAACATCGTTAGCAGTTCCTGTTGGAATATGACTGTATAAAGCATTTTGTTCACATTCTTGAAAACCTCTTACAGCTTCACCAATAGTTCCGTCTCCGCCTAAAGTAACAATTAAATCAGTACTTTCATTTTCTTCTTTAATTATTGTTGGAATATGCCCTGAAAATCTACTTCTAATTAATTTAGGTTTAAAACCTTTACCTTGAAATTTATTTTTAATACTATCTAAAATTAAAGGTTTAAAACCAGTTGAAACCGGATTATAAATAATTGTACATCTTTCCATCAAATCACCTGATAATATTATACTACATATTGATAAAAATAATAAGAGTTTCGTTGTAACTTTTAAAAATGTATTGTATAATGACTATAGGAGGACTGTATGAAAAATTTATATATTGATTTTGATGGAGTTATTGTAAATACTATTGATATAACTTATAAAATGGCTAATAGTTTAGGGATAAAAAAAGATTATACGAATTATTTACAATTTTTTCAAAATTTAAACTGGGAAGAAGTATTAGAACAAGCGAAACCAATTAATGATAGTTTTAATGAAATAAAAAAAATAATTAATTCACATAAATTTAATGTCTTTATTTTGACGCATGTTACATCTATTCATGAAGCTGAAGCTAAAATAAAATTAATTAATAGATATTTAGAAAATATTACTATTATAACAGTTCCTAAATCTATTTCTAAAACTAAAGTTCTTAATACTAAAGACGCTATTTTAATTGACGATTTTCCACCTAATTTAGACGATTGGGAAAAAAGTGGCGGAATAGGAATTAGGTTTGATTTAGATTTAGATGGTAAAGGACATCAGGTAATCGATAGATTGAGTCAAATTATTTATTTTTTCTAAAAAAATTGGTATAATATATCTAGGACAGTGATAATATGAATTTATGGGAATATGAAGATGCTTTAAATAAAGAAGGGTATAAAGTTATTGCCGGAACTGACGAGGCTGGAAGAGGCCCACTTTATGGACCAGTTGTTGCTGGCTGTGTTGTTTTACCGAGAGACTTTAAGTTAGAAGGCTTAACTGATTCTAAAAAATTATCCGAAAAAAAACGAGAAAAATTTTATGATTATATAACTAAAAATACCATATGGGCAGTTGGTATTGTATCTGCTAAAGAAATCGATAAAATTAACATTTATGAAGCTAGCCGTAAAGCTATGATTATGGCCATTAACGAAGTTCGAAAACAAATAAATGTTGATTATGTTATTACTGATGCGATGCCTATTGATTTAGATATTCCGGTAAAAGATATTATTAAAGGTGATGCGAAAAGTATAACTATAGCGGCAGCTAGTGTAATTGCTAAAGTGACTAGAGATAGAATGATGCTGGAAATTGATAAAAAGTATCCTGAATATGGTTTTAAAAATCATAAAGGCTATCCTACGAAAAAACATTTGGAAGCTTTAGAAAAATATGGATTAATTGATGGTTATAGATTAACTTATAAACCAGTAGAAAAAATAAAGGAGAAAAATTATGAAGTGGTTAAATAGAGGTTTTAATAAAAGTCCTGGAGAAATAGGTGAAGAAATATTTAAACAAACACATAAAAAAATAGAATTTCGTGATGAAAAAAAAGAATTAAATGATTATTGTCAAAAAAAAGCAAATGATTCTAGTAAAGTTATTTCTAATATGACAAGAATGAATACTTTAAATAATTTAAGAAAATTTAAATAGGAGGAATATATGTTTGAAGGAACTGGCAAGTATTTTTTACTGATATTTTTAGTTTTACTAATAGTTTACATTACTAAAAAAATATCTTTATATTTTATATTTAAAAAGACTAAAACAGAGCCATATAAGGCTTTAATTCCAATTTATACGACAATCTCTTTAGTTGATATGCTTGATATGAAAAAAAAGGTATTTTATATGTGTTTAATTCCTGGAATTAATTTATTTTACTATTATCAAATATATAAACAGTTACTACTAGCGTTTGGTCAAGATGATAGAGATGCTATTTGGTATGTTTTAATTCCAATGTATAAGTTTCCTGAATTAGCGTTTAAAAATCCTCATTTTATTTTAAATGAATATGATTTAACTAGTGGTTTTATTCAAAGTCAAAACGCTTTATTTGAAACGGATAAAGATAAACTTCCCGATAAAATAGAGCTAGTTAATCTTCAAGATAAAGTTGACGAATATCATGATAAAAAAGCTAATCATGAAACAATAATTACCCCAAATAATTATGAACAAGTACCAAAAATATTTAACGAAGGAAGTGATCCTATGCCTGAAAAATCATTATTTAATTATGGCGAAACTAATACAAATACTGATCCTAATGAAGTTTGGAATACTTCAAATGAACCAGAAAAACCTAAAGAAGAACCTAAAATAATGCCTGAACCAACAATTTCTGAAGATACACAAAATTTTGGGGATTCGGTTTTTACCAATAAAAGTTTAGAACCAGATAAAAGGCATGAAAGAGTTGTTGTTCCGGAAAAACATGAAGAAGAAGTAAAAAATCCCGTTAATCCTTATAACGATGGAAGACCAAAACTTTGTCCTAATTGCGGGGCTAGACTCGCCCATGATGCTACAACATGCTTTTTATGCGGAACTAAAATAGGCAGTTAATACCTGCTTTTTTGATAAGGAAAAAAATGAATAAAATAATAATGCACATTGATGTTAATAATGCTTTTCTTTCATGGAGCGCGGTTTTACTTTTAAAACAAGGTTATAAAGAAGATATAAGAAATACTTATGCTATTATAGGTGGCGACGAAAAATCAAGACATGGTATTGTTCTAGCTAAATCAACACCAGCTAAACAGAAAGGAATTGTAACTGCTGAAACGATATTTTCAGCTAAAAAGAAATGCCCAAACTTAAAAATATATCCCCCTAATTATAATTTTTATAAAAAAATGAGTGATAGTTTATTTAATTTAATTAGTAAATATACACCAGATATAGAGAAAATGAGTATTGACGAATGTTTTATTGATTACACTCCCGTTAAACATTTATATGGTAATGAAATAGATTTTGCCTATAAGTTAAAAAAAGAAATAAAAGATACTTTAGGTTTTACCGTTAATATTGGTATTGCTAATAATAAAATATGTGCGAAAATGGCTTCTGATTTATCTAAACCTGATAAAGTTCATACTTTGTTTTCTAATGAAATTAAAACTAAAATGTGGCCACTTCCTATTAATAAATTATTTGGAATAGGTAAAAGAAGCACGATAAAACTTCAAAATTTAGGGATTAAAACCATAGCCGATTTAGCAAGTTTCCCGGAAAAAATTCTTTATAAAACTTTTAAAAATCAAAGTATTGATATGATAAATGCAGCTAATGGAATTGGTTCTGATTTTGTTGATAGTAGTTATCTAGAACCTAAAGGTATTGGTAATGAAACAACTTTAAAAAACAATATTTATACTAAAGAAGAACTTTATCCTTATTTATTAGCTTTATCAGAAAATGTTACCTTAAGACTTCGTAAACAAGATAAATATGCTTATGTAGTAGTTGTTACTTTAAAAGATAAATTTTTTAAAAGAAAAAGCCATCAAAAAAAATTAGTAAATGCTACTAATATTACCGAAGAAGTTTATCAAACAGCAGTAAATATTTTAAATGAAATGGATATTGGTGAAGGAGTTAGATTAATAGGGGTTAGACTTAATAATTTAACTGATTACTCTAACCATCAAGTTTCTTTATTTGAAAATATTGATAAAAGAGATAATAATTCTTCTTTAGAAAAAGCTGTGGATAATTTAAAAGAAAAATATGGTTTTAAAATTATCGATAAAGCATCTTTATCAGATGTTAAAGTAGGAAAAAAGTATTTAAATAAATAATTTATATATCTTTTCTATCTAAATCTTTAGCATTAAACTTTTCACCTGTTATATTATTTTTAAAATATATAGTATAGCCACATAAATTGGCTATTTTTTCTATTGTTTCAAAATTTACATCAGTTGTTTCTGTTTCATACCTAGAAAGGGTATTTTGTTTAATATTTATAGCTTTTGCAATATCTTTTTGATTTAAATTTTTATTAGAACGCATATATTTTAAAACTTTTCCTATCATGTTATCACCAATTAAATTATCTAACAAACGAATAAAATTGTCTGACATATCCAAAAACATGATATATAATTTCAATATAATATCCCAATATAGGATAGGTGATAATTATGAGAAGACATAGAAGTAGAAGAAGAAATAAGCAAAGAAATATTATTATAATTAGTGCATGTACAATTCTTCTTTTTATGACAGTAGGTTATGCGGCTATGAGTACTAATTTAGAGATAAATGCTAAAGGGAATGTTATTAAACAAGATACATTAGGAGAAGATTTAATTGAAAGTGCTGGAGTAGTAAGTAGTGGAGATGGTCTTTATAAAGATGCCTATGAAGATAATGTATATACCTATAGAGGAAGTAATCCCAATAATTATGTTACATTTAATAATGAACTTTGGCGAATAATAAGTGTCAATACCGCAGATAATACAATGAAAATATTAAAAGAAGAGCCATTGGAAAATAGAGCCTTTGATACAAGTAGTAATGGAAGATATGATGGTCAGTATTGCAATGATAGTGGTGGATGTAATATCTATGGAAGTACAAGTACATTATATGATATAAATTTAAGCCCAATTACGACGTTAGCGAGAGAAGTTGGAAAAACAGCTTATAACCTACCTATTAAAGAGGCGTCATTAAATACATATTTAAATGAAACGTATTATAATAGCTTAAATGATATAGCGAAAGAAATGATTGTAGTTGGAATATATAAAGTTGGAATATTAGAATATAATAGTCCTGATATGACAACAGATATAAATCGGGTAAATTCAGTAAAATGGAAAGGTAAAGTTGCTTTGATTGATATTACAGAATATGTCAGAGCCAGTACGTATAGTAGTTGTGAAAATATACATAGTTTGTGGCCACAAAACACACCTTGCGGAAATCAAAATTATATGTTTAGTAATTTTGCGTGGTGGACAATATCACCATATTCTCATTTATATTCGAATCGAATATGGTATATTGATAATAAAGGAATATTTTATGGTAGTTATGAAACAGATTATGATTACGGCGTCCGTCCTGTAGTAACGTTATCAGGAGAAGTAAAAATAACTTCGGGTGATGGCACGCAAAATAATAGCTACCAATTAAGTTTATAAAAAAATATATCTTGTATAAATTTATAAGATATGGTATATTTTATTTAAGGAGGGGCTTCACCTTGTGGTGTTTGCAATGGGTTTGGCAAGCACAGATTATTTAATTGTAACTGTGCTTTTTGTTATTAAAATTAATAACAATATGATAATTATGAAATTATAAAATGAAAACTCATTATTATGTTTCATAATTATTATTCCTTTCTGTGGTTTGGTTTGCCAAAATCCCCAGAAATAGGCAGGCACAGAAGGTATAAGAGGCCCCTCTATATATAATTATATTATTTTTATAAAAAATAAAAAAAAAACATCTTGTATAATTTCATACAATATGGTATATTCTAAACCAAGGGGGACTTTAATTTTTGAACTCGCAGAATATTTGGTGGAAGTACAGCTTACATAATTATAGTTATAATTATGTTTGTTGTTATTAATTTAATCATTAAGACTATTAAGTAACATGATAATTATAGAATGAAAATTCATTATTATGTTTTACAGTTGCTACTCCTTTCTATCGTAACTGTTTTTAAGGACACTTATGTATTTTTTGAAGGGAAAATATAAAAGGTCCCCCTATATATAATTATATTAAAAGTCAGTTTATGGCTTTTTTTCTTTTAAAAAAAAGTGTATAATTATAAAAGAAAATATAAATAGAGGTGTATTATGAAAAAAAGAATAATTTTTATTAGTTTATTATTAATAATTGTATTAATAATTATTTTGTTAATGGTTTTTAATCAAAGAAAAACTGGAAAAGTTGAAATTACTGATATTGAAATCAGTAATACTGAAGGTAATGCTGTTAATGAAAAGAAACCTAGTTTTAATGATTTAACTGCTACTTTTAACGTTGATTTAAAAGAGGCTAGTGATAGTCTTACCTATTTAATTAAAGTTAAAAATAATGGTAATAGTAAAGTAAAACTATATAACGTTGAAATGGATATTGCTAATAATTCTAATATTACTGCTGAAGTTTTAGGAATTGAATCTGGTGATTCTTTAAATGAAAATGAAGAAGCTTTAATACCAGTTAAAATTGGTTATTTAGAAGATGTTTTGGAAGAAGAAAACGGTAGTTCAGAAATTAAAGTTACATTAATATACAAGTAAGGAGATAAGCATGAATAAAGAAATAATTGAAAACATAAGTAAAGAATTAAATATAAAGACTACGCAAACAGAAAAAACTTTAAAATTGTTAGAAGAAGGTAATACCATACCTTTTATTGCGAGATATCGTAAAGAAGTAACAGGTAATTTAAATGAAGAAGAAATTAGACAAATAAATGAAGTTTATATGTATGAAGTAAACTTATTAAAAAGAAAAGAAGATGTTATTAGATTAATTGACGAAAAAGGGTTATTGACAGAAGATTTAAAAAATCAAATAATGAAAGCTAGTAAACTTGTTGAAGTTGAAGACTTGTATCGGACTTTTAAAAAAAAGAAAAAAACAAAAGCTACTGAAGCTATAAAAAATGGTTTAGAGCCTTTAGCTAAACAAATAATGGCTTTTACTACTAAATCATTAGAAGAATTAGTAACGCCTTATTTAAATGATAAAGTAAAAACTAAAGAAGATGCTCTTACTGGAGCTGGTTATATAATAGCTGAATGGATAAGTGATAATGCTTTTTACCGTAAATGGATAAGAAAGTATATGTATAATGAAGGAATTCTTGTAACTAAAAAGAAAAAAAATGCTGAAGACGAAAATAAAGTATATGAAATGTATTATGATTTTAGTGAAAGAATAAAATACGCTAAAGAGTATAGAGTAATGGCTATTAATAGAGCCGAAAAAGAAAAAATAATCACAGTTAATATCGATATTGATAAAGATAAAATAATAAATTATTTGGAAAATAAATTGATAAAGAAAGAAGCTCCTTTTAATTATATAATTGTAGATAGTATTAAAGATAGTTTAAAAAGATTAATCTTACCATCAGTAGAAAGAGAAATAAGAAGTGAACTAACTTTAAAAGCTGAAGACGAAGCTGTTAAAAATTTTGGGCTTAATTTAGAAAACTTGTTAATGCAACCACCAATGAAAGAAAAAATGGTATTAGGTTTTGATCCTGCTTATAGAACTGGTTGTAAACTTGCCGTAGTTGATTATACTGGAAAACTTATAGATATTAAAGTTATTTATCCTCATGAGCCTAAAAATGAAAAAGAAAAAAGCAAAAAAATATTATTAGATTTAATTGATAAATATAAAATAGATATTATTGCTATTGGTAATGGAACCGCATCTCGTGAAAGTGAAGCTTTTGTAGCGGAAACAATTAAAGAAGCTAAACATAAGTGTGAGTATGTAATTGTTAGTGAAGCTGGAGCTTCTGTTTATTCAGCTAGTAAACTTGCTATTAAAGAATTTCCTAATCTTCACGTCGAAGAACGAAGTGCGATAAGTATTGCTAGAAGACTCCAAGACCCGCTTTCAGAACTCGTTAAAATCGACCCTGAAAGTATTGGTGTTGGTATGTATCAGCACGATGTAGCTAATAAAAAATTAACCGAATCATTAGACTTTGTTGTGACAAAATCTGTAAACAATGTTGGGGTTAATATTAATACAGCCAGTCCTAGTTTACTTAAATATGTATCAGGTTTAACTAAAACAAATATCGATAAAATAATTAAGTACCGAGATACTCATGGTAAGTTTTTAGATAGAGACGAAGTAAAAAAACTCCTTTCAAGTAAAACATATACGCAGGCTATTGGTTTTTTAAGAATATTAGAAGGAAATAATATATTAGATGCCACTGATATTCACCCAGAAAGTTATAATATTGTTTTGCGCCTTTTAAGCTTGTTAAATCTAAATATTAAAGATATAGGAACCCCTGATTTTAATCAAAAATTAAATATCGATATTAAAGAATATGCAGCTAAATTAAATACTGATATTTATACATTAGAAGATATTATTAAATCGTTAAAAAAACCTAATAGAGACCCTAGAGACGAAATGCCAAAACCAATTTTGAAAAGCGATATTTTGCATTTGGAAGATTTAAAAAAAGGAATGAAATTACAAGGAACAGTAAGAAATGTTACCCCATTTGGAGCTTTTATCGATATAGGACTTAAAAATGATGGCCTTGCCCATATTTCTAAACTTACAGATAAATTTATTAAACACCCTAGTGAAGTAGTTAATGTCGGCGATATTGTCGATTGCTATGTTGACGAAGTTAATTTTGATAAAAAGAAAGTATCTTTATCTTTAACCGAGGTTAAAGCATGAAAAAAATAATTGTTATTTTAATGCTTTTTCTTTTAACTGGTTGTGATAGTACGGAAGTTTTTAATAAAAAATGTACGCAAAATATTAATACGCCAGATTTAAATTTTAAACAAAATATTAATTTTACTTACAATAATAAAGATGAATTATTAAAAATAAAAGTTATCAATAATTATAATGGTGAAGACATTAAGGATATTAAAGATAGTGCTTATGACTATAATAATACTTTAGCTAAAGAATCTTATGCGAAAATAGAAGTTCTTAATGACGAAGATAATATATACCGTGTAAAGTATATTTTAGATGTTTCTAAAATGGAAAACGAGGATTTAGAACGGTTTAATTTACAAAGAAATTGGATAAAATTAAATAATAAAATTAATCAAAGCAATTTTACATGCAAATAAAAAAATATCAAAAAATTTTTTATAACATCTTGAAAAAATTAATTTATTGTGCTATCCTATAGTTAATGGTAGGGAATGTGTACTTGCCAAATATTTAAATAGAAAGGACGAAGAAAATGGACGGAAAACGTGAATCAAGAAACAAGAATATTTTAATAGGAGCTTTAATCGCTGTAGTTCTTATTATGGGAGTAGGTTATGCCGCATTCGCACAACAACTTACTATCAATGGTAGTGCTAACATTACATCTACTTGGGATGTACATATCCAAAGTATTGAACCAGGTGAACCAGTTGGAACTGCTTCAAATGTGAGTGCTACTGTTAATCCATCAGATAATACTAAAGCAACATTTAGTGCTAACTTAAAAAGTCCAGGTGACAGCATTACTTATACTGTAACTGTTGTTAATGCCGGAAATATCCCAGCTATGGTTAATACTGATGGTATTACATTTACTGAAGGTGAAAACCAAGGTGCTATTAGTTATAGCTATGCTGGAATTAACGATGGTACTAAAGTAGCTGCTAATAATGGAACAGCAAAGTTTACAGTAACCGTTACTTATGACGATACTGTAACAAGTCAACCTGCATCTGAAGATTTAACAAATACTATTACTATGGCTCTTGATTTTGTTCAAGACACAACAGCTTAATAAAGTTAAAAAATTATCTGGCAAGTGTTATTCTTTAACTAGTCTTGCCAAAAACATTACACATGAAAAAGTAGAAAGGAAGATATAAATGAACGCAAAAACAAAAAATGCTTTAATTGGTGGATTACTTGCAATTGTCTTTGTTATGGCCGTAGGTTATGCTGCATTCGCACAACAACTTACTATTAATGGAACTGCTACAGTAACATCAAACTGGCAAGTAGAAATGACTGATATTGAAGCAACTAGTACTAATGGAACTGGTACTGATATTCCTTATGTTGAAACTACAGCTGAAGATGGTACTCAATTAATTAATGCTTCAACTGCCAAGTTTAAAGCTGATTTAAAAAGCCCAGGAGATTCAGTTACTTATACTGTAACTGTTGAAAACAAAGGTGATATTAATGCTAAAGTTGCAAGTATTAGTTTTGAAGAAGGAGACAGTACAGCACCTATAAGTTACACGTATAGTGGTATTAATCAAGACGACGTTTTAAATGCTAGTGATAATACTACATTTACAGTAACTGTAACTTATGACGCTACTGTTGAAGGTCAACCTGAAACAACTAGTAATACTTTAACAATGCATGTTAATTACAAACAAGCTTAATAGTACTTTAAAAGTACTATTTTTTTTCACTATGGTATTGCCATATTTTTTCACTTATGCTATAATTATTATAGTAGTAAAGAAGTGCTTTTAAGCATTAAATCCATAAAAAGGGGTAATATTATGATTAAGTTAATATTATTATATGGACTACTAATAGGATATTTATTTTTAGATGTTTTAATCTTATCACCAGCAGAAATACCTTATTATAATTCTTTATTAAATCCTTTAATATTATTAGCTATTACTGGCCTTGCTTATTATTTTAGTAAGGACGAGCAGGTTAGAATAGCCGAAAAAAACAATAAATTTCAAAGTATGTTAATTGTTTTATTCTTTTATATTATTGGATATTATGCATTAGGTTTTATCTTTGGTTTCCAAAGAACACCATATTCTAAAGATATTTTAAGCATTATAAGTAATATATGGATATTTGGCAATGTTATTTTCTTCCAAGAAATAATCAGGAATGCTATGATTAAAATGGAAAAGAAAAGCATGCTTAATTTTATTTTAATTACCGTATTATTTATTTTCTTAAATATAAATTATAATAATTTAGTGGATAATTTTGAAACATTTAAAGACGGATTTACTTATGTTTCTTCGGTGATAATACCTTTAGTGGTTTCAAATGCTGTAATGACATATTTATCTTATGTTGGTGGAGCTAAATTTCCGATTGTTTACCGGTTATTTGTTTTATTACCGGAATTAGTAATGCCAATCATCCCTGATTTAGATTGGTTTGTAACAGCAATTGTTGGTGTAGTTTTACCAATGGTAGTATTTATTTATATAAATTATGTTCATGTTAAAAAAACTGAAAGATTATCTAGAAGGGCAAGTAAAAATTATAATCCAATAGTTTATATTCCAGTTTTAATTTTAATTGCTTTATTAGCCGGATTTGTTATTGGATTATTTAAATATCAACCAATTGCCGTTTTATCAGGTAGTATGTCACCAACCTTTAATAGAGGTGATGCGGTAGTTGTTCGTAAATTAAACAAATATGAAAAACAAAACCTTGAAAAAGGAGATGTTATCCAGTATACCAGTGGTTCTAAATATGTTGTTCACCGAATTGTCGAAATAACAAATGACGAGTTTGGTAATATTCAGTATATTACTAAAGGAGACCACAATAATACAAGAGATACAATGCCAGTTTCTCTAGACCAAATTGTCGGTAAAGTTTCTTTCTCAATACCATATATCGGTTATCCTTCAGTTTGGCTTAGTGGCGCAATATAAAAAGGGGAGAATAATATGAAATTAAAAAATGAAAACAAACTAATATTAAAACAGTGGGTTCGCGTATTTTTTCTAATTGTTATTGTTGCTATGATAGCACTATCCGTTTTCTTAATTGTAAAGTCAATGAGTAAGGATACAAGTAGAGAAGAACTTTATAATTATAACTATAATAGTAATTTAGACTATAAAGTTTATTTAAAAAACAATGCTTTCTTTACAACTCCTTATTTAGGAATGAATAAACAATATATCGCATCTTTAATTGATCATATTGATGTTGATACTAGTTTTGATTTACAAAGTAGTGCGGATTTAAATTATACCTATACTTATCAAATAATTGCTCAAGTTAATGGTGCTTATCAATCAGCTGAAGGAAAATCAATAAATATTTGGTCAAAAGATTATACGGTTGCTCCAGCTGAAACGCAAAGTGGTAGTGGTAATAAAATTACCATTAATAAAAATATTAGTTTAAATTATGACGAATATAACCGTATTATGACAGAATTTAGAGATGCTTTTGGTTTATCAATTGATGCTTCTGTTGATTTAATTTTAAAAGTTGATGTTAATGGTAAAATGAAGGACGAAGAGACAGAATCTTTACATGAAAGTAATGAGTTTACTTTAAATATTCCACTGCTTGAACCAACAATTCAAATAAAACCAGATTATGTTAATAATGGTAGAGAAGTTGTCTATGCTGCTGAAGATACTAGTAAAACTATTAATATTCCATTATTAGTTGTTGGAGTAGCATTATTACTATTATCATTAGTTATCTTAAAAACATTATGGTCTAGTTTGATTAGAATTACTAAAAAATCAGAATATGTTATCGAACTTAATAAGATATTAAAAGAATATGCTGATATTATTGCTGAATCTACAAACTTACCTGATTTATCACAATATGATGTTGTTAACATTAAACACTTCCGTGATTTAGTTGATATTGAAGAAGAACTTCGAGTACCAATTCTTTATACAGAAGTTCGTGAAGACTTTGAAAGTTGGTTTATCATTATTACTGAAAATACCGCTTATAAGTTTGTTTTAAAACAAAGTGATTTAATTGTATTTCAGAAATAGGGCTTAAAAAAAGTCCTATTTTTTTAAAAAAATAGGACGCGAATCGCGTAATTTCGACATTTTTTGTTTACTATATGATATATTATATTTGTATGAGGAAATTCCTCATACCACGGTTAGAAAATTCACGTCGCATAATATACCCTAACCGTGTTTTTTTATGTAAAAAAGTTGGATTAGTTTATTCCAACTTCTTTTAGAATATCGTTAATTTCTTTAATACTCTCGTCATAAAAATCTAGTCTGATGTTAGTATTTGGTAAATTATTTAATTTATTAACTGGTTTATAATTTAATATTTTATTATGACAGTTATTACCTATAACCGTAAATTCTTGATTTTCGTTATTTTTAATTTTAATATTATGTTTACAGTATTTACAACCTAAATTTTCTTTAATTAAGCAGTAATTTAATATCATATTTTCTATTTTTCCATAAACAAGAACATCGATATTTCCTCTAAAATTATATAATTCTTCTTTGCTTTCTACTGAAGCAGTAATTTTTTTAACATTATATTCTTTTAATAAATCATAACTAAAACTATTAGTTATATTTAAAGTATAATCAGTTATAATATTATTATTTTTATGATATTTGTATACTTGTCCTAGAGTAGTTACTAGTAAATTTTCATTCTTATAATCTGGTAATTGATAACTATATCTATTTAACCGGTAATATACTTTATGACATTTATATTTTTGATATAAGTTAAAGTCTTCAGTATAAAGATAATCAATTTTATCAATTAAATATTTAAGTTGTTCTTCATTACTTACAAAAGCACTTATTTCTTTTTTATCATTATAAATAGGTTTATTTACAATAATTTTAATCATTTTATCTCTTTTTATTTTAGTTTTTTCTTTCATAATTGTATTTATTAAATATCTTTTAGCGTCATTTAATTCTTTTATTCTAATAAAAATATTATTACTACTAGTTATTTTAATATCGTGAGTAATAAATGGTGAAAAACCAATTTTACTTAAATGTTCCTTAATACTTTCGTTCGTTAAAGGATTATTAATAGCTTTAGTTACAATGTTACCTATATAAGTACTAGTAATATTTAAATGAGTCATTTTTATTTTAAGGGGTTTATTTACTATAGCTGTAACTTCATAACTAATCGGCATTTTAATTTCTTTAACATTTTTAATTTCTTCATTTAATTTATAATCAAATGTTTTAATTAAAGTAGTATCTTTTTTTAAATTAAATTTATTTTCTAAATAAATAATCTCGTTTTTATTAGCTTTATTTACTAATAACTTTTGTTTATTATATAATTTATTAACAATCATTCCTTTATTACTAGGGAGAAATCTAATTCCATCGTTTTGGTTTAAAGAATGCGATAGTTTGATTTTTAACATTTTCTTATTTTCTAAAAGTTGGCCAATAACAATACCTTGGTGACCAGAACTATTACTGTTGATAATTTTATCTTTAAATAAATGGCCAGTTGTAAAAGAACGATTGTAAAGTTTTTTAAGATTAATTTCATAGTTATCTATTTCTTTGTTGTCGATTAATTTTCTAAAAACTGAAGTGACATAACCGACATATTCGGGACTTTTCATTCGGCCTTCAATTTTTAAACTTTGAACATTACTGTTTAATATTTCTTTTAATTTAGGTAAAGTATTTAATTCTTTGGTACTTAATAAAAACCCTTTTTTAATTTCTTTATTATCTAATATTAAAGTATAAGGTTTGCGACAAGGCCCCGCACATTCTCCGCGGTTTCCACTTCGGCCTCCTAAAGAATAACTCATAAGACAGCATCCACTATAACAAATACATAAAGCACCATAAACAAAGATTTCTTTTTCAATATCGGTTTTAAGATTATTAATTTCTTCTAATGAAAGTTCTCTAGCTAAAACGGCTCTTGTAAGACCTAGTTTTTTAAAAAACATTAAATTTTCGTCACTATTATTATGGCACTGGGTTGATGCGTGAATTTCTAATTTGGGAATTAATTTTTTTATTAAATAAATCATACCAATATCCTGCATAATTACAGCATCAACACCATTTAAATATAGAAAATGTAAATAGTTTATAAAATCCTTAATTTCATTTTCATGAATAATAGTATTTGCACTTATGTATATTTTTACACCATATAAATGCGCATAATTAATAGCTTCTATTATTTCTTCATTAGTAAAATTTTCCGCATAAGCTCTTGCTCCATATTTTTTTCCTGCTAAATAAACCGCATCAGCGCCATTTTTAATAGCTGAAATTAAGCTTTCCATATTGCCAGCTGGTGCGAGTAACTCTGGTTTTTTCATAATATCACCAATTATATTGTATCACATATTAAAAGTAAAGTAGACATAATTGTCAAAAAAAGTAAGTCTTTGGATAATCTTACCAACTTAAAAATAAAATAGAAAAAATTATAGTTTGACTAAAGGGATAATTATTTTATATAATATAGACATGGAAAAGAAATTTAAAATGATTGACGAAGCTTTTACCTGCGCAGTTTGTGATAGTGAAGTAAAACCACTTGGTTATAGTGCGAGAGATCACTGTCCAAACTGTTTATCTTCTAAACATGTTGATAATAATCCAGGTGATAGAAAAGCTGGTTGTAATGGAATCTTAAAACCAATAGCTATTGAAAAATTTAAAGATACATTTAAAATAATATATAAATGTGAAAAATGTGGCCAAATAAAAAAGAATATCATGGCTAACGACGATAATTTTGATTTAATTTTAAAAATTATGTCAAACCCAATAGAAATAAAGAAGGTGAGTTAATGTTTGTCGATGAGGCGATAGTAGAATTATATGCGGGAACCGGTGGGAATGGCTGCCGAGCGTTTAGAAGAGAAAAAGGTGTACCATTGGGTGGTCCTTTTGGTGGTAATGGTGGTAAAGGAGCCGATATAATATTTAAAGTTGATAGTGGCTTAAATACTTTACTTGATTTTAAATATAATAGAATTATTAAAGGTAGTAATGGCGCTAATGGACTGGGTAAAGGAATGCATGGTAAAAATGCTGAAAATATCGTTGTTTTAGTTCCCCCGGGAACAGTTGTTACTGATTTAAGTACTAATTTAATTATAGCTGATTTAACTGAAAATGGAGAAGAATCTGTAATTGCTAAAGATGTTAGAAGTAAACATGGTAATATTGCGTTTTTTACCAAAACTAATCCCGCCCCAGATTATGCTGAAAATGGTGAACCTGGTGAATATAAAAAAATAAAAATAGAGCTTAAATTAATGGCTGATGTTGGCCTTGTTGGTATGCCATCAGTAGGTAAAAGTACTATTATTTCAAAGTTATCAGCTTCTCGTCCGAAAATAGCTGATTATCCATTTACAACTTTAAAACCTAATTTAGGTGTTGTAAGAGTACCAGATGGCCGTTCTTTTGTCCTTGCGGATCTTCCAGGACTTATAGAAGGAGCTTCATTAGGTAGTGGCCTTGGCGATAAATTTTTAAAGCATGCGGAAAGGACAAGAGTTATTGTGCATGTAATTGATATGAGTGGTTTATATCGTAATCCTTATGATGATTATAAAATTATTAATAATGAGTTAAAATCATATAGTGAGAAATTTTTAGAAAAACCACAAATAATTGTTGCTAATAAAATGGATGCACCAGAAGCTAGTAAAAATTTAAAAGAATTTAAAGAAAAAGTTAAAGAAGAAGTAATAGAAATTACAGCTATAAATGGTAAAGGATTAGATAAACTTGTTTATAAAGTAGCTGACTTACTTGATAAATTACCTAAAGAAGAGTTAAAAAATGAGAATTTTGAAAGTCATGTTGTTTACAAATATAAAGAAGAAGTTCCTTTTACTATTACTAAAGAAAACGATGCATGGGTAATTAAAGGCGAAAAAGTAGAAAAGTTATTACTTATGAGTAGGTTTGATACTGACGAAGCTGTTTTAAGGTTTGCTAGTAAATTAAAGAAAATGGGAATTGACGATGAGCTTCGAAAACTTGGGGCTCTAGAAGGCGATACTGTAAAAATACTTGATTATGAATTTGAATATAAAGAATAGTACTAACGGTTAATTAGTACTATTTTTAAATGCTACCATAATTTCCCATATTTTTATCAAATTATTTCCATAATTATAGTGTACAATGTATCTAGAGTTAGGAAATAACTCTTGGAAAGGTTGTGATAAATGCTAGCAGACATTAGAAAATAGTGTTATACTATAACTAGAGGCGATGATAATGTATAAAGTTTGTTTAGTTGAGGACGAAAAAAATTTAAACAATTTAATAAAAACTTATCTTGAAAACGCTGGTTATGAAGTAGTTCAATATTATGATGGACAAAGTGCTTTAAATCACGTAACTGATAAAGTTCATTTATGGATATTAGACATTATGCTTGGAGACGAGGTAAGTGGCTATGATATCATAAAAAAAATAAGAGAAAGAGAAGATGTTCCAGTAATATTTACTTCTGCTCGTGATCAAGATTTAGATAAAATAATTGGTTTAGAATTAGGAAGTGATGATTATGTTACTAAACCATATTCTCCTAAAGAATTAGTACTCCGAGTTAACAATATTATTAAAAGAACTTATAGTGCGCAAACAGAAAAAGTTCATTATGAAAATTATGAAATTGATTTAGATAAAAGAATTGTTACTGAAAATTTTAAAGACATTCCTCTTACTACTTTAGAATTCGATTTATTAATCCTACTACTTAAAAATAAAAATAAATCTTTTAGTCGTAGTCAGATACTTGAAAATGTGTGGGGTGACGATTATTTTGGTAGTGACCGAGTTGTCGACGATTTAGTTCGTCGTCTTCGGAAAAAAATGCCAAAATTAAGATTAAAAACAATTTATGGATATGGGTATAGATTATCATGAAGTTAAAACATAATTTATATCGGCAAATTATTACGATTGTGTTAATAATGTTTGCTATTATATATGTAAGTGTAGCTATTATTTTACCTAAAGTATTAGCGCCAATATATGAAAAAAATATCTATTTAAATTTAAAAACTCCATTAAATGTTATCCAGCACAATTTATCTGATAATGAAATAGACGACGATATCGCATATATATACATAAAAAACGGAACACTGGAGAAATCTAATAATTTAGAGAGTATTATCGATTTAAAAGCTGAACAAATTTTAGAAAAAATAAAGGATAATTATGGTAAATTTACTTATCATGGAAAAACCTATTACTATAATACAAAAACAGATACGTATAGTTATAAAGTAGCTATTACTAATGACAATTATGTCAAAGAAATGAAATCCGATATATGGAAGTCATTGTTTCCAATTCTCATAATTACACTATTATTTATGTTGATAGTTGTGGCTATTTGGTCACAAGTATTAGCTGAAAAAATAAAAATATTAAAAGATAAAGTTGATAACCTCGATAATGAAAATTATAGTCCGAAAACACCGTTTAATCCATTTAGAGCTGAAGACGAATTGAAAGTTTTATCAGAAGCAATTGATAAAATGAAAATGACGTTAAAAACTCAAGACGAGTACAAAAATCAAATGTATCAAAATATTTCTCATGATTTTAAAACCCCTCTCACCGTTATAAAATCTTATATTGAAGCTATTGAGGATGGTGTTGAAAACGAAAAAGATGGACTTAAGGTTATCAAACAAGAAATCAAAAAATTAGAAATAAAAGTACACTCCTTACTATACTTAAATAAATTAACTTATATAAAAGATATGGATGCCTATAAAAATGAAACCATTAATATTGTGGATATTTTACCACCAGCTGTTCAAAAGTTTAAATTAACCCGACCAGATGTTAAATGGGAATTAAATATTGCCGATAAAAAAACAATATTTAAAGGAACTGAAGACATGTGGGAAGCTATTATTGACAATATTTTAAGTAACTTCATAAGATATGCTAAAGAAAATGTTAAAATAACAGTTAGGGGTCATAAAATAACTTTATTTAACGATGGTGAAGCTATAGACGAAGCAATATTTAATGATATATTTACTCCTTACAAAAAAGGCATCAAAGGCGAATTTGGCCTTGGCTTATCCATAGTTAAAAAAACTCTATCCCTACTAGGCTATGAGATAAGTGTTAAAAATGAAAAAAACGGAATAAGTTTTATAATAAAATAAGAGAAATCCCCATCTCTTATTTTTTCTTTACATTAAAGCTTTCTTTTGATACAATTATTATAGGATAGGTGAAAGATATGAAAAATGGATTTACATTAATGGAATTACTAGGTGTTATTGTTATTTTGTCACTATTAATTTTACTTATTGTCCCTAATATTCTAGAACAAGTAAGTAATAAAGAAGAAGACGTTAATGAGGCTTATCAAGAAGCTGCTGTGGCTGCGGCCCAGTTATATTTAGACGAAAACCCTACCGCTAAAGGCTGTATTCCGATTGATGTATTAGGATTAGATAAAAATACTGAAGAAGTTCTTGGTAAAGCATATGATAATGCGGGTGTTAATATAACTGTTGATGGTTCTAAAAAGACATTTACATTTGCAGAGAGTTGTTCATAGTTTGGACAATTCTTTTTTTGCGTGCTATAATACTTACCTAGAGGTGATTTAGATGCATGAAAAAGTTATTTTACCTTTAAAAAGTAATGAACCTTTATTTTATAACAAAGATAAATTAGAAGCTTTAAAAGAAGAATTAGAAGAATTTTTAAGTGATAAATCAAATAGTTATATGAATAATAAAGATTTTGCAAAAAAATTTATGGGTATTCAAGAAATCCAATCAAACAATAGTGTTGAAGGTTATAATGACGATGTTAAAAAAATTATTAGCGTAACTTCTAAAGAAAAAAACAGTGCCAAAGGTGAGCACATCATAACTAATTTATATAATGGTTATAACATGATATTAGGTAATCCAGAAATTAATAAAGAAAATTTAAAAAAATTATATGATATTCTATCTGAAGGTTTACTATCAGCTGACGATAAAAACAATATGGGAAATTATTATCGAATGGCGCCAGTATATATTTATTTTTCAAGAGTAATGTGGGCTAAACCCGATGAAGGAGTTCCTTATGAACTTATTAATGAGTATATGGAGTCTTTATTTTCTTATTTAAATGATAATTCTTCTTCTTTAAGTGCTACTGATAATTTTATAAAATCACAAATCGCCCATTATTATTTTGTTTATGTTCACCCTTATTTTGATGTTAATGGCCGAACAAGTAGAACAGTTAGTATGTGGCATTTGTTAAATAATAAGGCATATCCTTATATTATATTTAATAGAGCTATTCCGCTTACTTTAAAAACTTATTATAAAATAATTAGAGAAGTTAAACTATTTAATAATGCTACCTTTTTCTTAAATTATATGCTTGGTAATGTAAAGTTAGAATTAGAAAAAGAAAGCGTTATTTCGTCAATAGAAGAAAGCATTAAAGGAAGTATTACGCCAAGTGAATATCAAACTTTACTTTATATTCTTTCCTTAAATGGCCTTAAAACTTGTAAAGATTTTGCTAGTTTCTATAATAGAATTAATGAAAAAACTCCAGTGACAACAATTAGAGACGAAATGTTAATGCCACTTATCGATAAAAATGTTTTAAAAGTTGTAAGAAAAACAGATAGTCATTTAAATGATGGAACAAGTAACTTTGTTTTTGATTTAAATAGAGATTTTATCGATAATGATCCAGTTAAAATAAAAAGATTAAAAATATAAAAAAATAGACTCTTTTTGAAGTCTATTTTTAAGCAGCTTTTTTATTTAAAGTTCTTATTTCACGTGCACTCATTTTAACTTTTTTACCATCGATAGTAACAGTTTGTAAATTTAATTTATATTGATGTTTAGTAGCATTAAGCGCATGTGAACGACGATTACCGGATAAAGGTTTTCTATTTGTAACTTTTTTTGCCATTTGTATCCCTCCTTTAAAATTTCCTTTGCTTTATAACTTTATCATATTAACGCGAAAAAGTCAAATATTTACTACAAAATTATATGTTTAAAAGTTTAAAAAAATCAAAAAATATAGTAAAATGGTAATGGGTGAGAATAATGACTTACGTTCCTTTAAATATAAAAACGGATAATTATTTACTTAAAAGCATGATAAAAATAGACGATTTAATTAGTTTCGCATTAAAAAATAAAATAAATACTTTAACTATTACTGATAATAATCTTTATGGAGCTATAGAATTTTATAAGAAATGTCTTAAAAACAACATTAAACCAATAATTGGTTTAGAAGTAAGTATCCCCGAAACTATAATTTTATATGCGCGAAATTATCAAGGTTATCAAAACTTAATGAAATTATCTACTTTAATTAGTGAAAAAGACCTTGGAATAAATGATTTAATTAATTATGCTGATAATTTAGTTTGCATTACACCTTATAATAGTTTAACTAGATATAATGAATTAAAGAAAATATTTCCTTATATCTTTATTAGTTATCAAAATGAAGAAGAAAAAAATAAAATAAAAGATAATAATAAAGTATACATGCATGAAATTCGTTGTTTAACTAAAGAAGACGAAAAGTATTTAGATGTTTTAGTTCAAATAGGTGATAGTAAAATAGATGTAAAAAATACAAGTTTAATGCCTTTACCTACTGAAAATAATGAAAATAATCAACTAATAAGTGACTTATGTGATGTAAAATTATTATTCTATCAAGATTTACTGCCCAAGTTTAGTGAAGATAGTTATAATTTATTAAAACAAGAATGTATGAAGGGAATGCGCAAAATATTTGGTTCTTCAGCTTCAAGAATGTATATTGATAGATTAAAATATGAACTTGAAGTTATTAATAAAATGGGTTATTGTGATTACTTTTTAGTTGTAGCTGATTATATTAATTATGCTAAAACAAATAATATATTAGTTGGTCCAGGTAGGGGAAGTGCTGCGGGGTCTTTAGTTTCTTATGTTTTAGGAATAACAACCATAAATCCTTTAAAATATAATTTACTATTTGAAAGATTTTTAAATCCTGAAAGAGTAACTATGCCCGATATCGATGTTGACTTTGAAGATACTAGACGGTCTGAAGTAATTAATTATTGTATTGAAAAATATGGAGAAAAGAAAGTAGTTCCAATTATTACTTTCGGAACTCTTGGACCTAAACAAGCTATTCGTGATGTAGCTAGAGTATTAGATGTTTCTCTAAAATTAACTGATAATTTGTGCAGGAAAATAAATGCTGGAATTAGTTTAAAAGATAATTATAAAAATATCGAAACATTGTTAACTAATCCTATATTAAAAGAAGTTTACGAAATAGCTTTAAAATTAGAAGGTGTAAAAAGACATACTTCGCTTCATGCGGCAGGAATTATTATGTCAAAATACGATTTAGACGATTATATTCCGCTTGATAAAAGTCATGGAGATTTCTATCGTTCTGGTTATTCGATGGAATATTTAGAAGAACTAGGACTATTAAAAATGGACTTTTTAGGTCTTAAAAATTTAAGTTTAATTGCGGGAATTTTAAAAGATGTAAACTTAAAGTTTGACGAGATTCCCGAAGACGATAAAAAAGCTTTACAAATATTTACAAATGTTAAAACTATTGGTATTTTTCAGTTTGAATCGGCGGGAATGAAAAGCTTTTTAACTAGATTTAAACCTGAAACTTTTGAAGAAATAGTATCAGCTTTGTCTTTGTTTAGACCTGGGCCTATGAAAAATATTGATCTTTATATTGCTAGACGTAATGGTAAAAAAGATGTTGATTATATGCATCCTGATTTAGAAAAAATATTAAAACCGACTTATGGAATTATCATTTATCAAGAACAAATAATGCAAATAGTAAGTCTTATGGCTGGTTTTAGTTATGGTCAGGCTGATATTTTAAGAAGAGCCATGAGTAAGAAGAAAGAAGAAATATTAAAAGCCAAAAGAGATTCTTTTATTAAAGGTAGTGTTAAGAATGGTTATTCAGAAAAATTAGCTAATGATATTTACGATTTAATCTTTCGCTTCGCAGATTATGGTTTTAACCGTTCGCATGCTGTTTCTTATGCAATGATATCTTATCGGATGGCTTATTTAAAAGCTCATTATCCCGAAGTATTTATGAAACATTTATTAACTAATGTTCAAGGTAGTGAACAAAAAACTAAAGAATATTTAGACGAATGTCGAAGCCTTGGGCTTGTAGTTAAAAGACCAGATATTAATATCAGTACCAAAGAATATTTAATCAAAGATAAAAGAATTGTATTGCCCCTTACCACTATAAAATCAATTGGAAGTGTTGTTGCCGGCGAAATTATAAAAAAAAGAGGAAATGTGCCTTTCAAAGACATTTTTGATTTTACTAAAAGATGTGATATTGGAATCAAGAGTTTAGAAACTTTAATTTTAGCTGGTTGTTTTGATAATTTAGGATTTAACCGAAAAACTTTAATAAATAATTTAGAAGCTATTAATAATTATGCTGATGTTGGAGCTTTACTTGAAGACGATGTTTTTAAGCCAGAACTCGATTTAACTAAAGATTATACAGATATCGAAAAAACTAAACTTGATTTAGACTTATTTGGTTTTTGTGTTAATACTAGTCCAGTACTTCAGTATAAAAAAAGATTTTCTAAAATTAGTGGTTTAAATACAGTTCCAGAACATTTTGATAAAAGTATTGAAGTAGTTGGTCAAGTTACAAAATTAAGAATTATTAAAACTAAAACAAATGAAGAAATGGCTTTTGCCGAAATTACTGACGAATTGGCTAAAGCTGAAGTTGTTGTTTTCCCGCAAATATATAAGAGAATAAAACCTTTAAATAAAAATGATCTTGTTTATATTGTCGGTAAAGTAAAAAAAAGATTTGCTAATTATCAAATAGAAGCAAATGCTTTTCAAAAATTAGATTGATATAAAGTTTAAAATATGTTATGATTATACTAGGTGATAAGAATGAAAAGTGAACGGGCAAGAGTAAGTATGATTTATGTTTTAACAGGGGTTATTTTATTATTAGTTGTTTATTTACTTTTATTTACTTATAAAACTTTAAATCCAGAAGAAAAAGAAGAAACGAAAAAAAATGTGGTTAAAATGCCAGAAGTAGCTGCTAGTTGTACTTTTGACATGACAGCATCTACTTTTGATAGCCTTGAAAATCAAGAAAATTTATGTAGTTCTTTAAATAGAATAAATATTTCTGGTGTTGAAGTTCAAAATAAAAAAATGAACATTATTGTTTTTTACCGGCCAGGTATTAGTAGTAAAAATACTGGTGTTTATATTAATGATAATAAAATAACTAATATTGCTAATGAAAATGTTAAGTATAATTTTATCTCAAAAAATGATCATTTATTTATGACAACTATTACTAATGATAGAGTTAATATTGTTGCTTACAGTAAAGATGTTATGCCTTCTTATAATCTAGAGCAAACACTTAATAATTTACAAATAGAAGACATTGTATTAAATACTGTTTTAAGCACTAGTAATATCGATGGTAATAGTATTCAAATAACTGACGAAGCTATTAGTTTTAATAGTACATCTAAAACTTGTACGAATAATGTAAGTGGTGTTAATTACAATATTAAGTTTACCGATAATACATTTGAAAATCCAGTAGCTATAGCTAATGTAGCATGCTAAAAAGTTGTGAAAATCACAACTTTTATTTTAGACTTTTTTCTAAAGTTTCTAGTATTTCATTTTGTAAATTACTATTTTGCCATAATATTTCAAAGAAAACGCCAAACCCTGGTAAAGCTAGTTCTTCTTTGTCGTTAATATTTCCTTCAATTGATGCTTTTAATTCATTAATATTTGTATTTTTAAAATTACTTTTAATATGATTTCTAATACTTATATTCATATTACCATCCTTTCATTATTATAATTACCGATAAGTAAAAAAATATACTATATTTTTCTTCAAAAATAGTGTATAATTAAAATAGATAGGAGGAAAAGAATGATAGCATTAATTATTATTGGTGTTATAGTATTAATATTAGTTATTTATGTTATCGCAACTTACAATGGACTAGTAAACTTTAAAAATAGAGTTCAAGATAGTTGGGCTGGAATTGAAGTTCTTTTAAAAAGAAGAAACGATTTAATTCCTAATTTAGTTGAAACAGTAAAAGGTTATGCTGGTCATGAAAAAAGTACTTTAGATGCCGTTATTACAGCTCGTAATAATGCCGTTAATGCTAAAGGAAAAGAAGAAGAAATGAAAACTTCTAATATGCTTACTGATGCTTTAGGAAATTTATTTGCTCTAGCAGAAAATTATCCTGATTTAAAAGCTAATACTAACTTTTTAGATTTACAAAATAATTTAAGAACAACTGAAGATGGAATCGCATCTTCTAGACAAGCTTATAATGATACCGTGTTAGCTTATAAAAATAAATTAGAAATGTTTCCATCTAATATAGTTGCTAGTATATTTAACTTTAAACCAGAAGCTTTCTTTGAAGCTGAAGAAACTGAAAAAGAAACACCAAAAGTTAGTTTTTAAAGGTCATTTATTTGACTTTTTTTCTTTAAGTAAATATAATTAAGTTAGAGGAGGACTATATGGAAAAGAAAGAATTATATGATCATAGTATAAAATATGATACTTCACATTTACCTAAATTTTTACAAGAGGAAATAAAATTATTAGAAACTTATGATAAAAATAACGATTTTATAAATTATGATGCTCTTTCTTCAGCTATGGAAGGTCATTTAAAAAATTATTTGCTTAATAAAAGAATAACTGAAAGAGATTTTAAAATTATGATGCGAAAATATGGGGGGTATGTTGATTGATAAATATAGATAATTTTGAAAAATATCCGGCTAGCGGATTAAGTTATGGTGGCCATGGGGGAAGTAAAAAAGGAATAATAATTGATGGTGAAAAATGGTTTTTAAAGTATCCCAAGTCTACTAAAAGTATGGAGGTTAAAGGTATTTCTTATACTACAACGCCTTTATCAGAATATTTGGGTTCTAATATATATGATTTAATTGGAATTCCTGCTCATGAAACTAGACTTGGCGTATATGATAATAAGTTAGTTGTTGCCTGTAAAGACTTTTTAAAAAACGATGAGATAATTTTAGATTACAACATGATAAAAAATAATTATGACGAAAAATTAGAACTTACTTTATCCTCATCATTTATATCAGATAATGATATTGACGAGCTTTGTATGATTATGGATAATAATATATATTTTAAAGAAAATCCTCTTTTAAAAGAAAGGTTTTGGGATATGTTTGTCATTGATGCTTTAATCAGCAATAATGATCGTAACGAAGGAAATTGGGGACTTATATTTAATAGAAGAACAGGAAATACTAGATTAGCTTTAGTATTTGATAATGGAGCTGCTTTTTATAATAAAACAGGTAGAGAAAAATTTGAAGAATATTTAATTAATGATTTTAAATTTATGCAGGTAGCTTATGATAGTTCTATTTCTATATTTTCTCAAAATGAAAAAACAATTAATCCTTTAAAATATATTGAAAGTATGAAAAACAATGATTGTAATGAAGCTATAAAAAGAATTGTTCCTAGAATAAATCTTCAAAAAATAGAAAAATTTTTTGAAGATATTCCTGAAGAATATCAAGGAATAATAGTTATGTCTAAAAATCAAAAAGAATTTTATTTAAAGGTTTTGAAATATCGCTATGATAATATTTTAAAATCTGTTTACAATAAATTAAATTAGTCATTTATTTGACTTTTTTTCTTTATCTGGTATGATTATAAAAGGTGATTATTATGCAGTGGAAAATTGGCGATGTTGAAATAAAAAATAGAGTTGTTCTTGCTCCTATGGCTAGTATTTCTAATAGTGCTTTTAGAAAAATAGCTAAAGAAATGGGAGCTGGTCTTGTAGTTGCTGAAATGGTTAGTGATAAAGCTATATATTATAATAGTCAAAAAACACTTGATATGCTTTATATGACTGACGAAGAAAGGCCTATATCCCAGCAAATATTTGGAGCAGATAAAGATACTTTTGTTTATGCAGCTAAATATATTTATGAACATATGCATCCTGACATTATCGATATCAATATGGGTTGTCCTGTTCCTAAAGTTGCTTTAAGAGCTCAGGCAGGTAGTGCTTTACTTAAAAATCCTGATAAAATATATGAAATAGTCAAAGCAGTTGTTCAAAGTGTTCCTATCCCTGTAACTGTAAAAATTAGAAGTGGTTGGGATAATAATAGTATAAATGCTAAAGAAGTAGCTAAAATATGTGAAAAAGCTGGCGCTAAAGCCATTACAATACATGGAAGAACTAGAAGTCAAGGATATAGCGGTAAAGTTAATCTAGATGTTATTAAGGAAGTTAAAGAAAGTGTAAATATTCCTGTAATTGGTAATGGAGATATTAAAACTCCGGAAGATGCCAAAAAAATGCTTGATTATACAGGTTGTGACGCTATTATGATAGGTAGAGGTGTTTTAGGTAATCCTTTTTTAATTAGAAATACTATTAATTATTTAGATGGTAAGGAAATAATTCCTGTTACTAATATTGATAAAATAAATATGCTTATTAAACATTTTAATTATTTACTAGAAATCAAGTCTGAAAAAACCGCACTTTTAGAAATGAGAACAATAGCTAGTTATTATTTAAAAGGTCTTCCAGCTAGTAGTTTAGTTAAAGAAAAAATTTTTAAATGTCAAACCAAAGAAGAGTTTTTGGAGCTTATTCAAACCTATTTTCAAAGTCTTTAGTTCTTGACCTCATATTATATGTGGGGTATAATTAAATAAGAAAGTAAGGCAGGTGAAAAATGGTTTTATATCTTATTAGACATGGAGAAACAGCTTGGAATAAACAAGGATTACTTCAAGGACAGTCTAATATTTCTTTAAATAATGAAGGGAAAAAAGAAGCTTTAAAATTAAAAGAATATTTTCAAGATAAAGAAGTTAATGTTTGTTTATCAAGTCCTTTAAATAGAGCTTATGAAACTGCTAAAATTATTTTCCCCAATCTAGAAATAATTAAAGACGATTTATTAATTGAAAGATATTTAGGTGACTTTGAAGGTAAAAGTCATAAAGAGTATCATTTCTATGATTTTTGGGATTATCAAGCTAATAATCAAGATGGAAATGTTGAAAGTGTTCGGCATTTACTTAAAAGAAGTGAAATGTTTTTAAATAAAATAAAAGAAAAATACTCTAATCAAACGGTAGCTATTGTTTCTCACGGAGCCTTTTTAAAAGCTTTACATTATTCAATAATTGGTTATAATGAAAATACTGATTTTAGTAAATTTTCCTTAAATAACTGTGAGTTTAATAAATACGAATTATAGGAGGTGTTTATGAAGGTACTATCAATTAATGCAGGCAGTTCGTCTCTTAAATTTAAACTATATGAAATGCCGGAAGAGAAGGTTTTAATCGAAGGTTATGTTCAAAAAATAGGTAGTGATGGACTAATTGAAATGACAATTAATGGTGAAAATATAAGCTATGAAATTGATGTTAAAAATCACGAAGAAGCGGCAAGTTTTTTAATTGATGCTTTAGTTAGATATAATGTTATTGATGCATTAGACGAAATATCAGTTATTGGTCATCGAATTGTTCATGGTGGGGGTAAATATCTACCACAAATAATTTATCGTAATGATTTAACGAGATTAGAAAAATTAACTTATTTATCACCAGTCCATATGAAAGCTAATATTGCCGGAATAAAAGCTTTTATGAAAATTTTACCTGATGCGAAAGAAGTTGTAGTTTACGATACTGCTTTCCACCATACAATTCCTAGAGAAAATTATTTATATCCTGTTCCTTTAGAATGGTATGAAAAATATGGAATTAGAAAATTTGGTTTTCATGGTATCAGTTGTAATTATATAACTATGGAAATGGAAAAACATTTTGGAAAAAAAGTTAATTTAATTATATGTCATATTGGAGCTGGCGCTAGTGTAACAGCTGTTAAAAAAAGTCGTTCTTATAATAATTCTATGGGATTTACGCCTAATGCTGGTTTAATGATGGCAACTCGTAGTGGAGATATTGATTATACAATTTTACCTTTTTTATCCCAAGTAACAGGTATGAGTTTAGACGAGCTTAACGATGCTTTAAATAATAAAAGTGGATTAGAAGGTTTTGTTCCAGGATTAAGTGATAATAGGGACTTAATGAAAGCTATTAAAAATGGTAATGAGTTAGCTATTTTAGCTAATAAAATGTATATTAATAGAATTGTTAGTTATATAGCTTCTTATTATATGCAGTTAAAAACAGTTGACGCGATTATTTTATGTGGCGGAGTTGGTGAAAATGCTTTAAGGTTCAGAACAGATTTACTTGAAGCTTTAAAACCACTTGGTATAAGTATTGACGAACAAAAAAATGAAAAAATTCATAAATTAAAAGATTTACAATTTGGGGTTATTACTAATAGATTCTCAAAAATTCCTTGTTATGTTGTACCAACTGACGAAGAAGTTATGATTGCTAGAGAGGCTTATAAACAAGTAGAAGGTGTAGTATAATGACTATTTACAAAAAAATATATAAGTTAATTAAAAAATACAATAAAATTGTTATTGCTAGACATATTGGACCTGATCCTGATGCTTTAGGAAGTAGTTTAGCTTTAAGAGATATTATTTTAAATACTTTTCCTCATAAAAAAGTATATGTAGTTGGTTCTCCAGCTAGTAAATTTAAGTATTTAGGTACTTTAGATAAGTATAATGATAGTGGGGATGCTTTATTAATTGTTACCGATACACCTAATTCTAGTAGAGTAGATGGTGTAGATGTTAAAAATTTTAAAAAAAGTATTAAAATAGATCATCATCCTTTTTTAGAAGAATTTTGTACTGTAGAATGGATAGACGATAAAGCTTCAAGTGCAAGTCAAATGATTATTGAGCTTATTTTAAATACTAAATTAAAATTAACTAAAGAAGCTGCTTTTAAATTATATACGGGGATTATTGCTGATAGTGGAAGGTTTATGTATGCTTATACTAGTCCTAAAACTTTAAGACTAGCTGCTTATTTAATTGCCGAAACTAATTTAGATTTTACTAAAGTTTATGAAAAATTATATGAAAGACCTTATAAAGAAATTAAGTTTAAAGGATATTTATCTCAAAACTTTATAATAACTAATAATGGAGTTGGTTATATTAAAGTAACTGACGATATTTTAAAAGAGTTTAATGTTGATGTTGCTACTCCAGGTAATATGATTAATGAGTTTAATTATATTAAAGAAATGTTAGTTTGGGTAACTTTTACTGAAGATAAAGAAAATAATAATTACCGTGTTTCTATTAGGTCAAGAGGACCAATTATTAATAAAATTGCTGAAAATTATGGTGGTGGAGGCCATATATATGCTTCAGGAACTAAATTAAAAGATATAACAGATATCGATAATTTAATTAATGATTTAGATAATTGTACTAAAGAATATATAGAAAATAAGGAGTTTTAACTTTTGTTAGAATTTGTGATGGACTTGGAATTACTTTAGAAGAGTTTTTTAGCGATAAACTATTTTATAATTTAGATAGAGAAGACTAATTGACAGTTTTCTTTTTTTATTGATTAGTTTTTTTACCAAAAAAGTTTAAATTATAAATGTTAAAGTTAAAAAGTCATAACTTTAATAGATATTTATATTAAAATGACTATAAACTCCATTTGAATGTATATAAAAAAACTGCTTTTAGCAGTTATCTAGATTCAACAATTAATTTAATAGCAGTACGTTCTTCACCATCGATAACAATATCAGTAAAAGCAGGAATGCATATTAAATTTTTACCACTAGGGGCTACAAAACCTCTAGCTATTGCTATAGCTTTAATTGCTTGATTTAAAGCTCCAGCTCCAATTGCTTGAATTTCTACAGTTCCTTTTTCACGAAATACATTAGCAAGTGCTCCTGCTACTGAATTAGGATTAGATTTTGCTCGTACTTTAAGTGTTTCCATAATTTTTTCCTCCTTCTATATAGTAAAATATATGTTTTAAAATAAAAAAAATACCAGTTTTTTAACTGGTACAAACTGGAGTAGTAACACCTTCGGTAATATGAATATCAGAATTAAATGGAGTAGAAGTAACAGTAATTATTTGTCTAGTTCCATAATAATCTTTAGTTCCATAAAGGCTATAATTACCTGGATTAACATTAGTTAAAGTATAATTTCCTTCAGCATCAGTAGTTGTTTCATATAAAGCAACACAGTCTTTGTAAATAGTTACTAAACATTTCGCACAAGGAACGTCATTATAATAAACTTTTCCTGATACAGTAGTTGGGTTTTCTCCGGGAGCTTCAGCTTGTTCATACTGTAAATCAACAGTTAAAGAAGCTTCAGTTCCTGGCCCTGCACTTTTGACATATTCGGCTTTAACATTTAAAATTCGGCTTTCTCCAGCTTTTACAACATCACCAACGTAAAAACCAGAAGTTGTAAATTTAATGGCATCGTTTTCGTCATAATTTAAAACTAAACTACTTAAACTAGCATTAATAGTTCCAGTATTAGTTATTTTAACTGCATATTCAATACTATCACCAACTTGTATAAAATTACAGTTAAAAGTAGCTGAATTAGCAGTAAAGGAAGGTTCTATAATATTAGTCGCACTACCTATAGTTTGACTAGTATTAACATCAGTAATTTTAATTCCCCATGAACCATTAACATAACCTTTAGCGTTAATTTTTAAATTAGTTGAAAAAGCCATATAAGCTACTGCCATAAAACAGATTAAAACAAGTAATATTGTAATAACTAAACCTTTTTTCTGTGATTTTGTCATTGTTTTCATATTCTCACCCTAATATAATAATATCATTATTTAAAGTGATTGTCAAAGCTATTCGGCTAATAATTTTTCTAAACTGTCAAGGTTATATCCTTTACTTTGAATGTAATTAATAATATTTATAAGTTCATTTTCTAGTTTACTATTAATTTTATAAGCTATCATAGCCCCTGATTTTACATATTTTTTAGTTTCAATTAAAGGATATTTTTCAATTATTTTAGAAGGAATAATTGTTCTAGAATTTTGATTTTTACAAATGTCTAATATTTTAGTATTTTTGTTTTTGGCTAAACAATAATTATTCTGCATACTAGCATTAGTAATAATAGTTTTCATCCAAATAAAATCAGGACTATTATAATTTTCATTATCACTTAAATTACCAATAGTATGTCCTTCATTTAATAAAGCTAAAACAAGTTCATTATTCTTTTCCATAAAAGTACTAGTAATAAAAAAAGTTC
Organism: uncultured Bacilli bacterium; assembly: GCA_944363935.1. Taxonomy (GTDB): domain Bacteria; phylum Bacillota_I; class Bacilli_A; order RF39; family UBA660; genus Coprosoma. Next base: position 41,919 of record CALVVT010000044.1, read on the forward strand.
CTTTTATTTTCTTTTTATTTAAAATATTAATTATTTTATCAATATTATCATTACTATTTACTTTAAAAATTAAAGCAATTTCTTTTTTATCTTCATTGCCATTAATAATAAATTTATCTAAATTTTTATTGATAGGGTATTCTATTTCTATTTTTTTATAAACCAAAAGTTTTTCATTAAAATACCCAATCTCTCGCATATTATTATAACTTCTATTTATATCAACCCTTCGGCCATTAGTTCCTGGAATAATTGTATTTTCATTAATGATTGGTTCAGATGGTTTAATTATATAATTATCGCTTTTATTTTTAATTTCCATAAGTAAACTGTCACTGTTTTTAGCAGCTAGACTAACTTTATCTGAATAGATAAAGCTGCCAATAATAAGCGCTAAAATACCAATAATTTGAAATAAATATTTCATTAAATCACCTGTTATAAATATATGTTTAAAAAGCATTATTATCACGGTTTAGTTAATTAAACATATGATATTATGAAAGGGGGCTATAATATGAATCAAGGCTTTAGAAGGCCAATGGGTCCAGGGCCAGGACCAAGGCCAAATGGACCAGGATCTAATAGATTTGGTGGTGGCTTTTTAGGACCATTTATTTTAGGTGGAATTACTGGAGGCCTTGTTGCTCCAATATTTAATCGTCCTTATTATGGACCTTATCAACCTTATCCAGTTTATCCACCATACTACTACCGGCCATATTAAAAGAAGCTACTGGTATTTAGCTTCTTTTTGAATTAAATATTTAAAAAGTTTGTTAAGGAAATATTTATTATAATAAGCGTATTAATTATTTTTGGTGGTATCATTAAAATGTTTTGTTTGTTGACAAATGGTAAAAATGTTGTATAATACTAATACATCCTTAAGTTTATGCATTAATAATTTGTTTTGTTATTGTATAAAATATTTAAAGATGTTATAATAATGATAGAGGAAAAGCTCATTGTGTAGACTTTGTGTTCTTCTCTATTGCAACTTGGATGTATTTGCAAGAATAATTTTTATTTTCTTGTGCAAACTAAAAAAGAGATAGACCTAATTATTGCCGTTAGGTGCTTATCTCCACATTTTGTGAGTGCACCATAACTCGTTAGTTGAGTTAGGTGCTTTTTTTATTGTCCTTTGGCTTCTTTTAACAGTAATAATAATATAATTAATATTACTGCGAATATTACTAAAAACTCCATCAAGAGTTCCTTTCTTAATAAGAATCTTCATGTGGACCACCTCCTATCATAAAATATTTTAAATAAATTATGTGGAGGCAAGCACCTAACATTTTAAGTCTATCTCTTTGTCATTATATCAAAATAGGGTAATAGTTTCAATTATTCTCTATAACAAAGTTAAAAATTATTTTAGGAGTTTTTCAAAATTAAAATCATAATATTTAGTTAAATATAAATTTTTAATTTGTTCATATTTATTTAGCATATAAAAACCTTTTTTAAATACAAGGAAGTATTTTATCAAAAACCTGACATTTTTACTATTTATTACTATTTTTGTTATTGTAAAAAAGTACTGACATTTTTACTAATAATTCATTTTTAAATTTACTGACATTTTTATTATTTTTTCACATTTATCCTGGCCCATAAAAATCAATTCCTTGTAAATTTTGTTAAAAAATGTTACGATTAGGGTATCACAAAAGAACGTATCTCTTATGATACTTCTAATTGTGTTTGTTAAGTTTAGATAGCTAACTTTGGTGAGGGAGCTATCTTTTTTATTCTATATATTTTTTATTCATGTTATTCTCTTTAGAAATAACTGTATCTCCTAATTCTTTTTCTAAATTATTTCGTGTATTTTTTGCTATATTACCTCCACGTCGTGCAATTTTTTTGTTTTGTTCCAAACCTATGGGATTATATTTTTTTGCCAATTCTTTAGTGGCTGTTTCTCCTATATCGGTTAATAATATTTCTAAATCGCTCATATTATCTCTTAAAGATTCTTTTCTTAACCCTTTATATGCTTTGTATTCGTTGGCTTTCATCCCAGACCATGCTTTATATATTTCATTTGTCAATATACCATATTCAATAGGTTCATTAATACCTCGTTCTTTCCAAGTGTCTGTTAATTGAAATCTATGTAGTATTCCTTTTAAACGTTTTTCTATCCAAGCATCATTAAAGCCTTGAGCTTTATATACTATGATAGCTCTATCTACGGCTTTAGAAGGGTCAAATGTTTCATCTATTCTTTCACTTCCTACTTTTGCAAGCCATAGTTTAAAGGGCTCTGCTTTTGGGCTAGGAATAGACTGTATTAACCTTAAAATTCCTTTTGTATCAAGGACATCAGTTTTATAAAACTTTCCATCTTTTGATTGCATTTTCAGTTGACTACAAATTGTAGTCAACTCACTTCCTTCCTGTTTTAAGCGGTTTTTTAATACAGACCAATATTTTCTGGGATTAGAACTGTCAGTCAGCACTTTAACTACATCAACTACACTAAAATAATAATCTTCCTTTTCACTATCCCAAACTGTTCTAATATTTTGATTTTCAAAGATTTTAATAGTATTTTTTTTGCTAGATGTTTTTTCCATATAATTACCACCTTTTTACGTAAGTAGTGTGAATAGTTTATTACACTACCCATGCTTTTCTCTTTATATTTAAAGGCTTTTTCTAACATTTTGCTAATGACTCCCTTTTTGAAGTATTTTTTTGCTAAAATTTGCCTTTTCCTCTATCAAAAAATGACAAATACCTCTATAATAATTTTAGAACATATAGAAACGAGGTATCTGTCATGTCTAAAATTATATCAGTTTTTATTGGATTTTTAAATAGAATTAATAAAATTATTTGGAAATTTATCGTTTTCTTATCTAAATTTATCAAAGTTGACGATGTTGTTATTAATAATAAGCCTACTAATGAACGTTATAAACAATTTAAAGTTGACGGAGAAGCTTTAATTGAACCTTTTGTTAAAATAGAACATAAAAACTATAAAAAACTTATTAAAGAAAATAATATCCAGCCTATTAATCGTCGTGGTAAATCTAAAATTTCAGATAACATTAAATGTCCTTGTTGTTCTTAATTCTATTGTCATAGATCATTTTTCTCTGTCTTTTTGATAGATTTATATCAAGATTTTCGTCTTAATATCTTTTTCTTTTTGTATGTCTAGTTTTCCATAAAACTTTTCACACTATCCTTTTTGATTACATATACATTACATCACACTTCGTACGCGGTGTCGATAATTTTTTGAAAAAAAGTGAAAAATTCAGTTTTTGGTCTTGTTTTTGTAAATAGACTTTTTAGGAGTGTTTTGGGAGTTTTTCAAAATTAATGCATATAAAAACCCTTGACATAACAAGGGGTTAAATTCTATAATGGAGCAGGTGAGGAGAATCGAACTCCCGTGGTTAGCTTGGAAGGCTAAAGTTCTACCATTGAACTACACCTGCAATTAAATAGGCAATTATAATTATACTTAAGATTTTGTTAAATGTCAAGTAATATTTTAAAAAAAGAGGTGTTTTATGAATAGTATTGAAAAAAGAAAGTTAATGATGGATAATTATTTAAATCCTTGTAATAAATGTGAGGTAAATGATAGTAGTTACTTAGTGGGGGATGCAAATAACAATAGCTGTATTGACGAAGTAAAAGTTATGATAAAAATGGAAAATAATGTTTTAAAAGATATAAAATTTACTGGTGAAGCCTGCGCTATATGTACAAGTTCAGCTTCAGTAATGACAAAATTATTAAAAAATAAAACAGTGAATGAAACTAAAAAAATAATGGATAATTTTAGTAAAATGATTAATAATGAAAAATACAATCAAAACATTTTGGAAGAAGCCTTAATTTTTGACGAAATATATAAACAACCAAATAGAAAAATATGCGCTATGTTACCTTGGAAAGCTACAGAAAAAATAATTAATACTCTTGATAAAGATTTATAAACATGATAAAATGTTAATAGTTAAAAATATGGAGGCCTAGATTATGAAAAAAGTTGTTGGTGCGATTATCGTACTTGTTATTTTAGCGTTAGTTGTTGGAGGAGTATTTTTATTTTATAATAAAGAGCAAAACAATAAAGAATTAGAAAATGCAATTACTCCTTTAGCTGAAGATTATTTTGATAAATATATGAGTGCAAATACTGGAAGTAATACTTATACAGTTACTTTAGAAGATTTAAAATCAGCTAATAAAAATGGAGAAGAATACGACTTATCAAAATTAAATAAATGTAGTGATAAAACATCAGTTGATATTACAATTGATTATAAAACTGGTAAAGTAAAACAAACAAAAGTCAAACTAGATTGTTAGTTTGACTTTTTTATACAATAGGAAAGTCATACTTAATTTTATTAAAAAAGCATATTGACAAACATTAGTTCGTATGATATATTTGTCACAAGAGGTGATAGCTATGAAAATTTTAAAAGGTTATATGTTTAGACTTTATCCAGATAAAAACCAAGAATTATTAATTAATAAAACTATTGGCTCTTCAAGACTTGTTTATAATTACTTTTTAGCTGATAGAATTAATTATTATAAAAACACTAAAAAAGGAAAAACAGCTTATGAGCAAATAAAAATGATACCATTTTTGTTAAAAGAATATCCATTTCTAAAAGAAGTAGATAGCTGCGCCTTAAGAAATAGTGTATTTATCCTAGATAATGCTTATCAAAACTTTTTTAATAAAAGTGGTTTCCCTAAATTTAAAAGGAAAGGAATTAATGGAAGTTATAAAAC
>CALVVT010000045.1 GCA_944363935.1 uncultured Bacilli bacterium
ATTACCTTTATCTATTTTAAGAAAATCAATATTATTATGCATTTTTAAATGTTTAGGTTTAGGACTAGCTAAAGGCGCAAAATACTTTATTTTCCCAATATTAAATAATACCCCAACAAACGGTCTAGTTTGTTTTTTATCAAAATTATATGGAACTTTATTATCATATTTTCTTAAATAATCACAATAATCTTTATCAATAACAACAAGTTTTAATCGTTTATTCATTGTAATTCCCCCTTCTGTTATTCATAATTATAGCATACGAACAAATGTATTTCAATGATTTTTAATTATTTTATAAAAAAAGCTAGAGAATTGCTCTAACTTTGCTTTTTTAAGTTCCTGATTATGGCCGGAATCGCCACTTTTTTAAGTTCCTGATTATGACCGGAATCGCCACTTTTTTATATTACATGCATCTTTTTCAAATGCAACTTCAGTATAGCATATTTATAGATAAAATGCAATTTATTTTTGATATTTTTTAATATGCGAATTTATTAAAGCTTCATCTTCAAAATAATTAATTTTCATAGCTTCTTTAGCTTCTTTTAAGGTTTCACTAGCTTTTTTTCTAGCTTTTTTACTACCATTTTCTAATATTTTATAAACTTCTTCTATTTTTCCTTCATATTCTTTTCTTCTTTGTCTAATAGGATTTAAAACATCATTTAAAACGTCATTTAAGAATCTTTTAACTTTCATATCACCAAGTCCACCTTTTTCATAGTGAGCTTTTAATTCTTCTAAATTTTTATATTCAGGTAAATATTTAACAAAATGATTATCTGTACATAAAGCTTCTAAATAAATAAAAACAGGATTATTTTCTGTATGACCAGGATCTTCCACTTTTAAATGTGTAGGATCTGTATACATATTCATAACTTTTTGTTTAACTACTTCTTCACTATCAGAAAGATAAATACAATTACCTATTGATTTACTCATTTTAGCTTTTCCATCAGTTCCAGGAAGTCTTTTACATACTTCGTTATCTGAAAGCATAGCTTTTGGTTCTACTAAAACTTCTCCATATATGTTATTAAAAGACCTAACAATTTCTCTTGCTTGTTCAAGCATTGGAAGCTGATCGTCACCTACTGGAACAATATTAGCTTTAAAAGCAGTAATATCAGAAGTTTGACTAACTGGATAAGTTAAAAATCCCATAGGAAGACTAGTTTCATATCCTCTTTGTTTTATTTCACTTTTAACGGTTGGATTACGTTCTAATCTTGATAAAGTTACTAAATTCATGTAGTAAAAGGTAAATTCTGTTAATTCGGGAACAGCTGACTGGATAAATAAAGTAATTTTATTTGGATCAAGTCCTACTGATAAATAATCTAAAGCAACTTCAATAATATTTTCTCTTATTTTTTCTGGATTATCAGCATTATCTGTCAAGGCCTGGGCATCAGCTATCATAACATACATTTCGTCAAAATCACCTTTATTTTGAAGTTCTACTCTTTGTTTTAAAGAACCAACGTAATGACCTAAATGAAGTTTTCCTGTTGGTCTATCACCAGTTAAAATTATATTTTTCACATTATCACTCCTAGTAGTTTTTTCCTTTTTTCTTTTTAAATTCTTTAAAAGCATTAATGGTAACATCATGATCTAATTGTTCTAGTTTTAAATGTTCCCATTTTTTTTGCCGATTAACATTTCTAATTACATTATATATATCGTCATCTCTAAAACCTATTTCTGCAGCTTCTTCTTTAGTATTACCATAATATACCTCTTTTATATTAGCCCAAATAATAGCTCCTAAACACATTGGGCATGGATAACAACTAGTATATAAAGTACATTTAGATAAATCATGAGTATGAAGGACTGAAGATGCTTTTCTAATTACATTGATTTCCGCATGAGCAGTTGGATCATGAGATAAAAGTACTGTATTATTAGCTACAGCTATTACTTTACCATCCTTGACAATAGCCGCTCCAAAAGGACCTCCTGTTTCAAAATTATCATAAGCATTAATCATTGAAGCATCATAAGCTTGTTTCATAAATTCGTTCATCTAACTCCCTACTTTCCATGTGGATGGCTTTCCACATAATTTTCTTTTAATTTTTCATTAGTTAAATGGGTATATATTTGTGTTGAAGATACATCAGCATGCCCTAAAAGTTCACCAATAGTTCTTAAATCCGCACCATGAGTAAGTAAATGAGATGCAAAAGAATGTCTTAAAGTATGTGGTGATATTTCTTTTTTAATGCCAACCATAAAGGCTTGTTTTTTAATTATTTTAAAGAAAGCTTGTCTTGTCATATTAGTTCCCCTACTATTTAAAAACAAGTAATCACTAGGTGTTTTTTTTAATAAATTACCCCGGTGACTATTAATATATTCTTTTAAAGCATCTAATGCATAATCACCTAATGGTACAATTCTTTCTTTACTTCCTTTGCCATATACTCTAACTAAATTCATAGTTAAATCAATATCAGTTACTTTTAAATTAATAAGTTCACTTACCCGAAGGCCACTACTATACATAAGTTCAAGCATAGCTTTGTTGCGGTAACTATAATCGTCAGTTAAATTAACGTTTAATAGTTTATCAACTTCTTCTTCTGATAATGTTTTAGGTAATGTTTTAGCTAATTTTGGAACTTTTAAATGGGCTGCGGGACTACTAGTTACATAATTATCAAGTAATAAGTATTTATAAAATGTTTTTAAACTACTTATATGTCTTGATACACTTTTAGCAGATAAATTATTAGATAAATTAGTTATATAATTATTAATATCAGCTCTAGTTATATTTTTTAAGGATTTTTTATTTTTAAAATACTTTATAAAAGTTTCTAAATCTTCAATATAACTATTAGCAGTATTATTACTGTATTTTTTTTCTAATAATAAATACTGTCTAAAATCTTCTTTTTTAGTGTCATAGTCACCCATATAACCACCCTTAATATTTTATCAAATATTTAAAAATATTACAAATTTAAGTACGAAAAAAAGTATCAATAGACAAAGATAAAACTAAACATATAATTTAATTAACTACATAATTTATACTATTATACTCTTCACTTTTAACTTCAAGTAATACAAAATTGCAGCATCTATCTCTAACATTTTTTGGCAGTTTATTTTCTTTAAACAAATTATAAAGTGTTCTAGATTTTAAATAAATTTCTTTTCTATGAGAGTTTAACCATCTTAATTGATTTTGAAGTAGTTCTAATCTAAAACGTTCTGTTTTACTATTTGTTTTTGGATTTAAATCTAATTCTTCATAATTATAACTAGCTACTGGAATCATATTGTTAAAATTAATAACGCCCCAAATGCCTTTATTTATTTTTATTATATCTAATGTATTTTTTAAAACTTTATGTTTTGGTTTAGGACTAGCTAAAGGCGCAAAATATTCACACGCTCCTACCGAAAATAATACACCAATAAAAGGTCGCAATTCTTTGGAACCATTATTATATGGTACTTTACCATCATATTTTCTTAAATAATCACAATACCTATAATCTAGTTTTACTATTCTTAATTTTTTATACATACAATCCCTCCTTTTGTTGTATTAAATATATCACAAACATACGTTCATGTAAATGGCTTTTTCAAAATTTTATAAAAAAAGATTAGAGTCTGCTCTCTAATCTACTTTTTTAGCTGCCATTTTAACGTAATCGCAAGGCTGGCTTCACCTACTTTGTTAGCTGCCATTTATAGAGCTGGCCTCACTCGCTTTTTTCTAACATAATCACTTATGTACTAGTACTATATCATAAATATTTAAAAATGTCTATAATTTTATAGCTTTTTTTGTTATAATATTTTACTAGGAAGTGATATTTATGAAGCCACTTGCAGATAAAATAAGACCTAATACATTAGATAATATAATTGGTCAAAAACATTTAATTGGTGAAGGAAAAATAATTAGTAATCTAGTAAAAAACAAAAAATTGTTTTCTATGATTTTATTTGGTCCTCCAGGAACCGGAAAAACAACTTTAGCCTATACTTTAATTAACGAACTATCTTTAGAATATGCCTTTTTAAATGCGGTTATAAACAGTAAAAAAGACTTTGACGAAGTAACTAAAATAGCTAAAACTAAAGAAAATTTTGTTTTAATTATGGACGAAATACATAGACTTAATAAAGATAAACAAGATTTACTTTTACCGTATTTAGAAAATGGAATTATTACTCTAATTGGTATGACAACTGCTAATCCATATCATTCAATAAATCCAGCTATTAGAAGTAGATGTCAACTATTTGAACTTAAAAGTTTAAAAGAAGAAGATATTTTAGAAGCCTTAAAAAAAGTTTTAACTGAATTTAAAGATATTAAAATAGATAATGAAGCTTTAAGTTATATTGCCCAGTTATCAGGTGGAGACTTAAGAAATGCTTATAATACTTTAGAAATAGCTTATTATAGTAGTGATAACTATAATATCGATAAAGAATTAATTAAAAAAATAAATAATAAACCAAACCTTTACTTCGATAAAAACGAAGATGGTTATTATGATACTATTAGTGCTTTTCAAAAATCCATTAGAGGTAGTGATGTCCAGGCTGCTTTACATTATTTAGCTAAATTAATAGCAGCTGAAGATATGGATATTATAACGAGAAGACTTTCTGTTATTGCTTATGAAGATATAGGTCTTGCTAATCCTAGTATTGGACCTCGAGTAAATGCCGCCATAAATGCTGCCGAAAGACTTGGATTTCCAGAAGCTAGAATCCCATTAGCAGAAATTGTTATCGATATGACTTTGTCACCTAAATCTAATACTGCCGAAATGGCTATTGATAGAGCTTTAAGTGATATAAATAAAGGAAACACTGGTAAAGTCCCAAAACATTTAAAAAATGGCTCTAGAGATTATAAATACCCACATAGTTATAAAGGTAGTTTTGTAAAACAACAATATTTACCAGACGAGTTAGTTGGTAAAAAATATTATATACCTAAAAACAGCAGTAAATATGAAACAGGACTTGCAAACGTCCTAGCTAAAATAGAAAAAATGCAGTAAAATGCATTTTATTTTATCTCCTTAACACTATTTTGATTAATCATTTGCTTATATTTACTTGTTAAAGCGTTTCTTATAAAATTTTCCTTACTAGTAAACCAACTAGTAATATATTCTCTTTTAGGTACAGTTTCTTCCAAATATTTTTTTCTTACTTCTCCGTCATAAACATAAGCTTCATAATCTCCTTCAAAAGGGTCACTATAAATAATTGGTGATAAAGGATTTTTTAAGGCTTTATGATAATCCTTTTCAAACTCTTCGTCATTGTAATTAAGATTATTTAAATCACTTTCATAAGTTATATTATCGTCAGTACAAAAATTAAAAGAAGCAAAATCTAAAATCATTTCTTTATTAGAAAGTAATTCTATAAATTTATGGTTACCTAAATATTTTAAAATAACAATAAAATCTTTAATATTAGTACCATCTTCAAAAGAAAAATCATTTAAACTTTTAAAAGTATCGGGAATATACCCATCTTCTGCTTTTGTACTTAATATATCCCAGTAACCAATTGATTTCATTCTAACACCAATTAAAGCACCTGGTTTTAATTTTCCGTTTGTTTGAATATCATATAACTGCATAATTAAACCTACTTTCCTAAAATATACATTTCTAAAGCTAAATCTTTATTTAATTTCCCACTTTTAATGCCGTAATCAATATCCGCTAAAGCTTTTAAATTATTGATTAAACTTTCACTACTATATTTTTTAGAATTTTGAACTGCTAGTTTAACTCTATAAGGGTGAACTTTTAAAGTTTCAGCTATACTTTTTTCCGAAAAACCTTTCATATATAAAGTTTTTACTTGATAAAGAAGTCTTATTTGACCAGCTAAAACAATAATTATTTTAATAACCTCTTCCCCATTTTTAAGCATTTCATTTAAAGTTTCTAAAGCTTTATCTTTATTATTATTAATTATATAATCAATTAATTTAAAAATATCGTCATAAGCCGCTTTACTAGTTAATTTTAAAATATCTTCTTTAGTGATAATGTTATCTTCTTTATAAAGTTTTATCTTTAAAATTTCATTATTTAGTGTTAGAATATTATCACCAACTCTGTCAATTAATAAATCAATTGTACTAGTATCTATTTTATAATCCTTTAAATTTTTTCTAATAAAGGTATTTGGATTTTCATTAGTTATAAATTCTTTAATTACCCCTTTTTCTTTAATTAATTTTGTTATTTTTTTTCTTTTATCTATTTTATCGTTATTTAAAAGAAAAACTAAAGTAGTTAAAGAATTAGGATTATTTAAATAATTTTCAAGTTCTATAGAGGTTTTTGTACTAGAACTAAATATACTAGCATTTTCACAAATAACAAGTTTTTTATCAGCAAACATTGAAATAGTTTCACAGTCGTCGATAATATCCTTAATATTAGTGTTTTCTAAATCATATTTACTAATATTTATATCTTCAAAATCTTTAGCAATGTTTTTCATTTCTTTTTCGATTAAAAAGTCTTTATCACCATAAATTAAATAAACCATCTTACCACCTTATACAAAATTATATCATAATAATTAAATAAAATATACTAGAAAGAAGGAATTTTATGAAAGCTAAAACTATTGCCTTTTGCGGAATTGATGGCTGCGGGAAAACAACGCAGTTAAAACTTGTCAAAGATTTTTTAGCGCCTAAAAAAGTTTTAATTGCTAAAACTAGTTATCAGCCTCTAAACGATATGGGGCAAAATAAAATATTAGATTTATTATTAGAAGCCAGAAGTGGTTTTGAAATATTAAGATATTATTTATTACTTCAACATAAAGATATAAATAATTATGATTTTGTTTTATATGATAGATATTTACTTTGTTTTTTAGCTTATGCCTATGCTTATGATGTTCATGCTTTAAAATTAATTAGATATTTTCTGAAAGTTATTAAAGACCCTGATTTAACTTTATATTTTGATATTAATCCTAATCTTGCTTTAACTAGAATTTTAAATAGAGGTAAACCTTTAGATAAAAATGAAAATATTGATACTTTAACTAAAGCTAAAGAAGGATATACTAAATTAATGCCTTTATTTCCTAATGTAGAAGTAATAGACGCTAGTAATGATATCAATGAAAGTCAAAAAGAAATTCAAAAAATACTACATAAAAACCACTTTATTTAGTGGTTTTAAAATGATTAAATTTCTAATTGATGTTGACATTTATAAATCAAACGAAAAAAGCTGAATAAAAATTATTCATTTCTATTCAGCCCCTTTAACTTTAACATATTTATGACTTTTTTATTTTAACATTTATAAAAGACACGGCCAATCGACGGGAAGTATTAAATTGGCCGTGCAATATTTTGATTTTTAAGGCGAACGATTATAATCGTTCGCCTTCTATAGCAAGCTTACGCCCGCTTTCCAAAACCTTCGGTTTTGCGAACTGTCTGTACTTTGTTATCATACCCCCAATGTATATGGGCTTGAACTTGTTCCTGTACCTCCCGTTATTTGGATATTTGAGTTCAAAGTCAGAACTGGGCGGACGTCGTTCGAGGCGTTAGCGATGCTGAAGTTGTAGATGAGGCCGCTACTGCTCACACGCCACACACGGCTCGAGTTGCTGTTAGAATTCGGCGACAAGGTCCACCATACATCATTTAAATACATCCAGTTATGACTACTACTATTGTTATAACAACTACTTGTACTTACATATGCATACATATTTTTACAACTACTATTTGTACTCGCTCTTATATATTCGGTTACATCTATTAATGCAACCTTTCCTTTCCATTTTACACTGCTTACTTCTGTTATATTTTGCTGTATGTTTGAACTGCTTTCATGATTTACTATTCCGGCTTTATACACTGCATCGGCTTTTACCATATTTTTAGCTGTAGCATTAAGTCCATTATAATATGTCGTATTTAAATATTCATTTAAATCTGCTTCTTGACTTGGTAACGCATATTTACTACTTCCATATCCATAATAATATCTATC
>CALVVT010000046.1 GCA_944363935.1 uncultured Bacilli bacterium
ATAAGCAAAAGAGAAGCGATTCCAAGCATTACAACTAAAACGCCCCAAAATGATTGATTCATTAATTATCACCTCTCCTTTCCGTTATCGTCACAAGTACCTAACCTACTTTTATCAGCACAGGTTGAACTACTTTTTATTTTAGCAAAATCATTATTTCTTAAGAATGTACTATAACAAATCTTATCTGCACCATCACCATTACATTTTAACGTCCAATCGCTATATTTATGATTGTTTGAGCGATTATACTTTCTAATAGATTTAATATTATCAGGTGTTAAATCAAACTCATACATTGGTGTTGACTGATAAATTTTTTCACTAGAATATCCACGGTTGTTAATTATATTTCTATGAACCATAGGATTTCCATTTCCCATACCATTACAACTTATTTTGTTAGTTTCTACATTATAACTACACCAATTCCAACCGGTATCACGGCGACCATCAGCTTGGCCAGGAAATGGATTATCTAAATCTATCGTCCGGTAAATAATTTCTCCACCTGCCGGAACTGGACACTCTCCATTTTCATCAGGACAAACCATGTTAAGTCCTGGACAGCAAATTCCTCCTTTACAATCCTCGCAGTAACCACCGGTGCCATCGCCGGGATCTCCACCATCTGGATCACCCGGACCTCCACCATCTGGCGTATCTCCAGGACAAAGTTTATCTTTTGAACATTCTCCGTTACTACAAGTAAACTCACCTTCTGGACAAACTAGAACTTCACATTGATAATAATTACTATCAAGTCCAGAATTTATATTAGCTATACAATTACCAGCTTTATTAGATTGTTTTGATTTAGCACATTCACAGAAACCAGATGTACCATAGCCATACATTTCAGCACAAGTTGAACCCATTAATTCTTCACGAAGTTTTGTATCTCCTTTGTCACTGCAACCATTATTAACATATTTTGTATACATATTATCGTTAGACGTGCTGGATGTTTTAAAATAATCATTATTATCTAAAAATGCTTCACTCATATTAGAACTACCTGGTAATGCGAAAGCGAAACCAACATAAGCTCCCACATTTTCACCACCAACATTTATTCCATAGTTTTCATAAGAAAGTGGCAAATTAGAAGAACCTAAATCACGATAATGATTAGTCAAATCACCAGATGGCATCTTAAACGAAGATTCTCCTGTCTGCATATCAATATATCTATACGTATTATCAGGAAGTTCATACCAATTAATAACTTCATATGTAGCGCTAGCACCACTCACTGTTTCTTCTGGTATTTCTTGACGACTATCATTTTGTTTTAATTCAATTGGATTATTAGCATTATATACACTATCTTGATATGTTTCGGTATACTGAATTGTAACATCGCCTGTTTCACCAGCTTTTGGTTTACTCTGACTAGCATCATACTGACTCATACATGAAGGTGAAGATTTTTGTTCAGTCCTTGTAACACCAGTTTCAGGATCAGTAACCTCATATTCTTCAGTAGCCTGACATTCCTTTATTTTATCAACTTTAACTTCTTTATAATTTGGTACTGTTCCTATTACTATATCACCTTCTAAATTAAAGGTAAAATGTCTACCAGCGCCAACGTTAACTTCGTCGTCTTCATTAGGAAAATAAACCCGATATTCTTCACGGCAATAAACATGACATTTGCCGCCACCACTACCAGTACTTCCGCCACTTGCTTGATCAAAATATCCATTAATATTCGAATTACTTGATAAACTACTATTAACAATGCCTGACCAGTTAGTCGTATCTTGGATTATAAAACTAGGCTTATCCCCTGTAGTATCACAATTACCACAACTAACATCTAATGAATAATCAGTACAAGCATCTGGATTAAAAGAAATAGTTGTCGAAGCTGGAATAGAGCTGCGGCCTGGACCAGTAAACAATATATCTTGATAGCTTTGACATTGTGGATCTCTCGCAGTATAAACATAATATCTACCACTATAAGAATTAGATAATGCATTCGCCCATATATTTAAACTTTGATGTCCTTGAGCCTCATCCATATGTATTTTTAAACGAAGTGAACAATCAGTACCTGCGCCAGCTACACAAGTATTTTCGACAACTTCTGCATTCATACCATCAATACCGACTTTAAATGTACTCCAATCTATGTTTTCACCATGAACTTTAATAATTTTAGTTTTTATATAATCACCATCACAAGCTTCTGACCCATCAGTTCCAGTAAATGCTAAAGTAGCCTCTCCTTCAGAAGCAGTAGCGTTTCCAGTAGCATTACGAGCTTCATTAATATAATCATTATAGTAAGGATTACCATAATGTGAATAACCACCATCACTTGGGCCAGCAGTTCCAGAAGGTCTATCTCCAGAAGCACCATACCAGCCTGGAAAAATATTTGCGCTACCTTTTTCTTTTATATACCCATAAATAGCTCCCTGTGCGCAATTATATTCTTTCTTTGTTGAATTAGGTTTTTGCAACAACTTAATCATCCCTGGATCTTCAGTATACTCGGCTGATTTTATATAAACACAACCATTAGCAGGCGGATTTCTATACCCTTGAATACAGTAAGCCCTACCAGCATCAGTATCTATTTGGTCCAAATAATAACCACAAATAAGTTCAGAGTCAGTCAATCCATCAGATGTAATAGTAACTTGATCTGGGGTATCTGCTTTTACCTTAAATGGTAAAATGGCTAATAAACTAACTATTACTATAAATAATAAATATTTTAAATTTTTCATAAGGTACCTCCTCACTACAATTTTCTTATATGTCTTCTAATAAGTAAACCAATTACAATAATTAAAATAACTATTCCTGTTATAATTATGATAAACTTATTTTCATTAATAAACTCTAATATATTATCAATGGTATTCTTATCTTCACTTTTTTCGATATTCAAAGCATTTTCTTTAAGCGTTTCATTATACATAGTTTCTTCAAACTTTTCCCTCGAAACAGCTCTTGTATCACTCCACATCTTACAATAATTATGATTAGGATGTAATTTACAAGAAGAATAATCATGATAAATATTATAATATGGTAAACTAATATACTGGGTTAATAATTCTTCACCCCTACAATTATTATCGTTAGAATAAATAGTATATCTAACTGTTTGTCCATCTTTATAACGGTGACTCATTTCAGAAGAACCGCTAAAAGTATTATTTAAACCATCTACTAAATAAATATCATTTGTAATATTAGTAATTTTTACAGAAAACTTTAATTCTTCTTTAACATCGTACTCATAAGCAAGTTTTACATTACCTGCTATTCTAGATAGTTCTGCTTTTCTTTGATAATCACATTCGGCATGCGCTATAAAAGGTAAAATACTCATGCCTATTATAAACACTATACAATACTTTACATATTTCATTAACGCATAGCCTCCTTTATTATTGTAACATACCTTTTTAATTTATGGTATAGTTATATGTATAATTTCTTATTTTAAATGAAAAACTTATTTTTGATGCATTTAAAACAGCTCTAGGTACTTCAATATAATAAGTATTTTTATCCCCTCTCGTATCTGATTTTATATTTTTAGAATTAATTTTTATTTGATGATTTTCCCCATCATTATAATTAAGATAGCCAAACATATTTATAAAATCCAAGAAGTTTGAAACTCCAGAAATATTAACAGTTTCCGCCAGATTAAACTCACCTTTGACCCGCATCAAAGTTTTTTCAGAATCACCACTAGCCGTAGGTGTTACATATTCATATGATTTAAAACAATTATTTTGAGTCGAGCAAAAATCATAAGCAACTTTAAAACTATTAGCTATTGACACTTCATTTACACTTAAAGAAGCATCTTTTAAAATACTTTGCTCAAAATTAACAGTATCTTTTAATTTATTAGCAACTACTTCACTCTTATTAAATTTTTGCGGTTTTAATTTTACATATATGTTTTTAGCCCCCATTTCTCCTCTAACATAACTAATATTATCGTTAAATTTAAGCGTTAATTTACTACTAATTTTATCGTTAGGAACTTCGAATACAACAATATAAGGTACATAATCTTCAGTTAATTTTTGATCGACATAACCAATACCAAAATCAGCTAATTTTTTATTGTAATCAGGGGTCTGACCGTAAGAATCAAAACCAGTTTGTAAAGTTAAAAGCCCAGTATTTAATCTTTTAGTAACTAAATTAGTTTTTTTAACATCAATTCTAACAATAACTAAAGTATTATCTGTTATTTTAGTTCCATTATAGTCTTCATTAGTTATATAAGAATCTGTTACTTTTAACGATACACCACTAGCTGAAAAATAAGCATTTTCTCCATAATTAGCCCGGTAAATACTTATATTAAAATAAGTAATAAAGCCAAGAACTACAACACCAATAATGGCTAAAGTATTGATAAGAAAACGATGTTCAAAATAAACATATTTAATATTCCTAAATTTATTTCTTACTTGTCTATTTATTCTATTTTTATCAAGTTCAAAAGCAACTTCTACTTCTTCTCTATCTTTTTCTTCTATTTTTAATTGTTCAAGATCAGTACCAAAATCAAATTTTTTAAAATCAAAACCAGTACCACGGACTAGCACTAAAATAAAACTAATTACTTCTAATGCGATTAATAAAACACTTATATCTCTTATGGCTTTCGAAACCCTTATATCTAAAATTACATTAGTAATGTTAAATAATGTTGAATAACAAATACCAAAAAATACAATAATTCCGAAAAATAATATTATATTAAGAATATATAAAAGTTTAGGTTTTTTCTTAACAAACATTACTGATAAAATACTTATATTAGCAATAATTACAATCATAACTAATAAAAAGCTATAAAAATTAACATAATCACCTGTAGCAAACCCATCAGTTGCAGTTTGATAATCACTAATATAGGTGTTAAAAAAATGCAAAAGGACGCCAGTCCGATAAATAAGAATACCTATTAATAGCGCCATTATAATATGAATTATTTTAAAGTATTTAATAAATAAAGCATATGGTTTCCTTACTATCATAGCTCTAGCCCCTTTCCTATTATTTACATTATAACCTAATTAAGTAAAAAAAAAAAGACTTTTTGTCAATTTTCACACAAAAAGAGATAAAATGAAAAAAATTTAAAAAATTTTTTAAAAAAAAGAAGGATTTTTTAAATAAATCTCCTATGATATATAATAGAAGGGTATTTTTCCCTTCAAAATATGGAAAGGAGGAAGATGTTTGCAAAATAATATTAATGGCCTTAATGATTTATTATT
>CALVVT010000047.1 GCA_944363935.1 uncultured Bacilli bacterium
AAACTTGATATAGCTAGTAAAATGCTGAAAAAAGGTATAGATATAGCTGATATCATAGATATAACTGGCCTTTCAGACAAAAAGATTAAACAACTAATGTTGTAATTTTAAAGAGTCATAATTAAAAATTATGGCTTTTTATTATATTAAATGCAAAAAAATGAAAAAAATTCCATAAAAAAGAAGGATTTTTTAAATTTTTGTCGTATATTATATAATAGAGGGGCTAGAAAGGAGAGTACATGAAGAAAATTTTGTGGGCATTTATTTTAATGAGTTTATTTAAAATAGATGTCAGCGCAAATGAAAGTTTAGAATATACTGAACTTTCTAATGTAACTCCTTCAGCAAATGTACTTACGGAAAAGCGGTATCAATATTACCGCCTTGAAAAAGATTTTGGACCTTATGCTAGTATTAATGAAGAAACGGGATACGAATACTTTGATAAATCTGATTATATTCTCGGACCTAAAAGTTCATTTACAATTACTAAACCTATAGCCGAAGATTATGTGGTTACAAGTGAACCAGGAGCTTATTATGAAAGAGTAAGTGGAATTAGTTATTTAAAATTTACTTTAAATAGTGAGGATAATGAATTTACTAGTTTTAAACTTTATGATAAAGATAAACAGTTAAAAATATTTGATATGAGTCAAACTAAAGCTTTATTAGACCAGATGAGCGGGACTGGGTATATTAAAGAGGGTGGAGTGGTTAAAATTTCTTTTCACGAACTTCATTATTTAGACGATTTAACACTAGAATTTAGTTTTCAAAAAGAAAATGATGTTGATTTTACAATTGAAACAGGAAATGGACAAGTTTATACAAAAGATAATTATCAAAATGTTCAAAAACTATTTTTTAAAGATAGTACTTTGGTAAATCCTAAATATGAATATTTTTATGACGTTTTAAAAGAAACTTCTAATGCTTTGAAAATTGTTAAACCAGTAACACTCTATTACACTGAAGAAAAATTATATCATTATTATAATTTAATTAAAGTTTATAATGACGAATATACAGTGAATCCAGTTTTGGATTTTATTTATAAAGACGAAGATAAATTTAAAATATTTTATACTTATTTACCTTTTAATAAAAAACAACTTTCAAATGATGATAGGGTAGTAGAAGAGAAAAAAGAAGAAAAAGTAGAACCTTTAAAAAATGAAGTTAGTTATCCTACTTATTTAAAAAGTAATAATTTAAATAATAAAATAAATGATTATGTAAAACCTGATTTAAAGACTAATAATTTAACAATAAGTAAGCCTAAAACTTTAGAAAAAGAAGATAATTTTGTTTATGTAATTTATTTTCTAATTTTCTTTCTTTTAAGCATATTAATTCTAGTTTTGTCGAAAAGCTATGAAAAGAAATGGAAATATGCTAGAGTTAAGTAGGTGATGGCAATTGTTAGATATTGATATTAAACCTTATTGCGGAGTTTTATTTATTCGATTAAGGGGAACTTTGAATAAAGATAATGCTAATGAATTAAAAGATGTCGATAATTTATTAAAACAAGTTGGTATTAGAAATATTGTTTTTAATATTACTGCTCTTAATAGTATTGATAAAGAAGGAAAAAAAGCTTTATATGAAAGCTATAAAATTGGTAAAGGAAACAACGGAAGTATTATACTTTGTGTTAAAGATAATGAAGAAGTAACTGAAAAAATTAGTTTTTTATTAGATAAAATAGGAATTGTTGAAGACGAACTTGCTGCTTTAAATAAATTTAACATATAGGAGATGATGCTTTGGATATTGCTAATTTAATTGAAGAAAATGAAAAATTAATTTATAAACTTGCTAGCTTTTTTACTAATTGTGCTTCGCTTGAAGATTTATATCAAGCTGGATGTTTAGGGATTATTAAAGCTTCGAAAAATTATGATTCTAATAGAAGTGCAAAGTTTTCTAGTTATGCTTATGATTATATTTTAGGGGAAATGAGGCTTTTGATTAGACAAAATAAACCTTTTAAAATTAGTAAAGAAAAATCTAGTTTAGCTTATAAAATTGAAAAAACCAGAAGTTTATTAACTCAAAAAATGATGCGAGAGCCAACAACGACTGAACTTGCTGATTTTTTAGAAATTCCTGAATATCAATTAGCAGAAATATTAAATAGCAATAAAGTTGATAGTTTAGATAATACTTATGGTGATACTAATATGATGCTTCATGAAATTATTAGTGCCCCATATTTAGAAAAAGATACTTTAATTATGCTTAAAGATATGATTAATTCTTTAGAAGAACCCGAACGAACAATTATGATTGAAAGATATTATGAGGATATGACCCAAAGTGAAGTGGCCGATAATTTAGGTTTAAATCAAACTTATGTCTCAAGAAGTGAAAATAAGGTTTTAAAAAAATTTCGGCAAACTATTTAATTGACAAATTATTAATCATTCTTTATAATTATTATAGGTGAATGATATGAAAAAAGGTTTTACTTTAATCGAATTAATATGTGTAATTACAATACTTGGTTTAATAGCTTTAATTGCTATTCCCACTATTAATAATATGGTTGTTAAATCAAGGGCTGATGCTTATAAGGAGCAGTTAGATACAATAATAGATGCAGCTAGAACTTATATGTCTACATCTACAAACTCATTAAAATTACCAGCGCAAACTGATGGAGCTAGTACTTGTGTAACTGTAAAAGAGTTACAAGACGCAGGAATAATTGACGAAAATGAGAGTTTAGAGAATCCTTGTGCTGATAATAAATGTTCAGATATAACTGACCCAAGCCCAATTAAAGCTTCTAAATTTAATGGTAGAGTAGACATTACATGGAATGAAACTAAAAATAAATATGTATATACATATAGTGAGTCTACTACATCTTGTAATTAATGTTGTTACTTTAAAACACGTTAGGTTAGTTCTAACGTGTTTTCTTTTCTCTAATTATTATTTCAACATTACAAATATTAGCTATTTTTATTAAGTCTTCAAAAAAGTATCTATTTAAACCTTGTTCGTTATTTTTAACCCAATTTTTAGATTTACCTAATTTTTCAGCTAATGTAGCTTGAGTAATATTCGCATTTTGTCTTATAAATTTAAGTATTTCATTTGGTTTATAATTGTTTGCTTTTATTTCCATTAACTCACCTCAAGATGTATAAATAAAATAGTAAAAACATAAATTAGAAATTAATCGTGTTTTTCAACTTGGTTTTCTTTAGCTATATTTTTAATGTCATTATAGATTTCATCTTTAGTTAGGTTTAAAGAAGTAACTATTTTAGCATAAGTATCAACTAAAGGCATAGAAATATTTTTTTCTATTCTATATATTGTTCTAGCGTCAACACCACTTAATTTTGCTAATTGTTCTTGGGATATTTTTCTTTTAATTCTGTGTTCTTTTAACATAATTTTCACCATTTTTATTATCTCATTTTTTTTCGCAAAAAACATCGACATACTTGTCCGAAATTGATATACTAACACCAATATGAGTATAAAAAAGATAGTGGAGAATGGCAAACAGCAAGTCAAAATCAAAAAGTAGAGTTTACAGAAAGTGGTACATTAGTAGCTAGAGTAAGTGATGGAACAAATACAGAAAGTGCAAGTCTAACCGTTGAAGTAAAACAAGATAGTGCCGGAAGCGATTTAGTGGAGAGTGCTGGAACAGTAACCAGTGGTGATGGATTATATAAAGATAGTTATGAAGAGAATGTTTACACCTATAGAGGAGCCAATCCAAATAACTATGTTACTTTCAATGGAGAGCAATGGAGAATTATTAGTGTTAATACTAATGATAATACTATTAAAATAATTAGAAATGAAATATTAGAAAATAGAGCGTTTGATACAAGTAGCAATGGAAGGCAGGATAACCAGTATTGCAATTATAGTTATTGTAATATTTATGGAAGTACAAGTAGTTTGTATAATACAAGCGGAAGTTTAATAAGTACATTAGCGAGACAAGTAAATTGGACAAAATATACATTACCAAGTGAAGAATCAGAAATAAGTACGTATTTGAATGGAGAATATTATAATGGATTAAGTGCAGAAGCAAAGAGTAAGATAAAGGAAGATGCAAGTTATAAAGCAGGGCCAATAGATTATAAAAGTAGCAATAGTTTAAATACAGAAATAGGCTATGCAAGTGAAGCAATATGGAGAGGAAAAGTAGCGCTTATAGATGCAACAGAATATGTAAGAGCCAGTACATATAGTAGTTGTAAAAATATGTACAATGCATGGTATGGATATTGTAAAAACAGCAACTGGATGTTCAATAGTGACATGTGGTGGACCTTGTCGCCGTATTCTGACAGCAGCTCGTACTATGTGTGGTATGTGCACGGTGGCGGCAGCTTCGGCTACAACGGTGCTGCCACCTCGTACGGCGTGCGCCCAGTATTAACATTAAAGCCAGAAGTTAAAATTACTGGGGGAGATGGTAGTCAAAATAATGCTTATACTTTAGAAAATTGAAGGACTTAAGTTCTTCTTTTTTAATCTTTACATATAATTAAATGAGGAGTGATATAGTGTATGAAATAATGAAACTTCCTTATGGAATAAATGAATTAGAACCACAAATAGCAGGTTCAGTAATGGAGCCCCATTATAATTTACTTTATAAAACTTATTATAATAAATTAATGGAAGAACTTAATAAGAATAATTACGATTTTAAATATTCGATTGAAGAACTACCAAAACATATTGACGAATTTTCTCTTGTTGATAGAGGAGTAATTCTTCATAATTTAGGTGGTGTTTTAAATCATAATTTATATTGGTTAAGTATGAATCCTCGTCCTAGCGCACCTTCTGGTAAATTACTAGATAGAATAAATATTCAGTTTGGTAATTTTAATAATTTTATTAGAGAATATAAAGGTAAAGCTGAATTTTTAATAGGTTCTGGTTATACTACGTTAGTTACAAATAGTGAAGGAGAGTTAATAATAATTAATTTAGCTAATCAAGAAACCCCATATACTTATAATCTAACGCCACTTTTTACCATTGATTTATGGGAACATGCTTATTATCCGCAGTATTTAAATGATAGAAATAGTTATATTGATAATTTCTTTAAAAAAGCTAGTTTTGAGTATGCTAGTCAAAAATATAATGAAATGTTTGGTTAAGCCAAATATTTTTTGTATATAAAAAAATATTTGTTCCATAATAATGGTAGGAGGAAAAACATGGAAAAAAAGAAATATAAAGAAATAGTCGATAAGCATACCCCTAAAGAAAATATTTTAGTAAATGCTTTAACAGCTTTTACTATAGGTGGGATTATGGGAATAATTGGTCAGGGGTTAATTGAGTTTTATAGTTATTTTTTAACTATACCAGAAAAAGAAGCTAGTGTTTGTATGATTGTTACTTTAATTTTTATTAGTTGTTTATTAACTAGTTTAGGCTTTTTTGATAAAATAGTTAATTTTTGTAAATGTGGTTTGATAATTCCAATTACTGGTTTTGCTCATGCGACGATGAGTGCGGCATTAGAATATCGTAAAGAAGGTTTTGTTACAGGCCTTGGGGCTAATATGTTAAAACTTTCTGGAGCGGTTATTATATTTGGCGTTGTTAGTGCTTGGACTTTTAGTTTAATTAGAATGTTACTTGGGGTGATATAATGACAATTAAATATAATAATGTATATATAAATACTACTAGTACAGTTACTGGTCCTTATGAAGCAAATGGACCACTTGGTAGTTATTTCGATAAAAGTTTTAATGATTTATATATGGGAGAAAAGACCTGGGAAGATGCTGAAAGTAAATTAATTAAAGAAGCATTAGAAATTTTGTATGAAAAAATAGGTAATAAAGATATAGATTTATTTATTTCTGGTGATTTATCTAATCAATTAGCTGCTTCTAATTATGCTTTTATGGGCGAAAACATTCCTTTTATTGGTATATATGCTGCTTGTGCTAGTAGTACTCTAGGACTTGCTTTAGCGGGCTCTTTATTATCTAAAGAAACCGAAAAAATAGTGACAACTGTTTGTTCTCATAATAATGCTGCTGAAAAACAATTTCGTTATCCCGTTGAATATGGGGGTCCTAAACCTAAAACGACAACCTTTACCGCTACTGGTGGGGTTAGTGCACTAATATCACATAAAAAAGAAGGTATTTGTTTAGAAAGTGCCACTATTGGCAAAGTAATTAATTCTAATATAACTGATGTATATCATATGGGAGCAGTTATGGCCCCAGCCGCAGCTGATACAATATATCGGCATTTACTAGATACAGGAAGAAGTATTAATTATTATGATTTAATTTTAACTGGTGATTTAGGAATTTATGGAAAAGAAATCTTACAAGAATATATGTTAAAAGAATATGGAATAACTATGCAAAACTATAATGATACAGGAACAATGCTTTATAACTTGCAAAAACAACCAGTTTATGCCGGCGCTAGTGGCCCTGTTTGCGCACCATTAGTAACTTATGGTTATATTTTTAAAGAAATGCAAAAGAAAAAACTCAAAAGAGTTTTAGTAGTTGCTACTGGAGCTTTAATGAGTCCCGCTAGAGTAAATGAAAAAGAAAGTATTCCAGCCATTGCTCATGCGGTTAGTTTGGAGGCGATATAATGATATATTTACATGCCTTTATTTTTGCGGGAATTATTTGTGCGTTAGGTCAAATAATTTTAGATAAATTTAAATTAACTCCTGGACATATTACAGTCTTATTTGTTATTATTGGGGCCTTTTTAGATGTCTTTAGTATTTACGATAAGTTTGTTGCTTGGGCTGGTGGTGGAGCATTAGTTCCAATAACTAGTTTTGGTCATATGCTTACTCATGGAGCGATTGCCGGTTATGAAGATAATGGATTTATGGGGCTTTTAATTGGAACTTTTGATTTAACAAGCGCTGGTATATGTGCCGCTATTATATTTTCCTTTTATCTTTCCTTAATTTTTAAACCTCGTGATTAATTGAAGAACTTTATGTGGTTCTTTTTTCTTTAGAATTTCGTTGGCTTTATTAATTTTATCTTCGTTATTAGTTCTCGTAATAATTTCTAAAATTAAATCATTAAGTTTGTCTTCATAATCGTCAAAATGTTCTGATAAATCTAATAAATAATTGAAATAAATAAATTCTTCTAAACTGCCATATTTTAAAAATCCATTAAATAAATAGTTAAAATCATTTAAAAAATAAGCAGTTTCCAATTCTTGTGGGCTGTCAAATAATAATTCTAAACAAGCGCAAGCATTAACATTAGTTTTATAAGTTTTTTCTTTAAAAGCAAAGATTCTTTCAGTTATAAGTTCGGTAAAACCTTCGTTTAAACCACTAAATAAATTAATGCCATTTGTTTTGACAGCAAACCCGGTAAAAATAAGGTTATCTTCTATTTTAGTACTAATAGCGTGAATAAATTCATGAGCTAAAGTTCCTTTAGATATTGAATTTAAAGAAATTTTATTTTCTAAAGGGTTATAACACCCTAGGATTTTATAAAGAACCGGATTATCTTCTTTAACTTTTTCTAGTTTTAAAGTTTTTAATTTTTCTAGTAAAAATAGAAAACTAAAGCCTGGTAAATAATCATAAAAGGTACTAACTATTGGTTTTAATTGCCTTATAGGGCATGTTTCTAATACATAGCTTTTATATTCTAGATATTTGGAATCATAAAAAATATTTATAGTTTCATTAAATTCATTGCCTAGATTATGAAAACCATTACTAGTATAGTGTTTTAAAAAAGCTTTTAATTGTTCATGATTTATTTCCATATCTCTTTCTATTTTATCTTTTTCGTGTTTAATTAATAATTTATCTTCTTTAGGTTTAATTATATTAATATAAAGATAGAGATAATTGGTAATTAAAACTATTAAAAAATCGTTTAAAATGTTATACATTAATCTCACCGTTAAAATATTATAACTAATATTAGGAATAAAAGCAATTTTTGTGCTATAATGGAAAGCGGAGTTGATATTATGGACCAAATTATTATCAAAGGGGCTCGGGAAAATAATTTAAAAAATATTGATATTAATTTACCTAAAGATAAGCTTATCGTTATGACCGGAGTGTCTGGTAGTGGGAAAAGTAGTTTAGCGTTTGATACTATTTATGCTGAAGGTAGAAGACGATATATTGAAAGTTTAAGTGCTTACGCTAGACAATTTTTAGGTGGTAGTGAAAAACCTGATGTCGATAGCATTGAAGGCCTTAGTCCATCTATTAGTATCGATCAAAAAACTACTAATAAGAATCCCCGAAGTACAGTAGGAACAGTTACCGAAATTTACGATTATTTAAGACTTTTATATGCCCGAATTGGAATTCCTTATTGTCCAAACCATCATATTTCAATTTCTTCCCAAAGTATTGAAGAAATGACTAATGACGTTCTTAATTTAGAAGAAAGAACTAAAATAAGAATTTTAAGTCCTGTTATTTCTTTAGAAAAAGGAACACATAAGGAATTACTTGATAGTTTGCGCAAAGATGGTTTTGTCAGAGTTATTATTGACGGTGAAGAATATGATTTAAGTAATGAAATTACTTTATCAAAAACTAAAAAGCATACAATTGAAGTAATAGTTGATAGACTTGTTATAAAGGAAGGCATTAGAGGTAGATTATATGGTTCTTTAGAAACAGCAGTAAAACTAGGTAAAGGCAAAGTTTTAATCGATATTGTTGGCGGTGAAAAGAAATTAATGAGTGAAACTTATGCTTGTCCAAAATGTAATTTTTCGATGCCCGAATTAGAACCTAGAATGTTTTCTTTCAATGCACCTTATGGAGCCTGCCCAGAATGTAAGGGATTAGGAATTAAATATAAAATTGACGAAGATTTAATTGTTCCAAACGATAATTTAAGTATTAATGAAGGCGCTATTGCGGTTATTAATACTAGTGACGAAAATAATATTACTTATACTAATTTATTTTCAGCTTGTTTATTTTATAATATCGATATGAATAAACCTTTTAAAAATTTAACAAGAGAAGAAAAAGATATTGTTTTTTATGGAACTAATGATATTTTAACTTTTAATTACACGTCTAAAAGTGGAAATACTAGAACTAGTAAAGGAACATTTGAAGGAATTATTACCAATTTAGAGCGTAGATATATGGAAACTAAAAGTACTTGGATTAGAGAATGGATAGAAAATTATATGACTGAACTTACTTGTCCAGTATGTCATGGAGCGAGGCTTAACGAAAGTGTTTTATCAGTTTTAATTGGTGGTAAAAATATTTATGAAGTTACTAATTTAAGTATTAAAGATTTATATGAGTTTTTACAAAATTTAAAACTTTCTAAAGAAGCTCAAGAAATTTCAGCGTTAATTATTAAGGAAATTTCGTCTAGACTTTCATTTTTAATTAATGTTGGACTTGAATATTTAACTTTATCTAGAGAAGCCAAAACTTTATCAGGCGGCGAAGCCCAAAGAATTAGACTCGCAACGCAAATAGGTTCAAGATTAACAGGAGTTTTATATGTTTTAGACGAGCCTTCGATTGGGCTTCACCAAAGAGATAATCAAAGACTTATTAATTCTCTAAAAGAAATGCGAGATTTAGGCAATACTTTAATTGTAGTCGAGCACGATACTGATACAATGCTTGAAGCTGACTATTTAGTTGATATTGGTCCTAAAGCCGGCGTGCATGGTGGTTATATTGTTGCTAAAGGAACACCTAAAGAAGTTATGGCCAATCCCAATAGTTTAACTGGTAAGTATTTAACTGGTGAAGAAAAAATAGAAGTACCTAAAACAAGAAGAAAAGGTAATAAATTATATTTAGAGCTTAAAGGTGCTAGGGAAAATAATTTAAAAAATATCAATGTTAAAATACCTTTAGGTAAGTTTATTTGTGTAACTGGGGTATCTGGTAGTGGTAAAAGTACTTTAATTAATGAAATTCTTTATAAAGTGGTAGCTAATAATTTATATAAATCAAAAAGTAAACCAGGGGCCTATAAAAGTGTTAAAGGATTAGAAAATATTGATAAAGTTATCGATATATCTCAAACACCAATTGGTAGAACGCCAAGAAGTAATCCAGCTACTTATACCGGGGTATTTGACGATATTCGCGATGTTTTTGCTAGTACTAAAGAAGCTAAAATGCGGGGTTATGACAAAGGTAGATTTTCTTTTAACGTCAAAGGTGGTAGGTGTGAAGCTTGCTGGGGCGATGGTGTTAAAAAAATTGAAATGCATTTTTTACCTGATGTTTATGTACCTTGCGAAGTTTGTCATGGTACACGTTATAATACTGAAACTTTACAAATAAAATATAAAAATAAAAATATTTACGATGTTTTAGAAATGACGGTGGCTGAAGCTATAGAGTTTTTTGAAAACCATCCAAAAATTAAAAATAAATTACAAGTTTTAATGGATGTTGGTCTTTCTTACATTAAATTAGGTCAAAGTGCCCCAACTTTATCAGGAGGGGAAGCTGCAAGAATAAAATTAGCTAAAGAATTACAAAAGAAACCAACTGGTAAAAGTTTATTTATTTTAGACGAACCAACTACTGGTTTACATATGGACGATATTAAAAAATTATTAGTTATTTTAAACAGAATTGTCGATAATGGTGATACGGTTTTAGTAATTGAACATAATTTAGATGTTATTAAACAAGCTGATTATATTATCGATTTAGGACCTGAAGGTGGAGATAATGGCGGTGAAATTGTTGTTACAGGTACACCTGAAGAAGTAGTTAAATGTGAAAATAGTTATACCGGTAAATTTTTAAAACCTTATTTATAATTAGGCAATTATTGCCTTTTTTTTATATAAAAAATAAGTAAATTATTTTTACTTATCCTAGTTATTTTAATTTTTTCTTTATATTTGTTAAGCCTAATATATAATCAAGACTTACATTATAATAAATAGCTAATTTTTTAAGGGTATCGACAGGAATATTTATTTTTTCAAGTTCATATTTACTATAATTAGTCTGACTTATATTTAGTATTTTAGCTATATCTTCTTGTTTTAAGTCTTTGTCTTCTCGTAAATCTTTTAATCTATTCATTTAAAAGCATCACTCCAACTTACAAATAATTATATAAGAACAAATGCTTAATAAAGTTTTTATAGTTATATTTTGACTATATATAAAAAGGCAGTAAAAAAAATATGATAAATTAAATAAGGTAAGTTTATAATAAAAAATAATTAGTATAAAAAATATAATTGACTTATCCGGAGATATTGGGTAAAATTAATTTAGAATAGGTATTCAGAATAAATAATCAGAATAGTTATTGTAAAATTGTTAATAATAGAAATAAAGTAAATTCTTAATATTATTAATCATAATAGACGGGAAGGAAAATTTATATGAAGAGCAAGAAAAATAATTTAATTATAATAGGACTATGTTCTATATTAGTATTAATGGGGATAGGCTATGCGGCCTTTAGTAGTCAACTAAATATAACAGGAACAAGTAATATAACAAGTACCTGGGATGTTAGAATAACTAATATAGAAAGCGAGCTCCATGGAGCAGAAGATATCGAAGAACCTAGTTATGATAATACTAATGGATTATATGCATCATTTAGTACAGGCTTAAAAAGACCGGGAGATTATGCATTATATACAGTAACTATAGAAAATAGAGGAAGTGTAGATGCGAGAATAGAAAAAATAAATACTTATTATAAAGAAAATAAGTATATAACCTTTACCTTGTCAGGACTAACTAAAGGAGATGTAATCAAAGGTAAAGAAACAAAAGAGTTACAAGTAAAAGTAGAATTTAATAGTGATGTAACAAGTATTGAAGAAAATATAAGTGTAGATTTAGATATTTCAATAGATGTAGCCCAAGATAGTGATAATCCTTTACCAGCTAATGATTATTACGTAACTTATGATTACCAGACTAATGGAGGAGAAAGTAGTAATGCGGTAAATGATTATGTAACTGAAGGAAGTAATGTTAATTTAGAATATACAGCAACAAAAGCAGGTTATGAATTTATAGGCTGGAATACCGATAAAGGAGCTGTTACAGGTTTAGATAGTTATAGTATGCCAAGTAATAATGTAACCCTTTATGCAATATTTAGAAAAATAGATACAACCCCGCCTGTAATAGATAATGTAAGTACTACAAGTACAACAAATTCTATAACCGTAGTAACAACAGCTAGTGATGATATGGGAGAAATAACAAAATATGAGTATAGTATAGATAATGGAAGTTATGTCGAAGGAGAAAGTACTTATACATTTACAGGACTAACGCAAAATACAAGTCATACAGTAAAAGTAAGAGTAACAAATGAAGAAGGATTGACGGCAGAAAGTGAAGCAAAAACAGTACAAACTAATATATTAAATGTCCCAACATTTAGTGAAGAAGAAACCGATAGTGGAAAAACTGTAACAATTACATATCCAGAAGGAGAAGGTTTAACTTATGAGTATCAAAAAGATAGTGGAGAATGGCAAACAGCGACCCAAAGTCAAAAAGTAGAGTTTACTGAAAGTGGTACATTGGTAGCTAGAGTAAGTGATGGAATAAATACAGTGAATACAAGTACTTATGCGGTTGAAATAGGTATAAGTGTTGGTGGTATAAATTTACCAATTGTAGAAACCGGTGATGGTTTATATGAAGACAAATATGAGAATAATAAATTTATTTATCGTGGCATAAATCCAAATAATCATGTAACATTTAATAATGAACTTTGGAGAATAATAAGTATTGATACAAATGATGGAACTATTAAAATAATGCGTAATGATGTTTTAACTGATAAAATGTCATATGATGAGCAAAGTGTTCGGTATAGTGATTATTGTTCAACAGCTTCAGGATGTAATGCCTGGGGAAGTAATAGTACAACATTAAACTCTGAAGGTCAAGTAACAGATGTTATGATAAGAAATTATGACGATACAAAACTATATGCTTTACCAACACAAGAAGCAAGTTTAAATGTATATTTAAATAATACTTATTTTAATTCATTAAATAATAATTCAAAAGCAATGATAGTAGACGGAATTTTTAATATTGGCCCTATTTATGAAGATTATGAAAATGGCATACAAACTTTTGAAACAGATATTAAACAAGCTAAATCTTATTTATGGAGAGGGAAAGTAGGATTGGTTGACGTAATTGAGTATGTTAAAGCTAGTACTAACGAATTGTGTGATAGTGTTTATGATTATGGCAGAAATACGCAGTGTTATAATAATAGTAACAATTATATGAAATTAAATGTAAATTGGTTTTGGTTACTTAATCCTAGTTTCATTAAAAGTAATGATATAGTAAGGGCTTCTAGGTCTTGGATGGCAGGCTCGTCATCTATTATTGATAGTCCACCGTCTTCGGCTAGTGTTAATTATGTTCGCCCTGTAGTAACCTTATCCCCAGAAGTTAAAATAACTGGAGGAGATGGAAGTTCTACAAATAGCTATCAATTGAGTTTATAAAAAATCTAAAAATATCTTGTATAATTTCACAAGATATGGTATATTCTATTTAAGGAGGGACTTCACCTTGAAGTGCCTGCTATTGGTAGCAAGCACAGCTTACTTAATTGTAACTGTGCTTTTTGTTATTAAACAATTTTAATTATCAAAATTAATAACAATATGATAATTATAAAATTATAAAACGAAAATTCATTATTATGTTTCATAATTATCACTCTTTCCTGCGGTTTGGTTTACCAAAACCCCCAGAAATAGGCAGGTACAGAAGGTATAAGAAGTCCCTTTATATATAATTATATTATTTTTTTCGAAAAATCCTTTTTTTCTGACAACTTTTTTTAAAAAAATAAAAATAACTAGGATTTTTAACCTAGTTACTTTTGAAAACAATGTATTTTTTAAGTGTATTGACAAGTACTTTTTAATATATTATAATTTAGTTAATATACTCACCCTATTAGGTAGAACTATAGTTTTGGAAAATAATTTTTCTGGTTCAATATCTAAAGCAGTTGCTAATTTTCCAATCATTTCTAAAGAAGGATTATGTTGACCTAGTTCAATTC